>JALOAH010000034.1 GCA_023228865.1 Porticoccaceae bacterium | reverse complement strand
CCGCCTGCCCGCGCAATTGCAGCGTGGCTTCCACCGCCTGGTAGACCCCGGCTGCACCGATCGGATTTCCGCGTGCCTTCAAGCCGCCGAAGGTGGTTATCGGGATCTGACCGCCCAGTCCGATCGTCTCAGGCTTGCCCAGCATCCAACCCTGTCCCTGCGAAGCAAACCCCGCTGCCTCGAGTGAAAGGACAGTATGCAGGGTGGTGGCGTCATGGACTTCAAAAAAATCCACATCCCGGGGCATGATTCCTGCTGCACGGCAGGCGCGTTCAACGCTCAAACGGGCTGCATCCCATACCAGCGGTTGATGGCGATCATGAATAGAAAGCGTATCCGTAACCAGGCTGGATCCGATCAGCCTGACACGCGGTTGGTCCCAACCCGCAGGCAGGCAATCCTCGCGGGTGAGCAGCACTGCCGCTGCCCCATCCGCATAGGGCGCCACGTCATACAACGTAAAACCCTCGGAAACAACAGCCTGATGATAAACATCCGGGCGCATCTGATACTTGAACATGGCGTTTGGATTGACCGACGCATTGGCATGGGCGGTTTCTGGGAAGCCTGCCAGGGCGTCGCGATCGACCTCATACTCAAGCAGGTAACGCTGAAATAAAAGCGCTGCCAGGCCGGCCGGGGTCAATCCCTCAGCTGCTTCGTAATCAGCATCCAGCATGTGAGCAAGCATGGCTTCCGATGCCCCGCCAATCACATCGGTGTACTTTTCCACGCCCAGCGCCATGGCTGTTTTCACAGCACCTGAGCGCACAGCCAGGTAAGCCAGCCGCAAAGCTGCCCCGCCTGAGGCGTCGGCTGCTTCCACAGTGACCCCCTCAATCCCGCACAGACCGGCGTTCTCAGCCAGCAGGGCGCCCAGGTTTGCCTGGCGAGAGGCAGAGACAGCCAGCATATTGCCGACATACAGCACCTCGGGTGCCAGCCCGCCTGCATCCTTGCGGGCATCAAGGATCGCTTCGATTCCTAACTGGCGGATCGATTGATCCCAAAACTCACCAACCGGTGCCTGGCTGATGCCAGCCACAATTACATCTGATGGGCGTTTATCCATGGCACCCTCATCTCATGGCAATCTTCCCGCGCATGCGGGCATAGGTGGCGTAATCGATCTGTGTGCGGCGGGCAATATAAGTCTGGGTGCTGGGCGCGGCATTCCGTCGTTCCAATAGCGCTTCCTGGGTGGTGATCACAAAGGCGTCCGACCCGGCGCCCGAGCCGTAGGTGGTCATCAGGATGCGATCGCCCGGCTCAGCAATATCCAGTACAGCGGACAGCCCAACCATGCCCGATCCGGCGTAGGTGTTTCCAATCACCGGTGAGAGCAACCCATCTTTGATCTGCTCCGGCGTAAAGCCAAGCTGCTTGCTGACCCGCTGGGGAAATTTCGTGTTGGGTTGATGGAAGACCGCATATTTGAAATCTGCTGCCGTGAGACCCATTTGATCCAGCAAGGTTCGCGAAGCTGAGATAATGTGATTAAAATAAGCCGGTTCACCGGTAAAGCGCTGACCGTGTTCGGGGTAGATTTGATGTTCCCGCCGCCAGAAATCCGGTGTATCGGTCGCGAAAGAATAATGGGCGTCAATTGACGCCAAGGCGTTTTCAGCCGGACCGATAATATAAGCCGCTCCACCCGATGAAGCGGTGTACTCCAGCGCGTCACCGGGTTTAGCCTGGGCGGTATCCATGCCGATCGCCAGAGCGTAATCCGCCATGTGCGAGCCAACCAAACCCATGGCAGCCGCCATCGCCTCTGTTCCAGCCTTGCAAGCGAACTCGAAATCCCCGGCCTGGATGTGAACCGGTGCGCCAATCGCTTCTGCCACGATCGTGCCGGAGGGTTTAACCGCATAAGGGTGAGATTCTGAACCCACCCACACAGCCCGCAGTTCCTGGGGGTCGATCGCCGCCCGTGCCAGGGCATTGCGCGCGGCCTCAATCGACATGGTGACAACGTCTTCGTCGAGCCCCGCCACCGCCTTCTCTTTAACCGGGCCGGGCGAAGGCTCGCCAAGCCAGATTCGCGAGACCTCGGTGCCGGGCAATCGGTACCGCGGAATATAAACTCCATAACCGGCAATGCCAACGGGGCGGGATGGGATTTGAGCCACTCCCCCCTGCTGCTCTGCCAAATGATCATTATTGTCCACGGTTTCCTCCATTCCAATCTTCTAAAATTGCTATCGCATGATCAATGCGGATGATTTTATCAGCAACCAGGCGTCCGACCAGGGCATCGATCTGTTCGGGTTGTGCGCCGGCAGCAACCGCTACCTGGCGTGCATGCAGGGTCATGTGCCCGCGCTGGATGCCCTCTGTCGCCAGCGCCCGCAAAGCAGCCAGGTTCTGCGCCAGGCCGACCGAAACCAGCACCTCAGCCAGGTCGGCAGCCGATTTAATTCCCATTAAGCGCAGGCAGGCCTGAGCCGCAGGGTGAACGCGGGTGGCGCCGCCCACCGTGCCAACGGCCATCGGCATCTCCAGTGACCCTTCCAGGTTTCCGGTCTCACCCCGGCTCCAGGTCGAAAGGCTGGTATAGCGCCCACCCCGGGCGGCAAACGCGTGCGCGCCGGCTTCCACCGCGCGCCAATCGTTCCCGGTAGCAATCAGCACCGAGTCGATGCCATTCATAATGCCCTTGTTATGCGTCGCAGCACGGTAAGGGTCGGCAGCAGCAAACGCCCAGGCCTGGACGATACCATCGCGCACGGTTTCTCCGCTAAACTCTCCAAAAGCCAGGTCTGCGGTGCCGATGGTCACCCGGGCGCGCGCCAAACGCCGATCAGCCAGGTTGCTGAGAATGCGTAGAAGGACCCTGCCCCCGGTGATGCGCTCGATAATCGGCGCCAGGCGTTCCACGGCAGTGTTGACCGCGTTAGCGCCCATGGCGTCCACCACATCGTACACCAGGTGCACCACCATAAATTCCCCGATGGGCGAATCCTGGATCAACCTCACCTCCAGGTCACGCGGTCCGCCGCCCAGTTTAATCAGCATGGGATCAACCCGCGCAGCTTCTGCCAGCAGCATTTCTTTGTTGTCCAGCAGCGCCAACCGGGCAGCAAACGGGTCGTCCAGGTCCAAAACCTGGATTTGCCCGATCATCTCGGCTGCATCCGCGCGGGCAAAGAAACCGCCCGTGCCGCGCGCCAATTTCGCCATAAAAGAAGCGCCAGCTACGATGGAAGGTTCTTCCACGACCATTGGCACGGGAACCTCGCGACCGTTGATCAGGAAGTTACGGGCTATTCCCAAAGGCAGGCTGAAGGTGCCGATCACATTTTCGATCATGTGATCGGCAGATTCAAGTGAAAGGCCCTGCTTTCCGCTCAATACTGCCCCATCCTCTGCTGAAAGCTGGTACTGATCGGCTATGCGTGCCAGGCGTTCTGCAGGTTTCAGGTTGTAAAATTTTTCTTCATGTGCCCTGTTTGCAGCCATCTGCGCGACCTCCATGGTTTGTTGTATCATAAATGATCATACCAGAAATGATAATGGATCAAAAATAATTTCACTCAATGGAATATACTGGCAAAGGGCTCCCAAAAGCTATCAGATTCTCGCCTGCTTTCAGAACACAGCCCCCCTTTTGGGGTAAAATGAGCCCGCTATGGTCATCAAAACAGATCTCTCCTGTGAACAGTTGGAAGAAAGGCTGGCAGCCTTACACCAGGTGAGCCTGGAACTGGTGCAGGATATCTCGATTGATTCCCTGTTGAACCGCATCGCCCGCATCGCCTGTGAGCAAGCCAATGCTGCTTATGCGACTATTGGCATCCGTACCGAGCGCGGGCATCTCGAGCAATTCATCTCGGTCTGGAACGATGAAGGACAGGTCTTTTCCCAACCCCATCCACCGATCAATATGAACCTGATCAATGCAATTGCTGACGCCAGCAACCCGGTACGTGTGATGGATATTCAAACCGATCTTGGACTGGTGGCATTCCCTGAACAGGAGCCCAGGATTGTTTCTCTGCTGGGCGTACCCATCTACCTGGGCGGCCGCAACCTGGGGCAAATCTACCTGGTCGATAAAATCTCCGGAGACGGTTTCACGCAGGATGATGAGCGCGTGATCGAAACCCTGGCTGCTTATGCCGCGGTAGCAATCTCCAACGCACACTCCTACGATGAGCTGCGCGAACGGGATCGCACCCTCACCCGCCGCATCCAGGATTTGGCGCTGCTCAATAACCTGGCTTCAGCCCTGGCGTCGATCACCGAGCTGGACGATCTGCTTAAAACAGCACTCAACCGGGTGATTAATTATTTCGATGTGGAAATCGGTGAAATCTTTTTAGACCAGGAAGGTCAAAAATTTCTTTCGCGGGCTATCCACATGGGTGATGCCACCCATTCCATCTGGAACCAGGCACGCTTCACCCTGAATGAAGGCCTGATCGGGCGTACAGCCCGCAGCGGCAATCCCTCTATTGTGGGTCTGCCCTACCGGCACGACCCCTTCCTCAGGAACCAGGCCCTCGTGGATGCCGGGCTGGCACAGATTGCTTGTTTCCCACTTACCAGCCGCAGTGAAGTGCTGGGCGTGCTCAGCATTGCCCTCACTCGGGATGATCCGCTGGAGGATATCGATCGACAATTGCTCTCATCAATCGCCTCCTGGGTGGGGACCACGATTGAAAACGTCCGTCTGAATATCCAGGGACGTCGGCTGGCTGTGCTCGAAGAGCGTGAGCGCATTGGGATGGACCTGCACGACGGTGTCATCCAATCCATCTACGCGGTGGGGCTGACGCTTGAACATGCCCGTCTGCTGCTGGAGGAAGAGCCTGCCCAGGTCCGCACCCGCATTGAACAATCCATCGAAGACCTCAACAGCACGATTCGCGACCTGCGCGCCTTCATCATGGATATGCGTCCGCGCCAGCTCTATGAAGAGAACCTGATGGACGGACTGCAGCGGTTGGTGAAGGAATTTCAGGTTAATTCGCTGGTTGAGACATCTCTCAGCGGTCCCTCTGAAGGGTTGGAAAACTTGCCGGATCCGCAGGCCATTGCCCTGTTCCACATCTGCCAGGAAGCGCTGGCGAATATCGCCAAGCACGCGAATGCCAGCAAGGTGGAAGTGTCGGTTTGGACCACATCCGATCGGGTGCTGATGGAAGTGCACGATAACGGTCGCGGCTTTGACCCTGAAGCGGTTCAGCTAACGCTGGGACATGGGATTTCAAACATGCAAACTCGCGCCCGTAATGTTGGCGGAGACCTGGATATCACCACTGTGCCCGGCGATGGTACCACCATCATGGCCTGGGTGCCCCACACCCGCGATATCGACCCGATGGTTATGGAGTGATCGATGTCCACTCAAGAAATTCCACCCTCTGTGCGCAACCTGGACAAGGCAGCCCTGCGCGGCGAACCTTCTTATGTTTGGCGGGACGGTCAACAGCGTCGCCTGGCATTAATCCTGGAAGCCGCCGGTGAACGGGAGAAGAAGACGGTGCTGGTGAATGGCTGCGGAGTGGGTACCTACTTGTTTCGCCTGGGGGAATTCACAGAAAATATCATAGGGTTGGATATCGAGTTTGAACGCCTGCAGCAAGCCAAACTCCACGCCGAGCGCTTGGTCAACGCCCGGGGGGAGGACCTGCCCTTGCGTGCAGAGAGCTTTGACCTGGTATTGAGCCACGAAGTGCTGGAGCACGTCCAGGATGACCGGGCTGTCATCAA
Organism: Porticoccaceae bacterium; assembly: GCA_023228865.1. The sequence goes on along the minus strand of JALOAH010000034.1, from coordinate 37,557 downwards.
AGAGATCCTGCGTAGCTTAAAACCTGGGGGGCGCCTGGTGTTGTTTTGCCCCAACCGCGGCTACCCTTTCGAGACCCATGGGTTTTACTGGCGCGAGGTTTATCATTTCGGGAATATCCCGCTAATTAACTACTTGCCGCGTCCCTGGCGCGATCGGCTGGCGCCTCACGTCAATGTTTACACCCGGCGTGATCTCACGCGCCTGTTTTCCGGTTTGCCGGTACGCTGGATCAAGCGCACCATCATCTTCGGCGCCTATGACAATATCATTGCCCGGCATCCCCGTTTTGGAAAGAGCCTGCGCGCCGTCCTGCAATGGCTGGAAAAAACGCCCCTGCGGATTTTTGGTTTATCTCACTTTTGGGTGGTTGAAAAGACATCGCTTGAGTGAATTCGGAGTCCCATCTCCATCAGGGGCGGTGATCCAGCAGCAAAAAATGATAAGTTCAGCCCTTGAGGTCAAATCTTTTAGATTTTGTTAATACCCTTTTGACGCAAATCAAACAGATCCTCCCTATACTATGGGTGTAAGTCAATAAAAACAATATTAATGGAGGACGATAAAATGGCTAATTTAATACGACGTGATCCCTTTCGAGAAATGCTGAGCTGGAACCGTGCTTTGGAGCGTATGCTTGATAATGTCTACGACACCGGGGAGTATACCTACGGAGAACCGATGAGCCTGTGTATGCCTATGGACATGGTGGAAAACCCGGACGAGTTCGTTGTTAAAGCCAACGTGGCAGGCATCGATGCAGATAACATCGAAATCACCTATACGGACAATAACCTGACGATCAAAGGCGAAGTTCGCGATGAGCGTGAAGACGGCGAAGAGGGCCATTACCACCTGCGAGAACGCCGCTTTGGCACCTTCTCTCGCACGATTTCCTTGCCCGGCACCGTTAACGTGGATAAGATCCGGGCTGAAACAGAAAACGGCATCCTGCAGATCCACCTGCCCAAAAAAGAAGAAGTTAAACCCCGCCGGATTGAAATCGGGGGAGCGAGCAAATCGAAGGTGATCGAAGGAAAATCAAAAAATAAATAATGGGTGAACCCGAATCAAAGAAAATGGCCAGATCGCTGGCCATTTTTGATTCAATTTAACTCATCAAGGGGCACCAGGCGAATTTCAAACAGCAGCGGCCAGTTTTTGCCGGTGATAAACAAGCGGTTGCCCTGCGGGTCGTAGGCGATGCCGTTCAACACGTCTGTGGCCGGTGTGATTAATACCTCAGGCAGGATATCAGCCAGGTCGATCCAGCCCAAAACCACACCAGACTGCGGGTCGATGCGGGCGATCCAATCCGTCTGCCAGATGTTGGCAAACAACTCGCCGTTGATAAATTCCAGTTCATTAAGCCGCTCAACAGGCTGATCCTGGTCGAAAACCTCGACTGCTCCAATGACGTGATAGCTTTCCGGGTCTAAAAAATACAGGCGATGGCTGCCGTCACTCATAATAAGCTGCGCCCCGTCATGAGTCAGCCCCCAGCCCTCGGTTGCATAGGTGAATTCACCCAGGGGGGCGAAACCCTCAATCGCATGGATAAACCCGCGCCCCTCACGCCAGGTTAACTGTAATAACCGCTCTTCCCACAGGGTTAGCCCTTCCCCGAAGACCTGCGGGGGAAGTTCCACGCGCTGCAGTACCTCCCCGGTTTCCAGCGCGACCTTGCGCAGCGATGATTCGCCGTACAGCCCGGTGCTTTCGTACAGGTAACCCCCATGGTAGACCAATCCCTGGGTAAACGCCTCCGGATCATGTGGGTAGGAGCTCACCACTTCATAAGTCATCTGCGCAGACAGATCCATCGGGATGGACCCGGTTTCGCTTACTGGCCGGGGCAAACAGCCGGATAGCAGCAGAGCCATCACCATCAACAGGATTCTCGCCCAAAATACGGGCTGGCGGGTCAGCGCCCTGGCTTGCTGGTCAGTTTTATCTCGATTTTGCATTTTTCATTAACGAAAATCAGGCAGGTATTTGTCACTGGTAGTATACAACAAGAGTGTTGAAAAAGTGTTTACTTGTATTGAGTATCACCGCAGGGGCAATCCTTTTGTCAAGGCCAGGATGGTTTACGTAAAGTGTGAGGTGATCGTTACCATATTCAATGATGACAGCCTCCAGACCGTAGCTGATGGACTGACCCTTTTGGTGGCACCGGTCTGGAGACCAGCGCCACAACTAAGGGACAGGAAACCGGTACAGAAGACCTGCTGAATAAATTCCAATTTCCCATTCACAATTCACCATTCACCATTCACTATTTAATCAAATGCGCTTCCAGGTAGATCTTCACCCCGGCCAATGCTTTTGAAACCGGGCAGTTTTCCTTGGCACCCGATGCGTACTTGATAAACTCATCCATGGTAATATCTTTGACCCGAGCTTTAGACACCAACTTGATTCCGGAGATTGAAAACCCGTTCGCATCTTTATCCAGTGAGACAATGGCCTCGGTTTGGATCTCATCCACGGTGTAGCCAGCTTTGGAAAGCTCCAAGCTGAGCGCCATCGAGAAGCAGCCCGCGTGCGCAGCACCGATCAACTCCTCCGGGTTGGTTCCCACGCCATCCTCAAAACGGGAGGAGAAGGAATATTTTCCCTGGAAGGCGCCGCTGCCCAGTTCCAGAGAACCGCTGCCCTGCTTCAAATCGCCCTGCCATACGGCTTTTGCTGTTCTTTTAATCATCATGTCTCCTTATTTTTTATAATTTTTCAATCTTATGCGGATCATACACGATTTATATAAGAACCATATAAGATAAACATTATCTAATTTCTCATCAATTTTGTGTTTGTGGCTTAATCAAAACATGGGATGCCCTGCTTGGCAGGGCATCCCATGTTGCTCAAGGTCAGCAGGGAAGCGGAATTATTCTTCCCACCGAAAGGCTGGCACGGTCACCCACTGCTCACCCTTTGGATAAGCATAATATGGCAGCCAGACAAGGCCAAATTTCTCAACATAAATATCCTTCTTAAACGTTGAGATCGGCTCTTCGACAACCTGATCCAGCGCATCAGCCCATTTCTCATCGATTCTCTTCAATTCGGATTCTTGATCCAATTTTAATGTCTCGATATCCTTCTGAATGCCCTTAATTTCCAGCTCGCTTTTATCCACATTGGCTTTTGCCTGGCTGGTCATGCGCCGTTTGGTCAGCGATGTGCTCACACTGCTGCGCCTCCCCGTGAACATACCCAGGACATTTTCCACACCTTTGCCCAGCTCCTCCACCCGCCGATGACCCAACTGATCCTGATACCCTTTCAAGCGGCTTTCCTCCCTGGCAAGCCTGTCTTCCAGCGTTTTTAGCTGGCTTGCATGTTTTTTGGCCAGGGTATCCACTTCAGTCTTCAGTTTTACCTGCATGGTTTTTTCACACAACTGGCGGAATTCCTCGTCCGACATGCCCGGTTCAGCCACCACCCCCAGTGCCTCGTTCAAGCGAAGCTTCAAAGTCTGCGTGCGATAAATCCAATCCGCAAAATCGTTTTCCAGGTCTTTGAGTAACCGAGCATCCACAATCGATACGTTATCAAGGGTATCAAAGGCTGCATCGGGCAGCGGGCTGTCTTCAAGCATTCGCAGATCAATGGGTTGCACCGTGTAATTCTCCCAGCGCACCAATCCCCGGCGCTGCATTTCATCAATCCGGACGGTAAATGTCACCTCTTCACTGATGTTGTATTTGCGCGCCAGGTACACCACACGCGCCTGCCCCACCAACTCTGGACGGTAGAAGTACTGTGGTCGCGGGATATCTCCCTTAATCTGGCTGCTGACTTCCTGCTGGGCATCTGAAATCCCCCGGTTGACCGGGTAATAAAAAGTCGGCACAGAACCCGGCAACACTGGCGCCACATCGCGGCCCAGGCCAGCCTGAGATTCCGCAGGTCTGGATGATAGCACACTGGCAGCCGGTCTTTCAGCAGCGCGTTCTGTTGCTTTGACCATGGCATTAACAGCCGGGATTTGTGAGCGAGTCAGCGGCCCTGGCAAATAGTTCATTGCCCAACGGGTCGTGAAGATCTTTGACCCGGATCCATGCACGTTGTGCAATAGAAAAATCCGTTTTCCCAACAGTGAGATCATACGGTCATAGGAGCGGCGATCGACGCCCGGTGCGGCGCCTTCCAGCCCATCCAGCAGCCGCGCTTTGTCCTGCTCCGTCTGCAAGCGCCCGATCATCCAGGTGCCGGCATTGGAGAGCCCCTTATAATCCACGTCCACCGGGTTTTGGGTGGCCAGCACCAGCCCGACTCCAAAGGCGCGCGCCTGCTTGAGCATCCTGAGGATGATGTTTTTACTGGGCGGGTTCGAAACGGGAGGGAGATAACCGTGAATCTCATCAAAATACACCATCACTCGCAAGCTGCTGGAACCTTTTTGCGTGCGCATCCAACTTTCAATGGCGGTGTACAGCAAGGTGACAAAGAACATGCGCTCCTGGTCATCTAAATGCGCCAGGTAGAACACACTGTGACGCGGCTTACCCGACGGCGACCACAAGATCTGCCCGATGTCCAGCGGCTGCCCCTCCAGCCAGGTGTGGAAGCTGGGCGCCGCCAGGAAGTTGTTCAACTGCATTGCCAGGCTGAAGCGGTCCTTTTGCGGGTAGAACTGATCCAGTGAAAAAACACCCAGCTTATCAAAGGGCGGTGATTGCACGTGGGTGATCAGGGTGGCCAGGTCAAGGTCTTTGCCCGCTTTCCAGGCTTCTTCAAAAATATTCGAAAGCAGGATATGTTCCTTGGATTGGACGGGGTCGATATTGCGCATACCAATCAAACCCAGGAGCGCGGTGACCGTACTGGAGATCCTCTCACGCAGGATCTCGCGGTTGCCCTCCCATGGGATATCGGGGGCAGAAAAGGATGCCAAAATACTGACCGGCAGGCCGGCATCAGACCCGGGCGTATAAACGGCATATTCAACCGCATCGCGCAGGGCTTCCAGTTCGGGCTTACCCAGTCCAGATGAAGCCAGGCCGTTTTTCCACAGGGTTGCTGCTTTTTCTGCCGCTTCTTCCACGCTGACTCCCTCACGGCGGGCAGCGTCATGGTCGACCCAGGGCTGAAAATCCTCAGGTAAAAGTTCAGGAAAATGCAATAATAAATTCGTCAGATCGCCTTTAGGATCGATCACAATGGCCGGGATACCCCGTAATGCAGCTTCCTCAAGCATGATCACGCCCAGCCCGGTCTTTCCCGACCCGGTCATACCGGTGATGACGGCGTGTGTGGTCAGGTCGTCCGGGTCATAGAAGACCTGCTGCTCCTGCACGGCCTTCGATTCCAGGTCATAGATCTTTCCCAGGTAAAAGTCTTTGTTCCTTCCGGGCATGGTTCCTCCTGTTTTTCAAGTGCTCTTAATAGTATACAACAACCTGCGCCCTATAGCAGTTGTGTTTAAAAAAATTGCTGCCGTCAGTTTGACAGCAGCCTTTATTCACTTTGACGATCAGGCGCGCCAGATCCCGCTGCCCCGGGGAACAATTTCTTCGGCAGTGATGAAAGCCTCCGGGTCGATTTCAAGCACCATGTTTTCCACGTCTTTGGATTGTTTACGCCTGACCCGGCAATCGACCAGCATGAAGTTGCTTTCACGCCCCCTGGCGGGGATTTCTGTCACGCCAAAGCCGGCGTTGCGCAGTGCATCCGCAATCTCTGTACTGTGATTGCGGCTGATAATATTAAAGTGCATGTAACCCAAAGCCAGGCGTTTTTCAATTGCCATGCCCAGCACATTCCCCGTCGCAAACCCTGCCGAATAGCCGATGATATTCAGGGGATTTCCGATATTTGTCAGCACCGAACCGATTAATAAAATGTAAATTGCCGATTCGATAAAACCCAAAACCCATGCTATCCCGCTTTTTTGGCGCATGGTGAACATAATGCGCAGGGTATCCATAGCAATATTGACCATGCGCGCCAGGAAAATGACCAGGGCAAATAACCAGGCGGATGGTGAAAGCAAAATATCAATCATTGCTTGCATTACACTCCATTTCGTTCATCAATACCGTTTTTAATCGCCGGTTCGTACATTTTTGTCATATATTCGGTGACCATGCGGCACATGCTGAATTGTCCGCCTAGGGAACGGATGCTTTCCTTCATCCAGGCAATCCACTCCGAGGGAAGGTTGTCCGCTGAGCGTTGTTCGTAATACAGCGGGATGATCTCGTTTTCAAGGGTTTCATACAGGCTGAGGGCGTCGGCTTCGTCCTGGGCGGTTTGGTCTTCAAACAGGGTCTTATCCTGACCGATTGCCCAGCCGTTATGCCCGTTATAGCCCTCACGCCACCAGCCATCCAGGATGGAAAAATTCAACACGCCGTTCAAGCCGGCTTTCATGCCTGAAGTCCCTGAAGCTTCACGCGGTCGCCGTGGTGTATTCAACCATACATCCACACCCTGTACCAGGTGGCGGGCGACATTCATATCATAATCCTCAAGAAAAGCCAGCCGTCCGCCAAAACGTGCATCCTTCACCGCTCGATAGACCTCCTGGATTCTCAGCTTCCCGGGCTCGTCTGCGGGATGGGCTTTACCAGCAAAGACAAATTGCACCGGCATGCGGGGATTGTTTACAATTTTCAGCAGCCGCTCGTAATCACTGAAGATCAGGTTGGCCCGTTTATAGGTGGCAAATCGGCGGGCAAATCCAATGGTCAGGGAATAGGGATCCAACAAAACGCCGCTGGCCAGGGTTTGAACCGGGTGCACATTATTACTGGCCCATTTTCTCCGGCCGCGATCGATAATATATGCCACCAACCTGCGCTTGAGGTGGCTGTGAACCGCCCATAATTCATCGTCAGGGATATTTTCAACCTTTGCCCAAAAATCGGTATCACAGATATGCTCAGCCCAATCTGCACCCATATAATGGGAGAAAAGAACGCCCATCCGGCGAGCCAGCCAGGTTTTCGTGTGGATGCCGTTGGTGATGTGCCCGATGGGGACTTCCTGTTCTTTTTTATCCGGCCAGAGGAATTTCCACATGCCGCGGGTCACCTGCCCGTGCAACTCTGAAACGCCATTGCGAAAATCCGAGAGCTTTAAAGCCAAAACGGGCATACTGAAGGCTTCTCCACCCCAGGGTTGTTCGACTTTGGCGAGATCAAGAAACGCATCCCGGGAAAGACCCAGATCAGGCCAAACATGAGAGAAATATTTATCCATCAGCCACAGCGGGAACTCATCATTGCCAGCAGGCACGGGGGTATGGGTGGTGAAGATATTGGTTCTATTGATCAATTCGGTCGCTTCAGCAAAGCTCATGCCCTTACGGATGTATTCCAGGGCTCGTTCCAGGGTCAGGAAGGCAGAATGCCCTTCGTTCATGTGCCAGGCGGTTGGCACATACCCCAATGCCCTCAGCGCGCGAACGCCGCCCATGCCCAGAAGAATCTCCTGGGAGATGCGCAGCTCAAGATCGCTGATATAAAGCTTGTCGGTCAACTGACGATCGATAACACTGTTGTCATCCAGGTTGGTATTCAGCAAAAACAGCTTGACCCGCCCGATATTCAGCTCATAGATTTGGGCGTAAACCTCCCGCCCCGGCAGGTCAATTGCGATTTTAATCGGCTTACCTGCATCATCCAGTAAATGGACCAGGGGCAGGGCATTAAAATCGATCGGGACGTTTTCCGCTTCCTGCCAGCCGTCTTCGCTGATCCGCTGGGAAAAGTACCCGTAGGTATACAAAAAACCCACTGCCACCAGGGGAATGCCCAGGTCGCTGGCTTCTTTCAGATGATCGCCGGAGAGAACGCCCAGACCACCAGCATAGACCATCAGGGATTCATGCAATCCAAACTCAAATGAAAAATAACCAACCATTTCTTCGTGCAAAGCCGGGTAGGTGATCGAAAACCAGGTATCGTTCTCTTTCATATACCGTTCAAAATCCCGCATTATACGGTCGTATCGATCCAAAAAATAGCGGTCATTGATCATGGCATCCAGGCGAGCACGTTCTATATCGCGCAAGAAGACCACCGGGTTGTGATAAGAATCCTCCCACAACAGGTCATCAATCATTTTAAATAAGCGTTGCGCCTCCGGGTGCCATACCCACCACAGGTTGTAGGCTAAATCTCCCAGGCCTTTGATGCGCCTGGGCAGGTTGAATTTCACAGGTTTTTCTCTCACAATCTCGGTCATTATCAAATTCCTTTTTAAATGGGATACCTGCAGCGACGGTTCTACGTCCGCCCTGTAGGGGTTCTTTTCTTCGCGTTTAACGGTTGCTTTCTGATTCGAATGATCATTGTGCCAGCGTTTAAATATACCACATCGGTCAAAATAGGCGCTACGTGCCCATAGAAGAACTCTAAATCGCTACAACCTGATCGGGTTACCCCACTAGTTTATGGTTGAGCGTAGTGCCTCAATAGAAATGCTTAATTTACGATGATGGTTACTTTAAATAAAAATGGCGCTTAATATTTTTCCACAATTGACCAACATTCAGGGAGAGGGGACAACTCGTGCTTAATACCAGTACTTTTTACCCCGTGCACCCGCCCTGAATATTACCGATAGCGGAGAGGGAGGGATTCGAACCCTCGGTAGCCGCAAGGCTACAACGGTTTTCGAGACCGCCCCAATCAACCACTCTGGCACCTCTCCAACGAGCAGGCATCCATTATACTCGAAATTCAGCCGGGAATAGCCACTCACAAGATGGGCGTTGGTGAAAATCTTGTGGCCCTGAACCTTTTTCAGCAGGACGCTCTTTGGGCAGAGGTGCTGAAGATCGAGCCCTGATAGCCGCTCCTGACCAGGTTAGGCAGGTTCCCGCTGTGATCAATATGCGCATGGGAGAGGAGCACAGCATCCAGCGACTGCGGGTCAAAATCAAATTTGAGGTTGTAGTCGTAGGTCTTCTTGCGCTGACCCTGAAATAAGCCGCATTCGAGCAAGATCTTCTTACCGTTGACTTCCAGCAGGTGTTTCGAGCCGGTGACGGTGTGTGCAGCGCCGTGCAGGGAAAGTCTCAACCCTCAAGTCCTTCACGGGTGATCACGCTGAGCATGTCCTGACCAAAGCGGTTAAACCGGTAAGGCACATCAAACATCTGCGCCTTCAACATTAAAAGATCCCTTGGATTTGCCCGGGAAATCCGGCAGAGGACGTCACGCGGCATGACGACATCGGAGGGCACGCCCAGCGCTTTACCGGTTTCCTTGCGCCATTCCTGCAAAATCTCCATGCGGTTGAGCACAGAGTTGCGCGGCCGAACGTGATTGGGCGGGTGCTCAGGAGGCGCCTGCTGACCTTTCTGCACAGCGTCCAACAATCCTGGCCCATAACGCCTGGCCTGTCTTTCGTTCAGTGTGGATAGTTCCAGCAGGTCAGCCTGGTGTTTGGGGCAGGCTGTGGCTAATTCGATCAGCGCCTGATTGCTGATGACTTTAAATAAGGGTTTATTCTGGGCTTCAGCAACCGATTCACGAAAATTGTAAAGCGCTTTTAGCACGGCAGCCTTTTCAGGGCTGAGATCACGCGCTCCGTGGATTTTCCAAAAATCGTCGGCACAGGTTTCCGTAGTATCTTCAATCCCAATGGTCAGGCGCGTAAAATCTTCCACTGCCAGGTCCAGCAAGTCGGCGGCAATCAGTTCGGCGCGTAATTGCTCCTGGAGGGAGATCAGGTAATGGCTGTCCTGGCGGGCGTATTCCAGCATCTCAGGATTCAAGGGGCGTTTGCCCCAATCTGCGCGCTGGTATTTTTTATTCATTTGGACGCCGAAATATTTTTCCAACAGCGCTCCCAGGCCAACATGCTGAAACCCAAGGATGCGCGCCGCGAGCATGGTGTCAAATATAAAATTGAACCTGAAGCCATAGTCGCGAAACAGGCAGATCAGGTCATACTCCGCAGCGTGAAACACCTTCAGGATACGGTCTGAGGTAAATATTTCTGCCAGGGGGGATAGATCGGGCAGCGCCCGGGCGTCGATCAGGTAATCTTTTTGTCGGGTGGAAATTTGCACCAGGCATACCTGCTCCTGGTAAGCGTACAGGCTGTTGGATTCGGTGTCGATAGCCAAGATCTCCTGGGCAGCCAGTTCTTCAGCGGTGTGGAGCAAATGTTGGGGCTGGTCGATCCAGACCCGCTCGAAGTTCTTCAGTGAATGTGGCATGAGTTGATTATAGTACAAGCTGCTGAGGTGTGAATGGGAATAGCTGAAAGGGTATCATGATATACCATTGATGCTATAATCGGCATGGAAATGGTAGGTGAGTTAGAACGTGGAGCTTAGTGACCCTGTGAGCTACAAAGTCCCTGAAGCATAGCGAAAGGGGCGAAAGGGCAGCAAGTGAGATGAGCTACCCACTTTGATCAAAATTTTTGAAACAGGAGAAACCTATGAAAGCCGTCATCCAACGCGTGTCGCAGGGTCGGGTCACCGTCGACGGGCAGATTGTCGCCGAGATCGGAAAGGGCCTAGTGATCCTGCTGGGGGTGGCGCCGGAAGACACCCTGGCGACCGTGGAACAAATGACCGATAAAATTACGCATCTGCGCATCTTTGAAGACGCTGAGGAGAAAATGAACCTTTCCGCCCTGGATGTGGGCGGAGAGGCGATCGTCGTTTCACAGTTTACGCTGTATGCCGATACCCGCCGGGGGCGGCGTCCTTCTTTTATTGATGCGGCTAAGCCCGAGATCGCCGAACCCCTGGTGGAGGCTTGTGCCGAGCAACTATCAGCCAGGGGGATTCCCACCCAAACCGGCGTTTTCGGTGCGCATATGGATGTAGCACTGGTCAATGTCGGCCCGGTGACGATCCTGTTGGAATATTAAAACCCACTGGTAGCTTGTGAGGGGTCAGCAATAATCGGTGTTATTCAATCACCACTGACCACCAACAGCTTGAAAAACCGCCCACCGATGCGCTACGAGTTGTTTTCCATTCCGTTACCGTCCGCCAGACGAGCCGCGCGCAGCGTGTTGCGCAGCAGCATGGCGATGGTCATCGGTCCCACACCGCCGGGCACCGGGGTGATCGCACCGGCGACTTCAGCGACCTCATCGAAGGCCACGTCGCCTACCAGGCGGTGACCGCTTTTACGGGTCTCATCTTCGATGCGATTGACGCCCACGTCGATCACGATGGCGCCGGGCTTAACCCAATCTCCGCGCACAAATTCGGGGATGCCCACCGCAGCCACCAGTATATCAGCCTCGCGAATCAGCGCTGGGATGTCCCTGGTGCGCGAGTGGCAGATGGTTACTGTAGCATTCGCCTTGACCAGCAGCAAAGCCACCGGCATGCCAACGATGTTCGAGCGCCCTAAAACAACGGCGTTGGCGCCCGAAAGCTCAACATCGCTATCCTCCAGTAAATACATCACGCCAGCCGGAGTGGCTGGAATAAAGAGCGGTTCCCGCCCTTTTTGCGCCAGGCGACCGATATTAATCGGATGAAAGCCGTCCACATCCTTTTGCAGGCTGATCGTGTTGAGCACACGTTCCTCATCCAGACCTGCCGGCAGGGGCAACTGCACCAGGATGCCGTGAATATTGGCATCGGCATTCAACTTGTGCACCAGGTCTTCTACCTCAGCCTGGCTGGCGTTGGCGGGCAGCACATTGCCAGTTGAGATGATATTGGCTTCCTGGCAAGCCTTGTGCTTCATGCGGACATACACCTGGGAAGCCGGGTTCTCTCCCACGAGCACCGTTGCCAGGCCAGGAACAGGCAAACCCTTTTCAACCCGTTCTGCCACCTTTTGTTTAACTTCTTCGCGCAGGGCTTCAGCGATGGCTTTGCCATCAATCAGTTTTGCTGGCATTTAACCTCCAAATGAACAAATTATAAAATCGATTATACCTGAATTGCGATTATAATCGTAACATGATGACCGAATCGAAAAGCAAAAACACCATGGTCGTGGGCATTGGCGGGGGTACCGGGTCTGGGAAGACCACGCTGGCGGATTTGATCCTTAAACGCATGGGGATGGAAAGTATCGCCTATCTGGCGCACGATGCCTATTATCGGGATCAGAAACATCTGACTGCCGAGGAGCGCGCCAAGGTCAATTATGATCACCCCGATTCATTGGAAACCCCCCTGATGGTCCAGCATATCCAACAATTATTACTCGGCCAGGCGATTGAGGCGCCGGTTTATGATTTCAGCATCCACAGCCGCAAAACGGAGACGGTTCATGTGTCGCCAAAACCCGTCATCCTGGTGGAGGGCATCCTGATCTTTGTTGAAAAGGACCTGCGGGATCTGTTTGATATGAAAATATTTGTGGACACAGACGCAGATATCCGCTTGATTCGGCGGCTGTTGAGGGATATCCAGGAACGGGGTCGGACCCTGCAATCGGTGGTCGACCAGTATCTGCGCACAGTGCGTCCCATGCATCTTGAGTTTGTTGACGCATCAAAACGCTACGCCGACATCATCATCCCGGAGGGCGGTTTTAACGTGGTTGCGCTTGACATGGTCATCGCGCGTTTGCAGTCTCTGTTGGAAGGGCACTTACCTGCCGATGGAAAATGACCATCTCTCCTCGCCTGAAGAAGAATTGCCCCCCAAACGTTTACCCCTGGTAGAACGTCTTCCCAAGCGTACGCTCAACATTATCCGTGCAGTCGTCCTGCTGTTTGTTATCGCGCTGACGGTGTTTCTTTTCATCCAACGTGAACGGATTCAGGAGTTGCGGGCGTTTGGATACCCGGGCATCTTTTTGTTTTCGCTTCTGGCCAATGCCACCGTCCTGATCCCTGTGCCGGGTGTGCTCTTCACCACTGCCATGGGAGCTGTGTTTAACCCTTTTTGGGTCTCAATTGCGTCAGGTACCGGTGCAGCCCTGGGCGAGCTTTCGGGTTATTTGGCGGGCTTCAGCGGTCAAGCCCTGGTAGAAAACTCCACCCACTACGACCAGGTGGTCACCTGGATGCGTCGGTACGGCGACATCACCATTTTGATTTTAGCTTTCATTCCCAACCCTTTATTTGACATGGCAGGCATGTTGGCTGGAATGTTGAAGATGCCGGTTACCAAATTCCTGATTTACTGTGTGATTGGCAAGGTCTTTAAAATGATGATGTTTGCCTATGCGGGTGACTGGCTGATCGGGTTGTTGAAGGGAGTGTTTTGATGGAACGATTTTGCGATAAAAATTTTATTTAGACACTTAGGAGATGAACCATAAATACTCAAGCTATAGATCAATATATTGAATCACATTTGGGTGAAAGCGTAGACGAGCTTTCGCGTCTTCTGGCCCAACCCAGTGTGGCAGCCCAGAACCTGGGCATTGAGGATTGCGCCGAGCTGGTCGCAGACGCCTTGAAATTGCGCGGCTTTTCCGTGTCGATCATGCCCACAGGTGGATCACCGGTGGTGTTTGGCGAGCGGAAAGGGCAGGGCGATGCCACCCTGATTTCCTACAATCACTATGATGTCCAGCCAGCCGAGCCCCTGGAATTGTGGGATTCACCGCCTTTTGAGCCGACCCTGCGCGATGGGCGCCTGTATGCGCGCGGCGTTTCTGATAATAAGGGCAACTTTACCGCCCGCCTGCATGCCATTGACGCCATCCTGGACCGGGAAGGCGAACTTCCCTGCAACGTAAAATTCATCGTTGAGGGCGAAGAAGAGATTGGCAGCGTGAACCTGGAGCCCTTTGTGAGGGCTAACAAAGATTTGCTGGCTGGCGATGTGTGCGTGTGGGAGGTGGGCGGTGTTGACCATGAAAACGCACCGATCCAGATGCTGGGATTGCGGGGCATCTGCTATGTGGAGCTGCGAGTGCGCACAGCTACCCAGGATGTGCATTCAGGCACCGGTGGCTCGCTCTTCCCGAATGCAGCCTGGCGCCTGGTGTGGGCTCTGAGCACTCTCAAAGACCCGTGTGAGAACATCCTTTTGCCGGGATTTTACGAGTCGGTGATCCCACCTACGCCGCGCGAAAAAGAATTGTTAGCACAATTGCCGGATATGCGCGCCCATTACCGCGAAGTTTACGGCTTAGAGGGTTTTTTGAAAGGCGTGGATGACCCGCTGGAACTCGCCATTCAAGCCGTCTACCAACCGACCTGCACGATCTGCGGGTTGAATTCCGGATACCAGGGCGAAGGCTCCAAGACCGTGCTGCCAGCCGAAGCCAGCGCCAAAGTAGATTTTCGACTGGTGCCCGACCAGCGACCTCAGCAGGTACTCGCACAGCTTCGAGAACACCTCGACGCGCATGGATTTTCCGATATCGAAATTGTCGACCTGGGCGGCAACCCGGGAGCCAGGACCGACCCCGACCACCCGGCGGTGGTGCTGGCTGTGCGGGCGGCGGAAGACGTTTATGACAAACCCACCCGCATCAACCCGATGATCGGCGGTTCGGGCCCGAATTTCATGTTCCAGGAATACCTGGGGGTGCCAATTATCTCTAACGGCGCCAACGATGCCGATTCCCGGGCACACGCGCCCAACGAATCGATCAGCCTGGACTTGTACGCCAAAGCAGCCAAACATTTTGCCCGTATCCTGATGCTGATGCGCGATTATTAGGCGCTGCGTTCAACTCAATTCTGACCGCCCTGTCCCCTGTTTGTTTGGCGCTCCTTTGCCTTAAATTGGGGAACGAGTAAGATTGATGGGCGTTTTTTTAGATCAACGATGAAAAGTGAGCCATAATCATGTCGACCAGTGAATTCACAAAGAAAACCAACCCGGTGATTGACTGGGTAATCCGCCTGCTCAAAGGCATCATGGTGGGGATCGGGTTTATCACCCCCGGGCTTTCCGGTGGCGTGCTGGCGGTTGTTTTTGGGATCTATGAGCCTCTGATCCGTTTTTTAGGGAATTTCAGGCACAAATTCCTGCGAAATTTCCTCTTTTTTCTTCCTGTTGGCATTGGCGGGGTGATTGGCACGGTGGCTTTCTCAGCCGTTGTGGATCTGGCCTTTACCCATTATCCAGCGTTGTTCACCTGGTTGTTCATTGGTTTCATTGCTGGCACTTTTCCCTCGTTGTATAAGACCTCTGGTAAACAGGGGCGGTCCTGGTGGCATTGGGTGCTGTTAGCTGGCATCTCGGTTGGCACCGTGTTCTTAATGGCCTGGATGGAGAATGAAAACTGGGTGCAGCTTTCACCCTCTTTTCTCAACTGGATGCTGAGCGGCGCATTGATCGGGTTGGGCGTGGTTGTGCCGGGCCTCAGCCCTTCCAACTTCCTGATTTATTTTGGACTGTATCATCCCATGGCTGCCGGAATAAGGACTCTTGACCTGGGTGTGATGATCCCCCTGGCGCTAGGAGGCGTGATCGCTGTGTTAAGTCTGGCTAAATTGATCGCCTGGCTGTTTAAGAAATTCTATGCGCTGATGTATCACCTGATCCTCGGTGTGGTGGTCGGCTCCACCATCGCCATCATCCCAAAAGGGGTTGTCGGCTGGGAGATCGCCCTGAGCGCGCTCTTGTTTGCCCTGGGAGCGCTGGCCTCGTATGGTATGTCCAAACTGGATGAAAAATTCGAACGTGAGGATTTATTCGCGTAAGAGAGACCCGGGTTAGATCGAGGACGAAGACGCCGCAATTTCAGAGCGCCAAATCCCTGATTCCCGTCATGCTCTTATATATTTCTTATTCACTCCGATTATATTTACTGTCAAAGGACAAATAAAGTGAAAGGGCGTTTTTGCCATGCCAGAAGTATCCAAACCCACTGAAAACCAGCCAATTCCCTTCAAAGCCGAAACTCAGCAATTATTAAATATTCTCATCCATTCCCTGTACACCGAACGGGAGATCTTCCTGCGCGAATTGATCTCAAATGCCTCCGATGCCCTGGCGCGGCTCGACTTCATCATGCTCACTGATCACAATGTGCACGACCCGGATCTCCCGCCCGAGATCCGCATCCGCGCTGATAAGGACGCCGGGATTCTAATCATAGAGGATACCGGCATCGGGATGACGCACGATGAGCTGATTGAAAACCTGGGCACGATCGCCCATTCCGGCGCCAGAGCCTTTGTGGAAGCTGCCCAAACCAGCCAGGCGAGCCTGACCGAGATCATCGGGCAGTTTGGTGTGGGTTTTTACGCAGCTTTCATGGTCGCCGATTCGATCCAGGTGGTTTCGCGCTCTTATCGACAGGACGCCCAATCCGCTGCCTGGCAGGCTGTTGGCGAAGACACCTACACCCTCGCCCCCGGTGACCGTGACACACGCGGCACCGAGGTGCGCATCACCCTCAAAGAGGATGCCAGGGAGTTCCTCGATGAAACCCGCCTGCGCCAGGTGATCAAACGCCACTCGGATTTCATCCAGTATCCGATCTATATCAATGACGAGGACGAGCCCGTCAACCGCCAGACGGCATTGTGGCGTCAATCACCGCGCGCGGTGGAAGACGGCGCCTACAGCGAGTTCTACAAGCAACACACCCTCGATTTCAGCGACCCGTTGGCGCACGCGCACATGGTCGTCGACGCACCGGTGCAGATGTATGCCCTGCTGTACATCCCCGCCGACCCGCGCAACCTGGTCTTCTCGCCCCGCAAAGAGCCCGGGCTCAAGCTGTATGCCCGCAAGGTGCTCATCCAGGATTTCAGCACCGATCTCTTGCCCCTCTACCTTGGTTTTGTGCAGGGCGTGGTTGATTCTGAAGACCTGCCCCTGAACGTCTCGCGGGAGATGGTGCAGTCCAGCAACGTGATGGCGCGCCTCAAGCGGCTGGTGACCGGCAAGGTGCTGGAGACCCTCGCCGACCTGGGCAAAACCGACCCCGATCAGTACCACAAGTTTTGGGAAACCTACGGCAGCTTGATTAAAGAAGGCGTGGCTATCGAACAGGATGAACCGGAGAAGCTGTTTCCCCTGCTGCGCTTCCATACTGACACAGACCCCAGCGGCTGGTCTTCATTGGAGGATGTCCTGGCTCGGGCTAAGCCTGGGCAAAAGGAGATTTACTATTTCCTGGGCGAGGACGCCAGTGCGGTGCGCTACAGTCCGCACATGGACGCCTTCCGCTCGGCGGGGATTGAAGTGCTGGTACTGACTGACCCGGTGGACCCCTTTATGCTCATGCAGTTGAAAGTCTTCCAGGAGCGCCCGCTGGTCAATGTGGCCGCGGCTGAACCGCCCCAGGTCGAAAAAGAGACCCGGGAGGATGACGCTGCGCCCATGCTCGACCAGGCAGCCCTGGCAGATTTGATCGTGCGTTTCAAGTCGCTATTGGGCGAGCGGGTCAGTGCGGTGCGCGCCTCCACGCGGCTTTCGGCGTCGCCAGCACGGCTGGTAGACCCCGAAGGAGCGCCGGACCAATCCGTTCAGCGGGTGTATCAAATGATGGATAAGGACTTTGAGCCGCCCAAAAAGGTGCTGGAATTGAACCCAAAACACCCCATCATCGCCAGGCTGTCCGCGCTGCGACCCGCAGACCCTAAATTTGACCTTGCGGCTGAGCAGATCTTCGAAAATGCCCTGCTGGTGGAGGGACTGCACCCCGACCCGGTCAGCATGGTTGGGCGCATCCAGGAGTTGATTGCCCGCGCACTGGGGGATGTTGAAGAAAGCTGAGCGCTTCGCCAGGGTTCAGCCGAGCCATTCGACGATGGTGGCTTCTCCCTGCCCCACACCCACACACAGCGTCGCCAGCCCGTAAAAAGGCCGGGGGGCAGAGGCTGCCCTGCGGCGCATTTCATGCAGCAATGTAACCAGGATGCGCGCGCCCGAGCAGCCCAGCGGGTGTCCCAGGGCGACCGCGCCACCGTTGACGTTGGTGGTCGCATGGGACAAACCCAGTCCTTGCAACACAGCAAGAACCTGCACCGCAAAGGCTTCGTTGACCTCAGCCAGGTGAATGTCATCGATGGTTAACCCCGCCCGCTGAAGGGCTTTTTGCGTAGCCGGGATTGGTCCGGTGCCCATAATGCGCGGCGCCACGCCGGCAGAAGCCATGCTGACCACGCGTGCCATCGGCGTGTAACCCAGTTTGGCGGCGGTGTCTTCCCGCATGACCAGCAGGGCAGCCGCGCCGTCGTTCAACCCAGAGCTGTTTCCCGCAGTCACCGTGCCATCTTTCTTGAAGGCCGGTTTGAGCCGGCTGAGGGATTCCAGTGAGGTATCGCGGCGGGGGCGCTCATCCGTGGTGAAAAGAATCGGATCGCCCTTACGCTGCGGGATGGGAACCGGCAGGCTCTCCTCGGCAAACTTGCCCGTGTCGATCGCTGCGACCGCGCGCTGGTGGCTGATCAGGGCAAATTCATCCTGCGCCTGGCGTGTGATGCCGGTCATCTCGGCGATGTTTTCGGCGGTAACGCCCATCGGCTCGGCGCCGTGGGTCGATTCCAGCCGAGGATTGGTGAAACGCCAACCCAGGGACGTGTCGTAAGCGGTCAGATTGCCGACCAATTGCTCCGGTTTGGGCAGAGCATAGGGCGCGCGGCTCATGCTCTCCACGCCTCCGACGATGAAGACCGCGCCATCCCCGGCACGGATGGAGCGAGCGGCCATGTTGAGCGCGGCCAACCCCGAGGCGCACAGGCGGTTGACCGTTACCGCGGGCACGCTAACGGGCAGTCCAGCCAGCAGGGCAGCCATCCGGGCGACATTGCGATTGTCTTCGCCAGCCTGGTTGGCGCAGCCCAGATAGACCTCTTCGATCAGGGAGGGATCGAGGTTGTTGCGTTCAACAATGGCCTGGATGGTCAGCGCAGCCAGGTCATCCGGACGGATGGAGGCCAGGGTGCCGCCCAGGTTGCCGATGGGGGTGCGCAGGGCATCGATAATTACAGCTTCGGGCATGGTATCTCTCCTGTAGGTTGCAGGTTTTGCTTAGATTTTACCATCAAGCGTCCCTTTGATCCGATCTGGTCATGGATTTCAGCCCAGCACGATCAAAAGAAAAGGATCCGATTACAATTAGAACTACAGTGGGCTTACCCCTGCTGTCAGGCGCGTTTGGAAAGGAACACCCCATCGAGACTTACCTGAAAAGCATCAATGAACTGCTGACCATCCACCGACAGGTGGCAGGGTTCAACCCGGCATTGGCACGCCTGTACCCCATTGCCATTGTTGATGGGGATGAATTTCTCATCTACGACCGGGTTGAAGATTCATCGGGCTACCGGTTTATAAAAAAAGAGCCCATTCCGATGCCGATCCCCAGGGGGGTGCGGGCAGCTTTCCCCCTGGAAGCTTATGGCGGGCGGATTGCCTGCGTGGTCACCCCGGAGGTATTCGACACACTGGAAGGCTATGTAACCATCCTGCACGAGTTTGTGCACGGTTACCAGTTTGAAACCTGCGAGCTAACCCTGAAAAACAAGCTGGATATCGCCCTGCAAGCTCAGGAAAAAGGCGATTTTATGTGGAAGATCCAGCACCCTTTCCCCTACCAGGCGGGGATTTTTGCCCGCTATTACCAGGAATTTCTGGAAGCCCTTTCCAGGGGAGAGGCAGGAGATATCTTGGCTGTGCGCGAAGTGTTGTATTTCTGCCTGGGTCGGCACGATTTTGAGTACATGGTCTGGCAGGAGTGGAAGGAGGGCTTTGCCCGCTGGATTGAGAACCGTTTGCGAATCATGCTGGGTTTACCGGAGAATAGCGGCGGTCGCAAGCCGCCCTTCAGCCGGGTGACCTTTTATGCCGGAGGGGCTGTCCTAGTCGATTATTTGCAGGGACAGGATCCGACCCTGGCCCAGGATTTAGGGGCGCTATTCTACCGAATCAGTTTGCCCATGATATTTAATTAATGATTAACATCACCTGGAATTTGTGATGAGCATTGTGCTCTGGAGAATATGCCCGTCCTGAATTAGTGTATACTTAAGCCGAAGGTTTTGAGAATAACCTGACCTTATAAAACTGGACCGAAACCAGACTAGTAAAAAAAAAGGAGGCTTGTTAATGCCCGCAAAGGGATACATTGAAGTTAACGAATTGTATTGTAAGGCGTGCGAGTTGTGCGTAACCGATTGCCCTTTTGATGTGCTGGCGCTGGATATGACCCGCCTGACTTCCAAGGGGTATCACCCGGCTTATATGGTTAACCCGGATGCCTGTACAGGTTGCGGTATTTGCGCAGTTTCCTGCCCCGATGCTGCAATCACCGTTTACCGTTACGAACGACAGAAGACGGAGGCATAAGATGGCAAAAGAATTGATTAAGGGGAATACTGCAGTAGCTGAAGCTGCGCTGCGAGCGGGCCTTGAAGCTTATTTTGGCTATCCGATCACACCGCAGACGGAGTTGCTGGAACATCTTTCTTTGCGAATGCCCGAGCTGGAGCGCGTCTTCGTCCAGGCAGAGAGTGAACTGGGCGCCATCAACATGGTCTATGGGGCTGCCTGCACCGGTAAGCGCGTGATGACATCCTCATCCAGTCCGGGCGTCAGCCTGATGATGGAGGGCTTATCCTATATTGCCGGCACCGAAGTACCTGCTGTATTTGTGGATGTGGTGCGCGGCGGTCCGGGTTTGGGCAATATCGCCCCTTCCCAGAGTGACTATAACCAAATCGTCCACGGCGGCGGGCACGGCGATTATCATGTGATCGTCCTCGCTCCGGCAAGCGTGCAGGAAGCGGTGGATCTGACCGGCCTGGCCTTCGACCTGGCGGAGAAATACCGCTCACTGGTGTGCATCTTGCTGGATGGTAGCCTGGGCCAGATGATGGAACCCGCCGAGATCCCGCCCATGCAGCCGCTTAAAACAGAAATCCCCGATTGGGCTGTACGCGGCACCGATGGGGGCGAAAGACGTTTCCTGACCTCGATTAACCTCGACCCGCCCGACCAGGAACGCTTGAATTATCGCTTGATGACCCGCTGGCAGGAAATTGAAGCTGAAGAAGTGCGCTATAAGGGCTATTACCTGGATGATGCCGAGTTTGTTGTGGTTGGCTTTGGCACTGCCGGAAGGATTTCGCTTTCAGCGGTGCGAGCGGCGCGCGAAAAAGGGGTCAAAGTTGGGCTGGTGCGACCGATCACCCTGGCACCCTTCCCCAACACGGTTTTGGATGAATTGGCGGAACAGGTGAAAGGCTTCCTGGTGGTTGAAATGAACGCTGGTCAGATGCTGGAAGATGTCCGGCTGGTGGTGCGCGGCCGTAAGCCCGTTGAATTCTTCGGGCGTATGGGCGGTGTGGTGCCCTACCCCGATGAGGTGCTGACCGAGATTGAGCGCCTGGCAGCCGGCCCATTGACGACTGAGGGACACCCACGCGATCGCTGGTTGGCTCGTATGGACAAGGTTCTTGAATAAGGAGAAAATGATGACAGTTATGACGGATATTCCAGCCAAAATTGTTTATCAACGCCCCGAAGCATTTGATCCGCGTGTAACCCATTATTGCCCCGGCTGTACTCATGGCACAGCACACCGCCTGGTGGCGGAAGTGCTGGATGAGATGGGCGAGGTGGGGAATACGATCGGCGTCGCCTCTGTGGGTTGTTCGGTTTTTGCGTACAATTATTTTAAATTTGATTTTGTTGAAGCCGCCCATGGACGTGCCCCGGCCATGGCTACCGGCGTCAAACGGTTGTTGCCCGAGCGGACCGTATTCACTTACCAGGGCGATGGCGACCTGGCGTCGATCGGCATGGGCGAAATTGTGGGTGCAGCTTCGCGCGGCGAATTACTGACCGTGGTCTTCATCAACAATACCAACTACGGCATGACTGGCGGTCAGATGGCGCCCACCACGCTGCCCGGGCAGGTGACGACTTCGTCGCCCACCGGGCGAGACGTTGCTCGCCAGGGTCACCCCATCCAAACCGCTGAACTGCTGGCCACGCTGGAGGGCGCCGCATATGTGGTGCGCCGCAGCCTGCACAATGTCCGCGAGGTACGCCGGGCGAAAAAGGCGATCCGCACGGCTTTTGAAACGCAAAAGCACAAGTTGGGTTTCTCACTGGTGGAACTGCTCTCAACCTGCCCCACCAACTGGCGCCTTTCGCCGGCTGAAGCACGTGATTGGGTTGAAGAACGAATGCTACCCTACTACCCGCTGGGTGATTATAAGGTCACGCCGGCGGTAGCCGAGCTGAAGGTATAAGGAGGATACAGGGATGCAACAAGAAGTCATTATTACCGGGTTTGGCGGGCAAGGCGTGCTGTTTGCCGGTCTGTTGCTGGCGTATGCCGCGATGGATGAAGGCAAGGCTGTTACCTGGATTCCCTCCTATGGGCCGGAAATGCGCGGTGGAACCGCCAACTGCACGGTGGTCGTCTCTGACGAGGAGATTGGGTCACCCTTTGTTAAAAACCCGTCTGCAGTGCTGGCTATGAACCTGCCTTCACTGGATAAATATGAGAAACTGGTCAAACCGGGCGGGGTGTTGGTGGTAAATACCTCCATGGTCAACCGGGAGGTCGAGCGTAAGGATATTACCGTGGTCAGCCTGCCAGCCAATGAGATTGCTGATGAGGCTGGCAGCAAGCGCGCGGTCAACATGGTCATGCTGGGTGCGCTGCTGGGAAATTTGGATATCCTGCCACTGGAAGCCATCGAAACTGCCCTGGCAGAACACCTGCCTGCACGGCATCAGAAGCTTTTGCAGACAAACAAAGATGCTCTGCAAATGGGAGCAAAATATAAGGCTGTAAAAGTAAATGGTGAGTAGGGAGTAGGGAGTAGAAATTAGGAAGTAGGGGAGTTTTTTCATGTATCGCTGTGAGCGCAGCGAGTGAGGAGCTGTCTCATTTTTAATGAGGCAGCTTTTTTATTCTGGTACTGTGAAGTCCTCAAATGACACGTTGTTAAAGAATATGAGGCGGCGTTAGTGTTAATGCTTTACCGAAAAAGGATAACATCGAAGGCACAAAAACCATCAATGGATGGGGCAAGAAATGTGCTAAGGATGGTTTTCGACATGAGCTGATCTGAATCCAAACCAGCGTAGAGATCAACCGCATCAAGGTTCGTGAAAACCAGGAGGAGGAGGGCAGGTGGGCATGGGTGAGATCTGATTCCCAATTCCCACCCTCAACCTGCCAGGCGGGCGATCAGCACATCCAGGGCAATAGCGCCGGGCATACCGCCGGTTTTTTCATCCAGGTCAATCTTCAGCAGGTGGTGATAGATGTCTTCCAGGGAGCTCAGGTCAAACTGCTGTGCCTGGACGTGGATTTTTTTAGCCACAAAGGGATGTAAGCCCAGTGTTTCTGTGATATTTCTTTCTCCGCCCCCCAAATCCAGAATTTCCCGGGCCTGGATGAGCAACCGGAACTGCCGGACGACCATCCCGAACAGAGGCATGAAATCCATCTCTTCCAGCAGGATGTGCAGCAATTCCACCGCTTTTTCTCCCTGCCGGTTCCCGAGCGCATCAACCATAGCAAAAATATCGCTCTGGCGATCGCGGATTGATAAATTCTCAACGTCGCTGACCGTCACCGGGCGTTTATAATTGACATAAGCCAGTAATTTATTAATTTCCTGCACTGCGCCCTGTGTGTTGTTACCGATGAAGTCCCGTAATACTCCTGCTGCCTCCCGGGTGAACTCTCCACCCAATTCAAGCGCTTTTTTGCTGATCCAGGCAGGCATGTTTGCCTCGGAAGGCAGCGGGCAGTCGATGATCATCGCCCGCCTGCCGACCGTTTGCACCCATTTGATGAACCAGTGAGCGTTGTTGAGCGTTTCCCAGGTTGTACCTGTACGGGGTGAATATTTTTGGCGGTCCGCTACGATCAGCACCAGCGCAGTTGAAGACGGCAGCCCCTCCAAAAGATCGACGAATTTCTCCCGCAGCTCCTGTTTGCCGCGTCCTGAGTAGGGGTGCAGGGCATCCTCGAGGATCACCAACCGGCGTTCAGCCAGAAATGGCAGCGCCATCGCCGCAGACAGCAATTCGCTGAGATCCGCGGTCTTGCCATCCAGGCGAGTGGTGTTCATCTCCGCCAGGCTGGCATCGCCCAGGTTGGCATAAAAATTTTCAAGATGGGTTTTGATCGCCTGGTGGTCATCCCCGCGCAGGACGTAGACGATCGGCTTTTCCCCGGTCATGATTGATCTCAACCGCGGGTGGTAACGTGATGCACCCTGATCCCAGCCCGGATGGAGGTCTCAACACGCTCCAACTCCAGTCCCTGGGGGACACCGGAGGTGGTGAAGCGTTTCTGAACGATCGGCCCCAGTGGAAAGGTCAGCGACAGGGCTACTGTTGCCAGCACCAGCGCCAGCGGAAGGCGTTCCAGCTTCGATCTGAATGATTTATCAGATCCCAGGGTGGCCAACCAGCCCGCCAGCCCGGCAAAGGCACCGGGGATGGCAAAATTGGTGCCGCAATTGGGGTGCAAAGCCAGGCCCGATTCGCCCGCGCGCAAGCGTTTTAACGCCTCAATGGCTGCTTCCGCCACATCCTCAGAGGTAACATCCCCCAGGATAGCGAAGCCGCGCGGTGAAGAGATTCCCGCCAGGCTCAGGTCGGGAAACCGCCTGCTGAGGACGTGCAGAGTGGCATGTTCCAGGCCGTGATTGCGGCGTGTGCGGGAGATTGGAGAGAAATTAAGCAGAGAATGGCTCATAACGTTATCCTGTGTCTATGGTTGTTCATATTCCGACATTGGCGCTGTCCGGAAGGCACTGTATTCCATTATAACGGTTGATTTTAAAAAGCAAATGGCCTGGTAATTACTGCAGTAAAGCCAGTTTCAGCGCCTCAGCCAGGGAACGTGCTTCCTGGACTTCGATGCTTGCGGGCCAGGGCTCCTTTTGATGCAAGCGCCGAGGCACAATCGCCCCTTTAAAGCCCAGGCTGGACGCTTCTTTTAACCGGGCTTGCATCTGGCCAACCATGCGCAGCTCGCCTGAAAGGCCCAGCTCACCGATCAGCACCAGGTCAGCCCGGATAGGTTGATCGCGCAGCGAAGAAGCAATCGCCGCTGCCACCGCCAGGTCTGCTGCCGGTTCGTCAATGCGCAAACCGCCAACCACGTTGACGAAGATATCCTGTTCTGCCAGTCCCAGGTTAAGGCGCCGCGTCAGTACCGCGGTGATCAGCAGCAGGCGATTAAAATCAATCCCGTTGGGCGTCCGGCGTGGATTGCCAAAAGGCGTGTGACTGGTGAGTCCCTGGATTTCTACCAGCAAGGGCCGGGTGCCCTCCATGGTCACAGCAATCGCTGAGCCGGGGGCGTTCACCATTCGCTCCGCCAGGAAAGCTTCTGATGGATTGGTAACTTCGATCATCCCCCGCTCCTGCATTTCAAACACGCCCACTTCCGAGGTCGCGCCAAAGCGATTTTTCACCGAACGCAGCAAACGGTAGGTCTGGAAGCGGTCACCCTCCAGGTATAAGACGGTATCCACAATATGTTCCAGCACGCGCGGTCCGGCAATGACGCCCTCTTTGGTGACGTGCCCGATGAGAAAAACTGAAATACCGGAGGTCTTGGCAAGTTCTCGCAGGCGGGAGGCGCTTTCACGTACCTGGGAAATCGATCCCGCGCTGGATCCCATCTCGGGGCGGTACACCGTCTGGATCGAGTCGATCACCAGCAAGCGCGGGTTGACAACCTGGACATGCTCCAGGATCGCGTCCAGGTTGGTCTCTGTCACCAGGTAAAGTTCTTCCGGTAGACTGCCTGCCCATCCTTCCCCATCCTGTAAAAGGCGGGTTGCCCGCATTTTGATCTGCCGTTCCGATTCTTCGCCCGAGACGTATAAAACCCGGTTTTGAGATGCCATTTGCATGGTCATCTGCAGTAACAGGGTCGATTTTCCAATCCCGGGATCTCCGCCCACCAGGACAATTGAGCCCGGGACAACCCCGCCCCCCAATACCCGTGCGAACTCATTCAATGGCACATGGATACGGTCTTCTGTTTCGCTTTCAATCTCGCTGAGACGCCTGGGCGTAGAAAGACCGCCCAGGCTATGTACGCTGGCATGGCCTGCAGCGGTCTTTGTCTCTTCTACGATTTCCTCAACCATCCGATCCCAGGCCCCACACTGGGGGCAACGTCCAAAGGCTTTCGGAAAAGCCCGTCCACATTCCTGGCAGACGTAACGCGTTCTGGTTTTAGCCATGGATCAGATTTCCACCGCAGCTAAATCGGGTTCCTGCTCGCCCTGGGGGTCGTGCAGCAGGACAATGTCCGTCACCGGGGCTCCATCCTGCTGGGTCACCTGGATGTCAATCAGGATGTTCTGACCGTCCTCAAACTCCCTGGCCAGCAGGGCATCCGAGAGACGATCTTCGATCTTACGCTGGATCACCCGTCGGAGTGGACGGGCGCCCATCTCGGGGTTATAACCTTCCCCGGCTAAGAATTCCAGCGCTTCATCCGTCGCACGCAGGTGAATGTGGTTCTCCTCCAGGCGCTGGTTGACCTTATCCAGCTCCAACTGGACGATCTCGCGGATATCCGCCTTATTGAGCACCCGGAAGACGATCACGCTATCCAGCCGGTTGATAAACTCGGGGCGGAAGGTGCGCTTGAGGGCTTCCATCAGCTTTTTATGCATATCATCATAAGCTTGCGCTTCCTGCTGTTCTTCATCGACACTCAGCGCAAAACCCAGGTTCGACTGGCGCCGGATCACATCTGCCCCAATATTGGTGGTCATAATGATGATGGCGTTGCGGAAGTCTACTTTTTGGCCGCGCGCGTCTGAAAGGTGCCCCTCTTCCATGATTTGCAGGAGCATATTGTGCGCTTCGGTATGCGCCTTCTCGATTTCGTCAAACACGACAATCGAGTAAGGTCGCCGACGAATTGCTTCGGTGAGCTGTCCGGCGTCCTCATAGCCCACATATCCAGGAGGCGCACCCACCAAACGGCTGACACTGTGGCGCTCCATGAACTCGGACATGTCCAGCTGGATGAGCGCATCCTCGCTGCCAAACATGAATTTTGCCAGCGCTTTGGTGAGCTCGGTTTTACCCACGCCCGTGGGACCCATGAAGACAAAAGAACCCACCGGGCGGGCAGGGTCCTTCAAACCAGCCCGAGCACGGCGAATGGCCTTTGATAAGGTTTCAATGGCTTCACCCTGACCGATGATGTGACCGGCCAGTTCAGATTCCATGTTCAGCAAGCGAGCCGATTCCTCGGTCTCCAGTTGCATCAAGGGTACACCGGTCCACATCGAAATCACCTCGGCGATATCTTCGGTAGTCACCCGCGGGCTGGTGGAGCGATCCCAAACCGTACGCAAATCCTCCAGTTGAGCTTCCAGTCCCTCAAGCTGTTTCTGCAGCTCTTCAACCGTGTCGTAAGCCTCTTCTTCCTTGGCGGCTTCAATCGCTTTGCGCAGTTCGCGCAAGCCGGTGATAATTTCTTTAGCATTGACTGCCGCCGGACTTTTGTACATGCGCACCCGCGAAGCGGATTCATCGATTAAATCGATGGCTTTATCGGGCAAAAAACGATCGCTCACGTATCGGGCGGTCAGCCTGGCGGCCTGTTCGAGCGCCTCGTCATCAATCCGCAAGCGGTGATGCTCTTCATAAGCAGGGCGGATGCCATGCAGGATTTCAACCGTTTCCTCCACCGTCGGCTCTGAAACAACAATGGGCTGGAATCGACGTTCGAGGGCAGCATCGCTTTCGATATTTTTACGATACTCATTAAAGGTGGTTGCGCCGATCACCTGCAACTCGCCCCGTGAAAGCGCGGGTTTGAGGATGTTGGCTGCATCCACGGAAGAACCGGCAGAGCCAGCCCCCACGAGCATGTGCACTTCATCGATGAACAGAATCGCATCGGAGGATTTGAGCTCGTCAATCACGCGTTTGAGGCGTTCCTCAAACTGGCCGCGGTACATCGTTCCTGCCACAAGCGAACCCACATCCAGTTGAAGCAAGCGCTTGTCCAGTAAAGGTGCCGGCACATCACCAACAATGATGCGCTGAGCCAGGCCTTCCACGATGGCAGTTTTTCCCACGCCGGGTTCACCGATCAAAGCGGGGTTGTTTTTTGTCCGCCGCGCCAGAATCTGGATGACGCGCTCAATTTCCTTTTGCCTCCCGATGACCGGGTCGAGCTTATTTTGCTCAGCCAGCGACGTCAGGTCGGTAGCCAATTGATCGACCAGGGGAGTCTTTTCAGGGTCCTCTTTTTTATCCGCCTTCTGCCGGCGCGCCCTCGAATGCCCGGCCAGTCCGGGCGGCGCTTCGGATTGTGATTCTCGCAGCACCCGATCCGTCTGGCGGCGAATCTGCTCGTCGGAGAGGCCGAATTTCCTGAGGATATTCATCGCCTCGCAATCGTTCAGGCGGGTCAATCCAATCAAAAGATGTTCAGTACCCACAAATTTTTGCCCTTTTTTACGGGCCTCTTCCATGGCATAGGGGATGACCTGCTGCAGTCCCGCTGAAAGAGAGACCGACCCGGTGTGATCGCCAATCCCAAGCTCTTTTTCAACCAGCGCAGAAACCCGGTCTGTTTCCAGCCCGAGTTCGCGTAAAACCCTGCCTGCAACACTGCCTTCCTGTTCAATTAATGCAATTAACAGGTGCTCCGTGCTGATTTGCGGCTTTTGCAAACGCTCGGCATGTTTTTGAGCCATGCTGAGCACCTGGCGTGCTTTGGGTGAAAAATTTTCAATACCAGCCACAGATAACCTCCTTGGTAATTTTTTATCTTATTAACAACACACCTGGATTGTCAAATGATGATAGAAAATTCGGATCCAGGGGGAAGTTGTAGACCTTCGCAACTTCAAAATACAAACGACAACAAACGTGCGCAATCTGTTTATTTTTCAAGGTCTGTCGTGATTCTACCTAACTTTGCCCTAAAAGGAATATGTATGCAGCCTTTATTATGGAATGTTAATACTGCCCCAAAGGGTCACAGGGTTTTTCTAAAAAACACCTCACCGATTCCGCCCTGGTTAAGACCGTTGATCATGCCGCATTCTTCAAAGCCCATATGCCTGTGCCAGGTCTGTCCTGCCGGCTCATCCAGCTGGGAGGAGCTGTACAAAAGGGTATAGCCCTGTTCCCTGAAGTGTTCTTCAACGAATCCCAACAAGATATGGCTCAAGCCGAGTTTTCGGTAAGCAGCGTCAATGATGATCAGGTCGATAAACGGGACACAGTCCCACAAATAGCCCATCCACAGAGATCCGATCAATTGATCCCGATCCAACAGGAGAACGATCTCCCCCTGATTAATTTTTTGTGCGATTTTCTCGCGGGGCAGTTCATGATGTCGAATCACCGCGAGATCATCCAGACCTGCTATCCGAACGCGAAATTGATCGTTAACCATATTAAATCTCCATAAATTATTTGTGTTACCAGCCAAATATTTCCACTGCTGCCGGCCAGATATCGCAGGAAAGGTTGTGGAACCAAAAAATTCGGCAGGAAAAGCCTGTTTTTTAGAAAACAGACGGGGTTTGCACCATTTTTTACTGTGCTCTCTCAAGCAAAGGTTCGCGGTCATCATCTTACTCCTTACACAGCCTGACACAACCCCGACCATCAACGCAGCATGTGTAATATAATGATATTCCACAGGCCTATCGATCACGAAAGACCTGAAGGCACAGTCAAGCAGATTGGCAATAAGCATTGGTTGGTGAAGATGGAACATAATCAGGAGTACCCCTTATTGATCGCCCAGACGGGCCCACTGGAAGGAAGGCGTTGGAAAATCAAAGCCCCCCTGACCCTGGGCCGCGAAAAAGATTGCGATATCGTGATCCCTCTGCGCCAGGTCTCCCGCTATCACAGCCGGATTTCACCCGATCCCCAGAATGGTGTTGTGATAGAAGACCTTCACAGTAAAAACGGCACCTACCTGAACGGCGCCCTGCTTCAGGAACCCCAATCGCTTGAAGACGGCGATGAAATCCAAATTTCCCTGGCGCAGCACTTCATCTACCTCAGCTCAGATGCAACTCTGCCCCTTGAAAGCCTGCCGCTCGAAATGCAGAAGCGGCGTCTCAGGGTTGATGCTGGTGCCCGCCGCGTGTGGGTATTGGAAATCGAGCTCGATCCACCCTTATCGGCAGCGCAATTTAATTTACTGCAGGTTTTATATACTCAAACGGGAGAGGTCGTCCCCCGTACGGAGCTCGTCGAAGCTGTGTGGGGTCGCTCTGCTGAAGGGGTCACAGAACAAGCCCTGGATGCACTTGTGCGCCGGTTGCGTGACCGCATGGCGGAAATAGACCCCGATTGGGAGTATATTGTCACCGTGCGCGGCCATGGATTGCGCCTCGACAATCCGCCGCTGGTTCGTTCCTGACCGCACTCAGTCCGCTTTTTCCAGATTCCTTTTCATCGTAAAGCGCAGAACCTGGCGATAAACCTGCTGCAATTTCTCTACCATCTCCTGGCGTCCCTCCTGGGCCTGCGTCTGGCTGAGCAGACTGTACAGGAATTGCGAAAATTCATCTGTGATTTCTTCGTCATTTTCCTCAAGGATGGCACGAATGGCATCAATATCTTTCGCCTGGATCAGCGCTTCGATCAATTCAATATTGGCGCCCGGGGCACTCACCTTTTGAATGGCACCGGCGACCTGCTGAAGTTTCTTAAGCAGCTCCTGGTCATCCGCTTTGCGTGCAGCCTGGATGTGCGCACGCAATACCTCCAGGAAGATCTCATTGATGTCGGGCAGTGCCTGCAGGGTGGCTTCTTCTATGTTTTCCTCGGCGAGGATTTTATCCAGAAGCTGACCAGCAAGGTCTTCCTGCTCCTTGATGGCCTGGTCGATTTCGTGGGTCATTTCCAGCAGTTTGTCACGCAATGCCATCAGTTGGGCCTGCTGCTCCCCGGAAGCGTGCTGCATCCGGTCTGTCAGCAATTGGAAAAAGCTGTAGTCCAGACCACTGCGGGCCATGCTGACCAGGGTGACCAGCCGGATCTCACTTTCGGCAGCGTCGATGATCAAATCCAGCAAAGCCTCGCGCGTCAAACCCGCTTTGCTGGCCTGTTCCAGGGCTTCCATGGCAGCTTGCTGTTCCTGGGCCTGGTGAAGAATCTCCTGTCCGAATTCGGTGTTTTCCAAAATTTGCTGCTGAAGTTCAACCAGCACCTGGGCGCTCTCTTCTTCTCCTGCTGCGGCAGCGCTCTGGATCAGGCGCTGCAAAATCAGTAATAATTGTTCATCAACCAGCTCTTCTTCCTGTTGGATGACCTCGGGGCGTGCCTCGACGGTGATGCCCGCCAGGCGCTGTAGAAAGTTTAACCGGTCCTGCTGCTCTTTGAGCATTTCAGGTGTGACCCCATCCTCCTCCAATATGCGCTCAGCCAAACGCTGGCGGGTGAGCATCGTCTCGGGATTGAGAAAATAAGCTTTGCGTTTTTCCAGCGGTTGGTTTTCCATCACCTGATTAATCAGGGGGCCGATCATCTGTTGTTGCTGGTTGACGGGGACATTCAACTCAGGGGGGAAGAAGGTTAACAGCAGCTCCTTATCAGGATCATGGTAAATAAGCGGTGTGGGCGCCTGTCCACGGTAACCGCAATGGGGACACTGCACCAGGTTGTACGCTCCGGAAAGCAGGATTTGTTTCGCTTGCGGATTCTCTGCAGCATCAAAAATTCGGGTAATCTCTGCCACAATGGGCTGCTTGCATTGCGGGCATGAAATGGTTGTCTTTGCCATGGTCTCACTTTCTATAATCATGTAATAAATGCCAGGGTTTGCATTATACCATCACAAAATTGAGTTAATCTCACCCGGGCGAGGAGATTGATGAACAATTTACCCTTTGAATCTCAGAAACATATAAACATCATCAAAACCCCGCTGAAATCACCGGGGAAAGGTTTACATGGTATCATTTTAAAAAGGTATCGGCACCATTGGGATCAGCAATCTGTGAAACGTCTGCAAAGGTTTAGCCTCCTCATCATTATAACAATTCTGTCGGGGTTGTCGTTCCAGGCTGGCTATGCCCTGGTCCAGCCGGACCTCCAGTTAGATTCGGTCAGCGTCTCGTTACTGCCAGAGTATATCCAACCAACGGTTCTGGTGATCTACGAGATCAATCTGGATGAATCGATTCCCCTTCCCCAGGAGCTCATCTTTGAAATCCCGGCAGATGCGGAAGTGCTCACGGTGATCAATTTCTCGCCGGAAGACCGACCGATTGAATTAAGCTTCCGGGAAGCGCCTTTCGGAAGCTGGAAAGATTTGCGCTTCACCGCAATCCATCGCCGCCTTCACATCGAGTATCAGGACCCAAACCTGGTCAGATTTCATAACCAGAGGACCTATGAATTCAGATGGCTCTCCATGTACACAGTGGCGCACCTGCTGATTAATGTCCGTCAACCCGTGGATGCAAGCACGATCATAAGCCAGCCACCTTTAAGAAAAATGGGTAATGAATTTGACGAAAGCCCCATATTTATGGCCAGTTTTGGAAAAATAGCCGCAGGCGAACTATTTTCGCTAAGCATTGAATATCACAAGGGCAGCGGCTCGCTGGCTTACCCTGCGCTCCCTGTTTCACCCGCCAAACCAATTGACGAAACCGCACAGGGCAGAACCCCCTCGCCGATCTATGTGATCGGATGGGTGCTGACGTTAAGTGTGGCCATTGCGCTGATTGTTGGTTCTATTTATATAAGGTTCAGGAAGAAAGAAGTCGATAATTCTACGCATATTGCCCGGGGAGAGCGGGTAATCAATCCAGAAAGACAGACCTTCTTTTGCCACGAATGCGGTATGCGCACCAGGGTCGGGGAAAACTATTGCAGCAACTGCGGTACGGAGCTGCGCAAACCAACCCCCTTTGAGCAACAATCCACCAGAAGCTGATTGATACTGAGCTTGTTGAGGCGAGCCACTATTCGCCCTGTTGATCAGGGTAGCAATAACTCCCAGATGGCGCCTCCATCGGTGGAGCGATACAACTTCAACGGTTCCCAGGTTATTTCATCCGGGGTGGTCACCACCCAACCATGCAAGCTGTCAACAAAATCAACCTTGAGGAGAACTTCCCCTGGTGGGATTCCGCTGGCAGCCATTGCCGTCCAGGTAATTCCGCCATCAACACTGTGATGCAACGTGGAATCTGCCGCAATCCAGCCCTCATCGGGGCTGATAAAGTCCACAGTCTGGCCATTTTGCATGGCGTTCTGGAACGTCCACGTCTGACCATAATCGATGCTGCGGTAAATTAAGAGCTGGATGTCGCCAGTGGGTAAGTAGGCTCTGACCGGCATGAAAGCTGTGTTTGGATTTACAAAAAACAGCCCCCAGATATCCAGTATATTGCCTACAGAGGCCCACGGAAGACTGATATCCGTTACTTGAGCCCAGGTAGTCCCACCATCACCCGTCTTAAACAGGTAAAACTCATCATCTGCTGGAATAACGCCCCAGATCCAACCTTCATCGATGCCATGGAAGAACATGCCATTCTTCGTGCCGCCATGGGGGAGCGATTGGGTCGTGCCTGGCTCATGGGTAAAAACCATCGTCCAGGTCTCCCCGCTGTTCAATGTTCGGAAAATCGCCACGTAATGAGACCCAGCGCCAGCGTCCAGGCTCACCAGCGCATAACCCAGATTCTGATCAAGAAACGTCAGGTAGGCGTTTTCAAAGGGCGGCGACAGGGTCATCCAGGTCTGCCCGCCATCCCGGGTGTGAAAAAGGCTGGCGCTGCCAGCATTATTGGCCATCAGCCAGGCGATATCCTGGTTCATGAAGAAAGGCCGGATGCCAAAGCTGCTGGTTCCTGCTGGCAGGGTATCCAAATCAGCGGGGGTGACCTCCAGCCATGAACGCCCCCCATCTTCTGTGCTCAACAGGTGGTTCTGATCCCGGGTCACAGCCCAGCCGCGGGTGGGTGTGAACATCGCAATTGAATAAATGATCGGGTTGGTGAAGACCGGCGCGGCTATGGGCGGCACTTCCGTCTCAGCAGGGGTAGCGGTTGGGTCGGTTGTGGGGGTGTGCGTTTCGGTTTCAATAATCGGTTCTGTGGGAGAAGGTTCAGCCGTCTCCTCCAGGGGAGGCTGGGCGCTGAGCGTGGCTTTCGGCTCTGCACGTCCCGGGAACTGGCACGCCAGGGCAGCCAGGATCAATACCAGCACACAGATTGAGACAATCCGATTGGATTTCATAATGCTCTCCTTTTCCTTACTTAACACCAACCAATAATTAGTGAGTCACACCAAGCGCCTTCAGGCAGAGTTCCCTTTTTCAAAGCCCTGGGAGATGAATGGCTGTTCTGACTCCAGAATATCACAGCTCAGCGTGGGATGTCAACTATCCATCCACAACAGCGTGGAACCGCCGGGCATTGACGCATTGTTTTCGAACGTGGTTATAATTAATGAAAATAACAGGACCGGGTTCACCCCCACCCGGAAAACTTACGGAACACTTTTCCAAGGGAGCAGATATGTCAAAATTTACTTCGGTTGTCAAAAGAGACGGTTCGATTGTTGAATTCACGCCCCAACGCATCACCAATGCCATATATCGAGCTGCAGTCGCCGTCGGCGGGCGGGATAAGCATACCTCCGAAGCGCTGGCCGACAAGGTGTGCCACCTCCTCGAAGAACAAACCCCTGAAGGTGAAATTCCCACTGTTGAACAGATCCAGGATATTGTTGAAAAAGTTCTCATCGAAGAGGGCCACGCCAGGGTCGCCAAGGCCTATATCCTTTACCGGGCAGAGCGGGCCAAGCTGCGCGAACAACGCGCAGAGCGCAGTGCTGAGCCCTCGAGCAATATCCCCTGGCATAAGTTGTGGCGCACCCTGGATTGGGCAGTCGAACACAACCTGCATACGGTTGAGCGCCTCAACGAGCGCATCCGCCGGGGAGAGCTTTCCGAAATTGTGGGCGCCTCAGAAGCCTTTTACCATGAGAACATTGAACATGCTGCCCATCTGATCGCCGAGCGCAAACATGAACTGCGGATGGTGATCATCGCCGGACCTTCCTCCTCGGGGAAAACCACCACCACCATCAAATTGGAAGAACGCCTGGCGCGCCTGGGCATGCGCCTGGTGACTCTCAACGTGGATAACTATTTTTACGATCTGGCCATGCACCCCGTAGACGAATTCGGAGACTACGACTTCGAAACGCCGCAGGCGCTGGACCTGGCGTTGATCAATGAGCACCTGGCTCGACTGTTTGAAGGTGAGGAAGTAAAAATCCCCTTCTATAATTTCAAGACCGGCACCCGCTCATTGGAACAGACCCCCATGAAACTGGCGCCGGATGAGGTCATCCTGATTGACAGTTTGCACGGTCTCTTCCCGGCGATGACCGCTGACATCCCGGCGGAGAAGAAATTTCGCCTGTATTTAGAACCGCTGCTGCAGCTCAAGACACGGACGGCCATTACGTGCGCTGGACGGATATTCGCCTGATGCGCCGCATGCTGCGGGATGCCTCTCACCGATCGTATGACCCGGACAAGACCCTGCTGCACTGGCATTATGTCCGCTCCAGCGAGCTGCGCAATATCATCCCCTACGTAGCCACCGCAGATTATATCGTCAACAGCGCCATGCCCTACGAGATCCCCATGTATAAAACCAAGCTATTCAAGGGTTTTGCCCGCTGGACGGAAATCTACGCCGATGATCCTTTACGCCGGGACGCGTTCGAACGCGCCAGCCGAATTCATCACCTGCTGCAGGCGTTGGAATCCATTGAAGATGATTCCATCGTCCCCGAGAACTCGGTGATTCGCGAGTTCATCGGGGGCAGTATTTATACGTATTAAAACAAACCGCCTCCAGGTTACCCCTTAAACCTGCAGTCAGTATTGATTGGGGCTGTCCTATAAGTCATGCAGATTGAAGCTCAGACTCACCCCAAGAGGCTGCCTTTTTAATCAGCCCTCAACGAATAATTTGCAACCGTTACCCCTCAATCGCCTCCAGCAGATCGCGGACCAGGTCGGCTGGATCCTCAATCCCCACTGAAAGGCGTACCAAACCATCGCTGATCCCGGCGGCTAACCGCTCCTCGCGCGGGGTGTTGCGGTGGGTCATGCTAGCCGGGTGCTGGATGAGGGTATCAACATTGCCCAGGCTGACTGCCAGTGTGGCGATTTTAACCCGGTTCATCATGCGCGTTCCAGCCTCCAGCCCGCCCTTTAACTCGAAGGAAATCATGCCCCCGTATTCCATCATCTGTTTTTGCGCCAGGGAATAATCCGGGTGACTGGCGAGCCCGGGATAATAAACCCGCTCCACCGCGGGGTGATTTTCCAGCGCTTCCGCCACCAGCATGGCATTGCTGCATTGTCGTTCCATGCGCAGATCAAAAGTCTTTAAGCCGATATTCGCCAGCCAGGTATCCATGGGGCTCGGCGTGGGTCCCGTCAACTTGTAATGCGTAAGAAGCTCTCCCCGCAGCAGGTCGAGGTCGGTCGTCAGTACCGCACCGCCAATTAACTGACCATGCCCCGAAAGGAACTTGGTGGTGGAATGCACCACCAGGTCAGCGCCCAGAGTAAAGGGACGCTGGCAGTAGGGCGTGGCGAAGGTGTTGTCCACTGCCACACGTGCACCATGCTGATGCGCCAGGTCTGCGACAACGCTGATCTCCGTCAGGCGTAAGCTGGGGTTAGCCGGCGTTTCGAGATAAGCAAGTTTTGCCTGCGGGTGCGTTTTAAAGGCAGTTTCCCAGCCAGCAGGGGTGTTATCGGTCACCCAGAACACATCAACTCCGTATTTGGGCAGGATTTTCTTAAACAACAGGTAAGTGCCGTCGTATAAGGAAACCTGGGTCAGCAGGCTATCCCCTGCCTGTACGCAAGCTAAAACTGCTGCTGTCGCCGCAGCCATCCCCGAGGCAAACACCAATCCGCCGGCCAGGGTCTCGGGGTCTGCATCCGGGTTTTGCTGGATCAGATCCCAGGCTTCCAGCGCGGCTAGCTTTGTGGCCAATTGCTGATGATTGGGGTTGTTCAGGCGCGAATAATAATATCCAGGCGCCTGACCTGCCGCAATGGCAGCGCCAGACTCGGTATCATTAAACACAAACACCGAGTTTTGAAAGATTGGCGAGAGATGTGCGTTCTCGGCATGATCCGATTCGGTGTAGTGGGTCAATAATGTGGACAGTCCATCATATTTGCCGGGGTTGTGTTTCAATCGTATCTCCTAAAACTAATCGCGTTCAAAGTTACAGGATATATTTTACTGTCTTAATCGTCAACAGGGCTCTTTCAACCCGCGGGAATTTTAGCCTTTTTTTTAGCCGATTATTTCAATGGATGGCACCCACCAGCAATTCTTGCTGAACAATGAAGCCAGGACCGGGTTTTTAAAGCTGGAAGATGTCCTGTATAATTAACGAAAAGCGCCCCGTACAAAAAAAGGAGTAAACAATGGCTTTTAAACTAACCTACATCGGGCATGCCTCCCTGGCGCTAAAAACCGATGGCTTCCAGTTGCTGATCGACCCTTACCTCAGCGACAACCCGGCAACCAGCATAGACCCCGCAACTGTCGCCGCAGACTACATCCTGGTGACCCACGGTCATGGCGACCATCTCGGCGATACCATCGAAATTGCCAAACGCACTGGCGCAACGGTAATTGCCAATTTTGAAATCTGCAACTGGCTGGAGAAACAGGGCATCAAGTCCATC
>JALOAH010000136.1 GCA_023228865.1 Porticoccaceae bacterium | reverse complement strand
CACTACTATCGCAATCTCGTCGGTCAGCCGCTTGCGGCCTGACTAAAACCAATCCGCCTCCTTCAAACCCGGGGCGGTTCATACTGCTCTGGAAGCTGTTTGGAAAACTGAATTACTGCGGGATCAATCAGCTCTTCCAACAATCTCAGTATGGGGTAGCGACGAGAGGCCAGGGAGTAGGGCTTCCAGCGTTCACGAAAGGCTTCGATCGCTTGGGCGACATGTGGATCGCACTCGTCCCAGATTGGGATGTAGTACTCACCCAGTCGATGCATGATTTTCAGTCTTTCTTTCATGTCAACCATTTTGTCCAATTTGTGCAATGTTGGCAATGAGACTGCTGCTTATTCTTCGTAATCATTCGTTCGATAACGGAGGTTTACGAAGTGTCGATAGAGGACATGCTTCTACAGCGCTACGGCCCATTGCTCAGTCTCCCTCAGCTTGCCAACTTGCTGGACAGGTCGGCTGACGGTTTACGTGTGAGTTTAAAAACACAGAGCGAATGGGCTGCGTCGATCAATAGTGCGCGCTTTAAAATCGGCGGTCGCGTCTACTTCAGAACCGACAAGATTGCAGCAGCGCTGACAGACCTGTCTCCCTGCGACCAGAAGGTCTGACCTATGGCTATCGATATATTGACAGCATTTGAGCAGGAGCCGCCAGTTCTCGACTTTATTTGGTCCGGCTTTCTGGCTGGGACGGTGGGAGCTCTGATCGCTCCGGGAGCCACTGGCAAGAGTTTCTGGGCGCTGGAGGCAGCCATGAGCATCGCGTGTGGCGTCGCTGGTGGTGATGTAATCGGGCTGGAGCCACAAGTAACAGGACGAGTGCTATACCTCGCTGGTGAAGACCCAGAGGCAGCATTGATCCGCCGTATTTACGCTATTGGTAAGCATGTGAGTGCTGACGCCCGGGTTGATATCGCACGCCACCTGACTCTCGAACCCATCATGGGGCGGGGTTTCGACGTGATGAATCCCAAGCAATTCCAGCGCTTGGTTGAGTATGGGGAAGGATACCGTCTCATAATTCTGGATACCTTGAGTCGGATTCATCAGCTCGATGAGAACAGCAATGGTGATATGTCTCGCTTGGTGGCCAGGTTGGAGCAGCTGGCGTTGTGCACAGGTGCGTCGGTTCTGTATCTGCATCACGTTAACAAGGGCAGCGCCAGAGACGGTTCAGCGGACCAGCAGCAGGCGGCACGTGGAGCATCCGCGTTGATCGATAACGCCCGCTGGTGTGGCTATATAACCAGAATGTCGGAGGACGAGGCCAAGCGACTTTCAGACCGCAGCTTTGATCGTGCAGCCATTGGTGAAGATCGGCGGCGCTATTTTATCCGGTTTGGGGTATCCAAGCAGAACTACGATATAACCCCGGTTGACCGCTGGTTTGAACGCCAGGAAGGGGGTGTTCTTCGTCCTGTTACCTTGCTACCTGCCGGTGACGTTGAGCGTCGGGACCGACAGCTGCGGAGGTGTGCTGATGGATTTTAAACTGACGCACGCACGCCATGATCCCATGCACTGTTTGGCACCAGGGTTGTTTCGCAGCCTCAAGCGTGGCGAGAGGAAAAAATCGAAACTCGATATCACGTATCACTATGGGCTGGGTACACACGTCCGGTTTGTTGGCTTTGAGCCTTTGGGTGCCGATGATATGCGGTTGCTGCAAGGGCTGGTGGCGCTGGCAGGCCCGGAAGGTGTGCTTCTTTCTCCGAATCCATCAGCCAGTATTCCTCGCCAGCTGCGCTTGAAGCTGGCACCGAAGTCAGATGCCCTTCACAGCGATGGTTTGGTCGTGCACCACCAGCTTACTCGATTGCTCAGAGAGGTAGGTTGGCATCATAGCGGGGCTAACCTCCGCACGGTCAAAGCCAGTCTGGTTCGGATGTCCAATGTGACGGTCATCATTGAGCGCCAGTCTCGGCAAGCGTCTTTTCACCTGATGAGTCATGTGTTTGATGAGAATGATGGCTCTTTGTTTGTGTGCCTGAATCCGCAGTTGGCAGAGGCGGTGTTGGGCCACCGGCCCCATTCGCGTATTTACCTGGACGAGGTTCGTGGTTTGAGCACTGATCCGGCGCGACTGATGCATCAACGCCTTTGTGGCTGGATAGATCCTGGCAAACACGGTCGGGTCGAATTGGACACATTGTGCGGCTATATCTGGCCGGAGTCTGGAAGTAGCGCTGCCATGAGGAAGCGACGCCAGTTTGCTCGTCAAGCGATCGAACAGCTTCGAAGTATCGGCTGGATGTGTGAGGAATACAGCAATCGGAAGTGGCTGATTCGCAGGCCGGAGAGAGCAGTGAAGGGCAGAGATTGGAAGCAAGTCAGTGAAGTAACGTTCACAGGGCAGTGCAGCAACGTTCACGAACCAGTGCAATAACGTTCACGCAGTGTTTTCTGGAAGTCAGGTGCTGCAAGGCTTGCAGAGGGTTCTGAAAATCGATCCAAGATTATCCATAGATAATCCATCAGCTGCAGGCCTCAGCGCCTTGCAGAGGCGCACGGCCTACAGTAGTGCGGCTGTCGCCGCGGTTTGACGCCAAGAGGAAGAGTTTAGCCGCTAAAACTGGCATGACCCAGAGAGCGGGCCGCTCTGATTGTATGTTGTATGTAGTAGCGCAATACAACATACAACATACAAGGGGAAAGGAGTGGAGATACTCGTTGTTTGAAAGAAGGATAATTCAGGTGTCCCAAGTCCGTCCGTATTACTAATGCCGGGAAGCACTTTGGATTTGATTGGTAAGAGGCTTATTTTGAGCTGGCCACTCCCTTGGCGTTAAACCTTTGAAAAGTTGGAAAGTGATAGGAAATCGTTGGCTCGGTACGTTGTATTCAACATGGAACTCTTTGTTTTTTGTGGTTTTTTAGCGGTTCTGGTTGTTTTTTGAAAGGTGCTAATTGAGTTTTTTGGGAGCCACCAGAAAACCATCGGTAAACAACAGATTTCAACGATGTGTCCGTTCAAAAAACAAGACGGTGGAGCGGGCAGGATGTGTGAAGTTAGCTAACCGGCAAGCCGGTTATCTATCTTCACTTGCCCTTATTCGCACCTGGCGGTGCTCAACGGGAATCCTGCTCTGCGAGGCCACCGGCTACCGCCGGTTTTAACGAGGTGGCGACATGGAGAAAGAAGTAAGAAGGCAGCATTTGAGGGTGCCGGTTCTGCCTCATGAAAAGGCAAAAATTGAAGAGAACGCGAAGAGTGCAGGGGTGAGCGTGGCTCACTTTCTGCGCGAAGTGGGGCAAGGGTATGAGGTTCAGGGGGTGACTGATTATGAGCGCGTCCGTGAGCTGGCCCGGATCAATGGTGATCTTGGTCGGCTTGGTGGCCTTCTAAAGTGGTGGCTGACCGACGACATAAGAACGGCATCCTTTGGTGCAGATACGATACAGCGCCTGCTGGCGAGAATTGAAGATACGCAAGATCAGATGGCGGCTGTTATGAAAAATATTGTCCGTCCGAGGGCGGATCGGTGATTTTTTTAGCGGCTAAAAAGATTGGGAGGTTTGGATGATTGCCAAGCAGGTTCCCATGCGCTCAATAGGCAAGTCAGACTTTTCTAGTCTGGCCAGCTACATCACGGATGCTCAAAGCAAAGATCATCGCCTTGGTCATGTGAGCATCACCAACTGTGATTCGGGCAGTTTGGCGGCGGCTATTGAAGAAGTGCTAGCCACTCAGCACCTGAATACTCGCGCAAAGAGCGATAAGACATATCACCTGATCGTTAGTTTTCGTGCTGGGGAAAATCCAGACGCGGAAATCTTAAAGGCGATAGAGGAAAAAATTTGCCAGGGTTTGGGGTATGGGGAGCATCAAAGAATCAGTGCTGTTCATACCGATACGGACAATCTTCATATCCATATTGCAATCAATAAGATTCACCCGACCAGGAACACTATTCATGAGCCTTACTACTCGCACCGGGCGTTAAGTGATTTGTGCGAGACGCTGGAGGCTGAATATGGTCTGGAGCCTGACAATCACATGCCCCATCAGAGAGGGGCTGCGGCGCGAGCTGCGGATATGGAGCGACATTCAGGGATTGAAAGTCTGGTGGGTTGGATCAAGCGGGAATGCTTGGGTGAAATCAAAAGTGCTGGCACTTGGGAAGAGCTGCATGACGTATTGCAGCAAAACGGTCTGGAAATGCGGCGGCGGGGTAATGGGCTGGTGGTAGTTGCTGATGATGGAACCACTGTTAAAGCGAGCACTCTTGCCAGAGAGCTTTCCAAGCCAGCATTAGAAAAGCGGCTTGGGTCTTTTGTTGAGCCAGCGGGGCAGAAGGCCAAGACGGTAAAGCGGAGCTATAAAAAGGCCCCGGTGCGATCCCGGATCAATACGACCGAGCTTTATGCCAAGTACAAGAGCGAACAGCAGAAGCTGACGGCTTCCAGAGCAGACGCCTTGGCTCAAGCCAAGCGCCGGAAGGATAGGGCTGTTGAAACTGCAAAGGCCGCTAACAAGTTGCGGCGGGCAACCATCAAGGCTTTGCGTGGGAAAGGGGTAAACAAGAAGCTGCTGTATATGCAAGCCAGCGCATCCCTGAAAGGCAATCTGGACAGCATTCATAAGGATTACGCCAAGGATAGGGAGCGGCTTTATAACGGCTTCCAGCGGCGTACCTGGGCGGACTGGCTCAAAGAGCAGGCAGGGAAGGGTAATGGTGAAGCGTTGGCGGCGCTGCGGGCGCGGGGAGCGGCACAGGGCCTTCAAGGCAACACCTTGGCATCAAAAGGGCGGGCCAAGCCGGGGAATGCCCCAGTAATCGACAACATCACGAAAAAGGGGACCGTGATTTACCGAGTAGGGAAGAACGCGGTCCGTGACGATGGCGACCGGCTACAGGTTTCCCGCGACGCTACACGTGAAACGGTGCTGGCCGCTCTGCGGCTGGCAGTGGAGCGATATGGCAAGCATATCAGCGTCAACGGGCCACCGGAGTTTAAGGCTCTGGTAGTCCGTTCCGCCGTTGACGGCAAGTTGGCAGTGACGTTTGCCGATCCTGCCTTGGAGAAACGTCGGGAAGCGTTACTTCAAGATAATTTCAGCGTGTCGGCAAAGAGACCCATCGTCGCTAAGGTTGGCAAGATACCGCCGCCGATAGCGCATGGGTATCTGCGGACTTTATCGGATCTCGGTGTGATGAAAATCGAAGGTCCAACAGCGATTTCGCCACAGCCTATTGTGACGCGCATGATCAGTGATTCAGAGCCACTCAAATCCAGGTTGCAGGCGAAATGGAACGCCAGAAAGGAGCAATCCCAGCGCCGAAAGGGGCGTGGAAGGTAACCAGATACTCGTATTTGAGTCTATGAGCCCGGGCATGGTGCCAAGGGCGACTACCGACTAGCTATGTGGCGCAGCTAGAACGATGAACAAGCCGCTGGATGATCGCCGGTGCGAAGTAGGCGATTGAACGTAGCCATTCATTGAAAAGGTGTACCCATGAATACATCCCATTTTTTAGCGGCTAAAAAAACAGCCGTATCTGTTGCCTTGGTTGCTGCCCTGTCATTCAGTGCCGTAGGCCCGGCTCAAGCCGGTATTCCAGTTATCGACGGTGGCAACCTCACGCAGAACATCATGACTGCTATCGAGTCTGTAGCGCAGACGCTCAAGCAGATTGAGCAGTACCAGACCCAGTTGCAGCAGTACGAAAACCAGCTACAAAACACAATGGCACCGGCGGCATATATCTGGGATCAGGCCCAGACCACCATCAATCGACTGATAGCCGCTCAAAACACGCTGGCGTATTACGAAAGGCAGCTCGGCAGCCTGGACAACTATCTGTCCAAGTTCCAGGACGTTGCTTATTACCGCAGCTCGCCGTGCTTCAACGGCACCGGCGGCTGCACCGAAGCAGTGTGGGCGGCGATGGAAGAGAATCGCCGTTTGGCCTCCGAGTCGCAGAAAAAAGCCAATGACTCACTGTTCAAGACAGTGGCCGACCAGCAGCAAGCGCTTCGTGATGATGCCCGCCAGCTGGCCCGGCTCCAAACCGCTGCCCAGGGTGCTGACGGCCAATTGCAGGCAATCGGTTATGCAAACCAGCTCGCCAGCAACCAAGCCAACCAGCTTTTGCAGATGCGCACGATGATGGCTGCCCAATACACAGTGATAGCGGCAAGGATGCAGGCGGATGCAGACAGACAAGCCTTAGAGCAGGCTTCTAAGGAGCAGCTTTATAGAGGGCTGCAAGAGCCGGTGGATCGTTCTAGAAGCAAGGAGTACTGACCATGAAAATCCTGCTTAAAACCATGTTCTTGTTGTTGCTTTCAGTAGCTGTAGTGGGCTGCAAGGAAGAAACAAAGCCTGAACCTGAAGAGTTGATCTACAAGAGCCTGGAAGGGCCGGTAGACCGCTCCAAGAGCAAGGAGTACTGATCATGAAAACTGTATTTTTTCGCTGGGGTTGGGTGCTTCCGTTTCTGCTGCTTTCTCAGAATGCCGCCGCCGCTATAGAGCGCGGTGGTGTTCTAAATGAAGTTTCAGATAGGTTTTTGAACGCAAGTAGCGGTTGGGCCGGAACCATCACTGATGCTGCATCCTGGCTGTTCTGGACGCTGGTTGTTATTTCGATGGTCTGGACGTTCGGCATGATGGCCTTGCGCAAGGCCGACATTGGCGAGTTCTTCGCGGAGTTCGTCCGGTTCACGATCTTCACCGGCTTTTTCTGGTGGCTGCTCATCAACGGCCCCAACTTTGCAATGGACATCATCAATTCGTTGCGGACGCTTGCCAGTGATGCGTCAGGACTATCAAGGGGCTTGAACCCCTCCACACCCATCGACATTGCTTTCGATATTCTGGCAAAAGCGGCGAAGAGCTATAGCATTACCAGTCCCATCGACAACTTATCCATCTTCCTAACAACTCTGGCTATCCTGGCATGTATGGCCATTGTCGCTGCCAACGTGCTGCTGGTGCTTGTAAACGCTTGGGTGTTGGCTTACGCCGGAATATTTGTATTGGGATTCGGTGGATCTCGCTGGACTTCTGATATTGCCATTAACTACTTCCGGAGCGTTGTTGGGATTGCGCTCAAGCTGATGACCATGACATTGCTTGTTGGTATTGCCATGTCAATTATCGACGGTTATCACGCTGACCTTGCGTCGGATGCTCCGATAGATGAGTTGCTGGTGATTTTCGTTGTGTCCCTTGTTCTTGTCATTCTGGTAAACAGCGTACCGAACGTCATAGCGGGCCTTATTCCTGGTGGTGGTGCGGCAGCAAGTGCCGGTAGTTCTTTTGGTGCTGGTGCCATCATGGGTGCGGGTATGGCAGCGGCAGGCATGGCTACCGGCGGCGCGGCGCTCGCAGCCAAGGCCACGATGGGAGCTGCTGCCGGTGCAACGGGTGGGGCATCCGCTATCCAGGCGGCATTCCAGAAAGCATCAGCCAGCATGG
Organism: Porticoccaceae bacterium; assembly: GCA_023228865.1. The sequence continues at coordinate 488 of JALOAH010000136.1, read as the reverse complement.
GTGCCGGTGGCGATATGCCCAGCATGGGGTCGATAGTCAACAGTGGTGGCAGCGGCAGTGGTGAGGCTGGTACGGCTGACAGTTCACCGTTTGCCCAGGCAGCAGGCTTTGGTGATAGCGGCAGCAGTTCAAGTGTTGGCGGTTTTGCCAGGGCGGCGAAGCTGGCCGCTGGTACTGCATCCGAGTTGGCCAAGGGTGCCGGTTCTCAAATGACGCAAGGGTTCAAAGAGCGCGTTGCGGAGACAGCAGGTGGAAAGATGGCTGCTTCGATCCGCGAAAGCATGGAGTCGAAAGAAGCGGGCGAGTCCAGCCAATTTGAGGGAAACAGTCTAGGTAGCAATCAAGACAACGACGAAGTGGCTGCATTCGTGAACCGTGACGTCAGTAGTACCGATGGCGATGAAGGTAGGAGTTAAACCATGACAACACCTTACATGGCCGCATTGGCGGCCCTGGATGAAACGCCAAGGGAAGAAGCTGGCCAAGTG
>JALOAH010000135.1 GCA_023228865.1 Porticoccaceae bacterium | reverse complement strand
GAACCGACAAAAACAGCGTCGTAACCGCGCTCGGTCAGCTGCCGTAGGCTTTCAATGTACGTGTTGAAATGGGCGACGGGACCCATGTTGAGGATATAGCCCACTTCCTGATCGAGAACCTGTTCCGGCAGCCGGAAGGAAGGAATCTGGCTGCGCATAAAACCGCCGCCGGACTTCTGGGCGTCATAAATATGAATTTCATACCCAAGAGGTGCCAGATCTCTGGCCACTGTCAGTGAGGCGGGTCCAGCGCCGACAAGGGCGATCTTTTTGCCATTTTTGTTTGCCGCCTTTTTGGGCAAGCGCCTGGCAATACTTTCATCATCCTTATTATCTGCAGCCACACGCTTGAGTCGGCAGATGGCCACAGGCTCTTCATCGACGCGGCCACGGCGACAGGCAGGTTCGCAGGGTCTATCGCAGGTTCTGCCGAGAACACCCGGAAAAACATTGGATTCCCAATTGATTAGATAGGCGTCATCGTAGCGCCCCTGGGCGATCAGGCGAATATACTCTGGCACCGGCGTATGCGCCGGACAGGCGTATTGGCAATCAACAACTTTATGGAAATATTCAGGATTTTTTATGTCGGTCGGATTCAAAAAATGCCCCCTAAGTCGCGCCTGGTGCGCAGACATGAAACAGCCTGACCCAGGCTGCAGTTGGGGACGCATTTAACCAGAAATCGCGACAAAAAGTAAGTAAAAACCCGCCGCTACCTATTCATTTTCGCTATAGCTTGATAGCTAAAAATGCTTGAATTACAGTTTAAGAATCTGTCCGATCTACACAACATGTACCCTATGAAAATAATCAAGGGCACGATTACAATATAACGAAGCAACTTTGAGAAAAGAAGACGCTCAAGGCTCAAGCAGTGGCGTTACGCCACCGGGAGATTATGGCAACCGGCCACAGATTGGCGACGACGACGCCACCGCAAAAGGGCGCAACCATTCAGCCTGCAGGGTTATGGCACTTTTGGGATCGTCGACCCCGGCAAGATCAGAAGCGGGACAGGCAAAGGGCTTTTTGATCTCTGTCCTTGATGCTGTAGCAGCGGTTTTTTTGACTCCCCACCTGAGCCAGGCAAAGATTCTTTTGATCCCTGTTCTTGATGGCATAGCAGCGGGATTTGTCTCCCCTTGCCGTCGCCAGGCAGTAATAGCGCTGATCCCTGTCCTTGATCGAATAACAGCGGGAGACATCGGCGAAGGCGGGTGCGGACATGAACAAGAGGGGCAGGAGCCATCCCAAGAGAACCCCTCCTCTCGACAGCTGGGCTGTTACAGAAAAAAAGATACGCAAAATATCCTCCTTGCAGTTAAACGCCAGCAACCTCAAAGTCATCGATGACGGCGGAAAAAATTAGGGCGAAACCCTATGATTTTGTCCGCCAGGGAAGACGCCGCAGCGATCCGAATGGGATCGCTCCCCCACGGGCGATCATCGCAACTCAAGATTAAGGCATACCCTGTAATAGCAGCATCTATGAATCAGCGGGGTTTTTGCTGCCCTGGCGGCGGATAAAGCCGGTTTTGCCGGGACCTCTGGAGCGCAGCTTTTTCACCTGGCGTTGGAAACGATGCCCCTCTTCCGGAGTCATCGACCAGTCGGTATCGGCGCGAATGCCCATTTCCTTGCAGATGCGCTTGACCTCCTTGGGCTCAAGCTCTACCCATTCGCCAGTGCGGACATAGGAGGGAATTTCAACACTGCCGTAACGAATACGTTTGAGACGACTGACTTCAACCCCCTGGGATTCCCACAAGCGGCGCACTTCGCGATTGCGCCCCTCGCCCACCACCACGGAAAACCAGCGATTGGTATTGCCGCCCTGCCCCACCTTGATGCGCAGGAATCGCGCCGGACCGTCATCCAGCTCAACACCTTCCTGCAATTGCTTGAGCATTTCGTCGTCCACGGGTCCGTGGATGCGCGCCAGGTACTCCCGCTCCACTTCGCTGGAGGGATGCATCAGCGCATTGGCCAACTCACCGTTGTTGGTAAACAACAAAAGGCCGGAGGTATTGATATCGAGTCGCCCCACCATCACCCAGCGACCGCGGTGAAGCCTGGGGAGATGGCTAAATACGGTTGGCCGACCCTCGGGGTCTTCCTTGGTGGAAATCTCCCCCTCGGGTTTGTTGTAGAGGATAACGCGGATTCTTTCCTGCTCCGACGACAGTTTGACCGGATGACCGTCCACCCTGACTTCGTCGCTGGGGTCGACGCGGTCGCCAATTTTCGCCACCTTGCCGTTGACGGAAATTCTGCCGGAAAGAATCCAGCGCTCCAGTTCCCGACGGGAAGCTACACCGATACGGGCGAGGGCTTTTTGTAACTTTTCACTCATGATTGTCTTTCATTCACGGGCAGGTTGAGAATTTCTGCCCCATTGGGTTGACTGCCGTCCCCGATTTCCGGGTTCTCGTCGGCAGTGGCCTGATCATTCAAGCCTGCTGAATCAGGGGATTCAGCCTTGTGGTTTGTGGCATCTGGCGACTCGGCGGGATTTTCACCATCGTCGTTACCGTCGCTGTCATCGCGGTTTTCACCAGCGCCAAGTACCACGGGGATGTCGCCCCCATCGCTGTCCCTGCCCAGACCAAAGTTGAGCTCGACATTAATGCTGTCGAGGTCACGAATTTCATCCAGGGGTGGAAGTTCCTCCAGACTTTTCAGATTGAAGTAATCGAGAAACTGCCGGGTGGTGGCAAACAGTGCCGGGCGACCCGGAACGTCGCGGTGCCCGACAACGCGAACCCACTCCCTCTCCATCAGGGTGCGAATAATATCGGAACTCACGGCAACACCGCGAATTTGCTCGATGTCGCCGCGGGTAATGGGCTGGCGGTAGGCGATCAGCACCAGGGTTTCCAGCAGCGCCCGGGAATATTTTTTCGGCTTTTCTTCCCACAGCCGGGAAATCCACGGCGCCAACTCCTGGCGCACCTGAAATCTGTAGCCGCTGGCGGTGCGTTTGAGTTCGAAACTGCGGTCTTTACAGTCGGCATCAATAGCGTCGAGAACGGCGACAAATTCTTCATTTGGCGGCCTGGAGTCCTCGTCGAAAAGCTCGCCGAGCTTGTCGAGAGTAACAGACTGACCGGCGGCAAGAAGAGCCGCTTCAACGATATTTTTCAATGTCTTGCTATCGATTTCTGTAGCCATTTCAGCGATTCCAGACTCCTGTTTTGCCAGCGCCAACAGCGGCTTTCTGCGGCAACTTCATTGCGTCGCTCCCGTGCGCGCCTTGACATGAATGGGACCAAACATATCGTTCTGGACAATTTCCACCAGAGATTCCTTGATAAGCTCCATCACCGCGAGAAATGTCACAATCACGCCCTGGCGCCCTTCCGACAGTCTGAACAGAGCCACAAAGGGCACAAACTGCTGGCTTTGCAGGCGCTCAAGCACTTGACTCATGCGCTCCCGGGTGGACAGCTGTTCCAACTGTATATGGTGGGACTTGGTCAGGGACGCCCTTTTAAGGACATCGGCAAAAGCCAATAACAACTGTTTCATATCCACATCAGGGTGGGGGCGCTGGCTGTTGAAATCCGGCTCCCTGGCGCTGGCAAGGAAGGCGTCGCGGCCAAGGCGGGGGATTTCGTCGAGATCTTCCGCCGCTTTCTTGAAACGCTCGTATTCTTGAAGACGGCGAATCAGTTCCGCCCTCGGGTCATCTTCGTCTTCTTCCTCTTTTTGGCGGGGCAGCAGCATTCGCGACTTGATTTCAGTGAGCATGGCCGCCATCACCATATATTCAGCCGCCAACTCAAAGGTCATTGACGTCATCATTTCAATGTAGCCCATGTACTGGCGGGTGATTTCGGCAACATTGATTTCGAGAATGTCGATGTTCTGCTTCTTGATCAGGTACAGCAGCAGATCCAGCGGCCCTTCAAAGGCTTCGAGAAAAACTTCAAGAGCTTCCGGAGGAATATAGAGATCCTTCGGCAGAGCGGTATAGGCCTTGCCGTAGACCATGGCAAAAGGCATTTCAGACTGAAGAGGATCTACAGAGCCGGACTCTTCACTGTCTTCACACTGATCATCCTCGACCTCGGTTTCTGGCAGATTGTCGGTATTTTCAGCGATCACATTGAGATTCCAATTATTGACCGAGGATTATACCTGCTGATAAGGGCTACAGTGAAACCCCCTATCAGCCAGTGCTTGTGCCGACACAAACTCAACCGTTAAGCCTCAAAAGGCGAAAAATCACCCATGCCCTGGCGGCGCAGCTGCGGGTAATCGCCGGTCATATCAATGACGGTGGTTGGCTCCAGCCCGCAGTAACCGCCGTCGATAATCAGGTCAACCCGGCGCTCAAGTGCGGCGCGGATATCATAGGGGTCGGTGAGGGGCAGCTCATCGCCGGGCATGATCAAGGTGACACTCATCATCGGTTCGTTGAGCTCTTCCAAAAGCGCAAGAGCAATAGGGTTAGCCGGAATTCTAAGGCCGATGGTTTTGCGTTTCGGGTGCATCAGGCGTCGCGGTACCTCGGACGTGGCCTCGAGGATAAAGGTATAGGCGCCCGGCGTGTTCGCCTTGAGCATGCGAAAAATCTGGTTGTTGACCTTGGCATAGGAGGCTATCTCCGACAGATCCCGGCACATCAGGGTAAAGTTGTGGTTTTTATCCAGCTGGCGAATCTGCCGTATGGTTTCCATCGCCCCCTTGTCGCCAAGATGGCAGCCCAGGGCATAGGCGGAGTCTGTGGGATACACCGCCACGCCGCCGCCACGAATGATGTCCGCCGCCTGGTGAATCAGGCGTTGCTGGGGGTTTTCCGGATGGATGTATAAAAATTCACTCATAGCTGATATTCGCCACTACGCTGGCGATCCTGTCATATTCTTCGTTGTTGCCGCTATTAGGTGCGGGTTCCGCAGCGGTGAATCAGCACTCAACCGCCCTGGCTGACTCAGGGAGCGGGCGCAGCCAAATCGGTACACCCACAGACAGCGACACTGGTACAATGCGTTGTGAACAGAACGCCTTGTCTCTAAAATGGCCATTCTACCCTATCCCCCCCAACAAAACGCAGTCCCCTATGAATGAAAGTGTGAATGAACGCGGCGCAGTGACGGAAGCCACCACAGCAACGGTGAAAGCCAAGGAACACAAGGCCGAGAATCTGTTGGTCAATCTGCTTTTCAATATCATTATTCCCACCCTGATTTTGACCAAGCTGAGCGGTGACGACTACCTGGGCGTCACCAATGGCATTCTTGTCGCTCTTGCATTTCCCGTCGCCTATGGCATACGGGATGTTGTTCGCACCCAGAAGGTAAATCTGTTTTCTGTGCTGGGTATTTTCAGCATCATCATGACCGGTGGCATCAGCCTGCTGGGACTGGATCCCAAGTATCTGGCCATGAAAGAAGCCGCCGTGCCGACGATTTTCGGCCTGGCCACCCTGGTGTCCATCAAAACCCCCTACCCACTGGTGAAAACCTTTATTTATAACGACACCATTCTCGACACAGGAGCCATTCGCCAGGCGCTGGAGCGGCGCAGTGCCACCGCCAGATTTGAGCAGTTGCTGAAAACCGCCTCCTGGTTGGTGGCCAGCTCTTTTTTTCTCTCCGCGGTTCTCAATTATGTTCTCGCCATTACCATAGTGACATCCCAACCGGGATCAGTGGCATATAACGAACAGCTAGGTACAATGACCGCCCTCAGCTTTCCGGTTATTGCCCTTCCCGCCACCCTGGTGATGATGGCCTCCATGTTTTACCTCTTTCGAGGCATTACCAGACTGACCGGATTGCAACTTGAAGAAATGATCAGACACAAAGCAAAGGACAAGTAAGTCATGTGGTATGCCATTATCAGCACCGATATAGAGAATAGCCTGGAAAAAAGACGGCAGACACGGCCAGCCCACATCGCCCGGCTGCAGAGCCTTTTTGACCAGGGGCGTCTGCTGGCGGCAGGGGCTCACCCCGCTATTGACGGCGAGGATCCAGGGGAGGCCGGTTTTACCGGCAGTCTCGTGATCGCGGAATTCGACAGTCTTGACCAGGCACAGCAGTGGGCAGATGCAGACCCATACCTGGCAGCAGGTGTCTATGCCAGCGTGGTCGTCAAGCCCTACCGGCTTGCCTTTCCGTAAACTTTACCCATACGGCGTCAGCTCTTTCAGAAAGGGAAACCCGCATAATTCTTTCACAGGTTCAAAACCTATGCATGCTTTTAGAATTCGTTTTTTGACGGCATTGTTTCTGGCAACCTGGAGTTTTCTGGCCAGTGCTGAAACCCGCTTTATTTCCGATGAGTTGCGGGTTCCGCTGCGCAAATCTCCCTGCAGTAGCTGTACGATTATTCACCAGGGTCTGGTGGCGGGCACCAAGCTCGAACTGGAAACCAGCGAAAATGACTGGGCGCTGGTGACCACGGCCACAGGACTGAAAGGCTGGCTCCCCCTGCAGTACCTGGTAACAAACCCCATTGCCAAAGAACGCCTCAGTGCAGCAGAAGCCAACACGCGAATGCTGGTGGAAGACAATGACCAGTTAAAAGCCCGTGTTGCCGAACTGGAGGCTGCCAATAGCCATATTGAACAACAGTACAGCGAGCTGCAAAATCACAGCAGTGAAATCGAAAGCGAACTCGCCACCATCAAAAAACTCTCCGCCAATGCCCTAACCCTGCAGGAGCAAAACGAATCCCTGGTGAAGGAAAACCGCATCCTGCAAAGTGAGGTGGATGTGCTCACCGCCACCCGCGACCAGCTGGTCAGCAACAACTCGCAAAAATGGTTTATCTACGGCGGCATAGCCGTATTTCTCGGCGCCCTGCTGTCCATACTGATTCCCCAGCTAAAGCCAAAAAGACGCTTTTCGGAATGGAATTAACGGCAGAGTCGGCAAGCCCCTGCCCGGCAATCACCTCAAGCAACCGTCAGGAGTGATGTCCCTTGACCATAAAACAGCTGATCCGCCTGATTTTTTTGATCGCCGCCACCACCAGCGTTTTTGCCCAGGGGGCAACGGATGACAACCACAGCAAGCCCCCTGTTGAGGTGCTGATAAAAACGGATTTCGGCGATTTCCGCGCTGAACTCTATCCCGACAAAGCCCCCGCCACAGTGGCAAACTTTCTTCGCTATGTGCGCAGCTACTACTATGACGGCCTGGTTTTTCACCGCGTGGTGCGTAACTTTGTCATTCAGACCGGCGGCTACACTTTTGATTTATCCGAAAAAAATCCCAGCGGCGACACTATTGTCAACGAATCCGGCAATGGCCTGAAAAACCGCCGCGGCACTTTGGCCATGGCGCGACACGCCGACCCTGACAGCGCCCGGGCGCAGTTTTTTGTCAACCTCAACGACAACAGCAACCTGGATCCAGCTGCAGATAAACCCGGTTATACGGTTTTCGGCCAAGTGGTTGAAGGCATGGGAGTGGTCGATCGTATTGGCAACACTCAGGTGCGGCGCACCGCTAAATTCCAGCATCTCCCCGACGAACCCATTCGAATTCTCTCCATTAGGGAAATTCCAAAGCAATGATCAAACTCAGTATCAACCTCAATAAAATTGCCCTGATCAGAAATTCCCGTGATGGCAATTATCCTTCAGTACCAGAGCACGCCAAAGTCTGCCTGGCGGCAGGCGCCGACGGCATTACGGTTCACCCCCGCCCGGATCAGCGCCATATTCGCCCCCAGGATGTGCGGGACTTGGCAGCGCTGGTATCGGCTCATCCAGGCATTGAATTTAATGTTGAGGGCAATCCCTTTGCCCCGGCACAGGGCAGTTATCCCGGCTTTATTGCCCTGGCCATGGAAACCCGTCCGCACCAGTGTACCCTGGTACCGGACAGCGATGACCAACTCACCTCGGATCACGGTTTTAACCTTGATAACAGCGCTGCCCAGCTCGAACCCGTGGTTAAACAATTGCGGGACAAGGGTATGCGGGTCAGCCTTTTCATGGATCCCGACAAACATCAAATCCGCCTCGCCCGCGAGCTGGGG
>JALOAH010000192.1 GCA_023228865.1 Porticoccaceae bacterium | reverse complement strand
GCCAGTGAGGTCATGATAATGGGTCGAAAGCGCAGCCGGGCAGCTTCCATGGCCGCCTCAACCAGCGACGCCCCCTGCTCATGCAAGCTTTTGGCAAACTCCACGATCAGAATGGCATTCTTGGCCGCCAGGCCAATAATGGTGATCAGTCCCACCTTAAAATAGACGTCGTTGGGCATCCCCAGCACTGTCACTGCCAGTACTGCCCCGAGCGCGCCAAGCGGTACGATCAGCATCACCGCGGCGGGAATGCTCCAGCTCTCGTAGAGGGCCACCAGTAATAGAAACACCACCAGGATTGCCAGTGCGAACAAACTGGAAGCCTGGGCACCAGCTGCTTGTTCTTGGTAGGACAGCCCTGTCCACTCGTAGCCAATGCCAAGAGGCAATTTGGATGCTATCTGTTCTAGCTCCATCATCGCCTCACCACTGCTGTAACCCGGAGCAGCATCACCAGAGATTTTAAACGCCGGGTAACCATTGTAGCGGGCTAACTGCGCTGGACCGACATCCCACTCTGTAACCGCAAAAGCTGCAAGCGGCACCAATTCGCCTGTGGCATTGGGAACATGGAGGTCCAGTATACTCTCTGGACTCATGCGCCTGGAAACGTCTGCCTGCACCACCACGCGCTGCAAGCGATTGGCGTTGGCAAAATCGTTAATGATGGTCGAACCATAGGCTGTGGAAACAGTCGTATTGATGGAATCAAACCGCACACCCAGTGTCTCCGCTTGAGCCCGGTCGACAATTAGACGCAGGCGTGGTGCATCTTCCAACCCCTCTTCCATCGCATACGCTATTACCGGTGACGCATTAGCTTTGGCCAGAAGCTCATCGCGGGCGGCGACCAGAACTTCGCGACCGAGGCCCGCACGGTCCTGCAAACGTAAGGCAAAGCCACTTGCATTGCCTAGTCCATCAATGGGCGGTGGATCTATAGCCATCACCGCAGCCTCTGACATAGTGGAGAATCGAGCGTTGAATGCCGCCACTTCCTCCGAAGCGGTCTGGCCTCTACCGCGCTCAGACCAATCCTTAAGAGTGGGAAACCCTATCGCAGCATTTTGCCCTGTACCCTGAAAACTAAACCCCATGATCATGGAGGTCGCCTCCATGGCATCCCGCTGTAGCATATACGCTTCCAACTCCTTAACCACCGCCTCAGTGCGAGCATAGGCTGCACCCGGTGGCAGCTGCACATTGACGATATAATATCCCTGGTCTTCGAGCGGGACGAACGACTCGGGTAAACGTAGATAAAAAAAACCCAGCACCGCCACCAGAGCAGCGTAGAGCACCATACAACGACCCACTCGCTTCAACATCAAAACATTGGTAACAGCAAAGCGGCTGGTAAGAGCAGAAAATAAGCGATTGAACCAGCCGAAAAAACCTTTCTTTTCTTCGTGCCCGTGGGGAAGAGGTTTAAGCAGGCTAGCGCAAAGTGCTGGTGTGAAGGTAAGTGCCAGAAAGCCTGAAAACAGAATTGATACTGCCAATGCAATCGAAAATTGCTGGTAAATTACCCCCGCCGACCCACTCATAAAAGCAAGAGGAAAAAATACCGCCGCCAATACCAGCGTAATACCAACAATAGCACCTGATACCTGCTTCATCGCCTTGATGGTAGCCTCTCTCGGCGACAGTCCCTCCTCAGCCATGATGCGCTCGACGTTTTCCACTACCACTATGGCATCGTCGACAAGGATGCCGATAGCAAGCACCATACCAAACATGGTCATCATATTGATCGAGAAACCCAGCACGTACATCACAGCTAGCGTACCCAGCAAGCACACCGGCACGACCAAGGCAGGAATCAGGGTGTAGCGTAAGTTTTGCAGAAACAACAACATTACCAGAAACACCAGAATCATCGCTTCCACAAGTGTCTGAACGACTTTTGTGATGGCCACTTTTACGAATCGCGAAGAATCGTGGGTTATCAAGTATTCAACATCATCGGGGAAGTTACTGGATAACTCCTCAAGGCGTTCTCTAACACTTTTCGCCGTACTCACTGCGTTGGCACCCGGACGCAATTGCACAGCAGCCTGTATGCTTTGGCGACCATTCTCCCTTGAACTGAAATTGTAGTTCTCCTGACCAATCTCCAGATGAGCAACATCCGCCAATGTCACTATTGAACCGTCGGTCTCAGCGCGCAGTACAATGCGGCCAAACTCTTCCGGCGTCTCCAACATGCCTTTGACCTCAATGGTGGCGCTCAACTCCTGATCGGCATCACTTGGACGACCGCCGAAACTACCAGCTGAAACTTGCACATTTTGTGCAGCAACGGCCGAGTTCACATCGTCCAGCGACAAGTCGTAACCAAGCAGTTTCTGAGGATCAACCCACACCCGCATCGCCGCCTCTGAGCTGTAGAACTGCACCTTGCCCACACCTGGCACCCGACGTATTTCGTTGTTGACATTGCGTGCTGCAAAATCGGCAAGGGCAGCCAGGTCTTGGTCACCCTTACTGTCTTTATAGTTCAGCGCGTACATCATCAAGAAGCCTGAGTTGACTTGATCCACCTCAAGACCTTGCTGAACCACTTCTCGCGGCAAACGAGCCTCAGCTTTCTTGATACGGTTTTGCACGTCTACCTGCGCTAAATCAGGATCCATGCCAGGCTCGAATGTTATATAAATCTCGACCACCCCCGTCGAGCCACTGGATGATTCGTAGTACAACAAGCCTTTGGTTCCATTGAGTTCTTCCTCAATGACACTGGTGACAGAATCAACCATTGTTGAAGCCGATGCGCCAGGATAAGAAGCTACGATGAGAATCTGCGGTGGAGCGACATCCGGGAACTGCGCCACCGGCAATGAGGGCATCGCCAACAAACCACCCAAAGAAATAAAAATAGCGAGCACCCACGCAAAGTTGGGCCGGTCAATGAAAAACTTCGACATCCACTATCCTCGAAGATATGGGTTAAAAATTACTTTTACTCTCCGACGACTGTTTCAGCCGTTACCACACGAACATGCGTGCCAGGTTGAGGTGCTCCATCGACAATTACTCTGTCACCAGGCTCTAACCCTGCCACGATATGCCAATACCTACCGGCCGTGAGACCGGTTTCTACAACCTTCGCTTCGACTAAATCGCCATCACCAACCACCATAACCCGAGCTGTGCCGTTACTGTCACGATGCACAGCGCGCTGTGGCACAAGGATGGCCTGGGGGTCACTGTCTATATTGATCGACACCCGTGCAAACATACCCGGCAGCAACAAGCCATCAGGGTTAGCAAACTGCCCCCGCAGCGACACCTGACCGGTGCTTTGATCCACAGTGATATCGGAAAACAGTAGATGCCCCTCCCGTTTTTCATTCATTCCGTCGACTGCTAGCCCAAGCCTTGCACCCTTGCCCTCGTACAGCTCTAGACGCTGTGCATTTAGGCCGGCACGTAGGCGTAACACTTCAGCTACCGGCTGCTTAAAGTCAACGTATACCGGATCAAGCTGCTGGATCGTCGCCAACGGCGTAGCTTCACCTTGACCAACTAATGCGCCTTCTGTCACCAAAGCTCGACCAATGCGTCCAGATATCGGCGCCTTGACAACGGTATAGCCCAGTTCTAGCTGAGCTATTTCGACCTCTGCCAACGCCGACTGACGGGCAGCTTGTGCACGCCTGAGACTGGTCAGAGCAGTATCAAAATCCTGCTGGCTTACAGCAGCTATGTTCACCAAAGGCTCATAGCGATTAACTATCGTCTGGGCCTCGAAAACCTCTGCTTCAGCATGGGCCAGCGCCCCCTCCGCACG
>JALOAH010000033.1 GCA_023228865.1 Porticoccaceae bacterium | reverse complement strand
AAAGCCATCGGTGAGGGATTGCTGCTTCATGTTTGGAAAACTCAGCTATGGTCGACGCGATGCCTTATTATCGCTGAAATCATTAATAAATCAGAGATGCCTTAGTTTTCAAAATTTTTTCCTGTGTGTGGCGATAGTATCCAGCGTTGGCAAGTGCATAACTTTCCCTGGTAACGTCAGTGAAATCTTGCTTTTCGTTTAGCAGGCCCTAGTGCGATGTTTTTAAGCTGCCAGGGGGTACAGATGCAAAGCAGTAAAACTCCAGCACTGGGGGCGCAGCTGTCAAAGAGTGTAACGCAACTGTAAACACAACCGGGATTCCATCAGCACACTGGATGGGGGCTGTCCAGGATGTTTGGGTAAAAGTACCTGTATCGGGGTAACAGCGCCTGCGTCGGGCTAGCCCGGAAATTGCGCCAGTTGCCTGAATTTTCGCGCCGAGATCGGCTGATTTGAGCGTACTCGTGAGCGTAAACGCTGCCATAGCAACGTCGAAGTGAGCACGTGCGCTCAAATCGGGGGAGATCAAGTGAAAAACAGGCAAACGTAACCGGTAGCATACTGTTACTGAACTGCAATTACCTTTAAGCCTGTTATAGCAGCACAAAACTCGGCATTCAGAGTGTACTGGTGCAATTTCCGGGCTAGAGCCAATCCCGATCGACAAACACCAACTCCTTGCCGAACAAACAGGTGGAGCGGGGCAGGTCGATAAAGACTTTTTCATCTTCGATTGCCCGCGCTGCGGCAGTGACGGCTTCGGCGCCGGTACGGGCAACGGAGCGGTCAAACCAGGCTTCGGCATGTCCCATATAGGGTTCGGCCTCACTGCCGTGCAGGGTTCTCAATTGGTCACTCAATGGGCTTTCAACACGATGAACCTGGGTGTAGGCCGCCATTCCCCGTGCTGGTGCCATGGAGCGGATCAGTGGGCCGTGTCGAGTGAGCCAGTAGCGCTGGCCTTCCGCCAGAGACATGGTGGGCACGTGATTGATGGCGAAGTGAATTTTGACAATGCCGGACTTGCTCGACGCAACAACCCGCTGGGGCTGGGTAGCCACCTGGGGATATTCATCGGCAAACCATAGGGGGGATGAACGCTGGTCGACGCCAAGCTGTTCGTGGGCAAGGATTTCCCCGTATGCCTTACTGCCCAGTATGCTCTCGATATCCTGTTCTGAATCCCACCAGGTTTCCGCCAGAGCATCGTAGGGCGGCTGAATATCGCCACGGGCTTCACTGGTTTGCTGTTCAAGAGGCAGTGTGGACTCATTGCGATGGGTTTGCACATAGCGAACAATCCGCAGCGTCGCCTGATGATAGGCCACTAAGGGGCCGTGCTCGTCCCGCAGCCAGCGATTGAATTCGTTCGCAGACATGTTGGGGTTGCGCTTCAGTAAATGCACCAGCCTGATCATGGTTGTTCCTGTTAGTGTTCACTATGGTTATTGTGGGCAAATCTTTCGATTGATGACAGATTTGGGGTGCCCACAGAATAGACATCCCCAGGGGGGGGCACAATAACTATAACGAATCTGGATAGCCTGTGAAGCTGTTGCACTTAGGGCTGTTCTACTGCGGAACCCCCGATTTGAGGGCTTTTCCCCGCTAAGAATGTCTAAGTCCGACAGCCTCTTAGCCCGTAAATTGCACCAGTAAAGGCTAAAATTCGGTTTGGGGTGCTTGTATAAAACGTGGCGGTAATTTTAATTCTGTAACAATTTGCGATCCGCTACGGTTGCTTGTTTTTAACTGTATTTTTCCGCGAAAACTCAGGCGGTGGGTGCAGTTATCACTTCCATGTTACCCACAATCAGCACAGTAAGTTGTCTAAGAGTTAAGTTCAGGTTAATCCCTTAGCCACACATAAATAGTTTCCAGGGTATTGATCTCCTCGTACCGTTGAGCAGCCTGTTTTGCTCTGGTGCCAGATGTGCAGAAAAAAACAATTCGGCCGATTTGTGGGGGAATTGAATCAAAAATGCCCAGTGGTAGTTGGGAGTTCCAGTGATGGCTCTGAGCTGGACGATACTGCCGACCCCGGTTGCGGCAACGCGCTAGGCTCGTAATTCGTCGATGCCGTCGATGCCGTCGATGGCCGTGAGGACATATCCTGGTTTTAACAGATTCACCCACTGCTGTAACTGTTCCATACCCTGGGGGGCGAAGCCCATTTCCTTGGTAGTATTGACGCTATTTGGGCAAGACTTGGCGGGCGTAGAAATTTCTCACGCCATCGATATAGGCGCACATCGTTTCGGCGCCGTTTAAAATGCGGGTGGAATGGCGCTGCAAAAGACTGGGGGGGATAAAGTAGAGGTGGTGATTGCGGGCGGCTCGCAGTGGCCACTCTCGCCAGGCGTCCAGCCAGTCCGGGCGCTCCTCTCCCATACCGCTGGCGATAATAAGCTGGGGATCGGCGTGGAGTACAGACTCCGTGCTGACCAACGGGTGGGTGGGAATGGCGTGAGCGAAGACATTTTTCCCGCCGCAAAGGGTGATGACATCAGCGATCAGGTTGTCGCCATTAATGGTCATCAATGGCGATGCCCATACCTGGTAAAACAGGCTGACGGGTGTTTTGTCTTCATATTCAAGGTGCAACGCCTGCAAGCCGTCCGCAAATTTTTGTGCCGCTAGGTAACCTGTTTTTATCATTCCGGTCAGCTCACTGAAATCACGCAAGGTGTTTGGAATATCATTGAGCCTGCGGGGATCAGTCACAAAAACGGTTAAACCCAGAGCCCGCAGATGGTCAATGGTTTCCGGCGAGTTGCCTTCCCGCCAGGCAATAACCAAATCTGGCTGTAATGCCACCACCGTTTCAGGATTGATGCGATTGTAGCCACCGATCACGGGGATTTTTAGCGCCTCCTGCGGGTAGTCGCTGTAACTCACAGTGCCGACAATGCGGTTACCGGCGCCGATGGCGAAGAGTGATTCGGTGATATGGGGAGCGAGACTTACGATGCGTTGCGCCGGGGTTTTCAGCAGTACGGTTGTACCGGTATTGTCTTTCATTCTGATCTCTGGCCAGGCACCCGGCGCCTGGCAGAGCGTACAAACAATGGCAATGATCTGCGCTAATGTCCTCATTTTTCAGCCTCGCTTTGAAGCCGGCGCACGGACGCCAGCAGAGCGTCTTCGGGACGGGTCTCTCCCCATTGGTTCAGCCATAGCAGGTTTTCCAGGGGCAGGCGATTGCGCCATCCTTTTATTTCCAGTTCTGGGCGGGCATGAAATTCACTGACGTGACCCAGGCAGAGGTAGGCGATGGGTTCCACCGCAGGGGGAAGTGCGAACAGATCTTTGAGCACCTTGGGGCGCAGTATGGAAACCCAGCCCAGCCCTAATCCCTCTATTCGCGCCGCCAGCCATAGATTCTGGATGGCGCAGACAGTGCTGTAGATATCAGTGTCTGGCTGTTGGGTTCTGCCGAGTACGGCGGGGCCTGCGCGGGAGCGATCACAGGTAACACAGATATTCACCGGGGCGGTGAGAATGCCCTCCAGCCTGAGTCGGTCATACTGATGACGGCGCTCTCCATCGAAATGAGCCGCTTCCCGCTGGCGGCAGGCTTCGAACTCCCTGTGAATTGCACGACGTATGGATTCCTCCCGCACCAGAATAAAATTCCACGGCTGGGAATAGCCGACAGAGGGCGCGTGGTGGGCGGCATTGAGGATGCGCGCCAGCACGTCTGTGTCCACCGGATCCGGCAGGTATTCGCCTCGAACGTCCCTGCGGTTAAAAACCAGATTATAGAAATCGTCGGCATTCATCTTGGTATTCCGGTGGCCAGTGGGAGACGAGAGAGGCTATCTATTGCTTGTTGCAAGCGTGCCAGGGTGATGTCCCATTGGCGTTCGGGCGGCAGGCCGAGGCGCACAATGGCCTGGTCTTGCGGCGAGCTGATCAGGCGTACCAGTACGCCACTTTGTGCCGCCGCAGAATAAAACCTGCTGCCCCACTCACTGGTGCATCTCAGACTGGCAAACAAGCCGGTTGCGAATAGTTGCTTACCCGGTAACAAAGCATTCAGGTTGTTAAGCCATTGGGCGGATGCCTGACTGAGCCGTTCGCGTTGTTGCTGCTGCCAGACCAGATCGGACAGCGCCTGTTCCCCCAGCCACAAAGCCGGGTGACTCACCGCCCAGGGATCCATATCCTGTGCAATTCTCGCCAACAATCCGGCGTCGGCAATCACAAATCCCAGGCGCAACCCGGCCAGGCCAAAGAATTTCCCCAGGGATCGCAGCACAATGGTATTGACCGGGCGCTGTGGGATGATGCTGTGCGCCGGGGAGACATCCATAAATGCCTCGTCCACCAGCAGCTGTCCCTGGCGACCGGCAAGGCTGTGCGCAATGTTCACCAGCGAATCGGGCGACATTAATTCCGCCGTCGGATTGCAGGGATTGATCACCACCGCGTACTGCACAGTCGGGTCATCGACAAGGTGGCGCAACTGCAGGGGGTGACTGTAGAACAGCACCTGATGCCCCGCCTGTTGCCATGCCTTTTGGTGTTCGCTGTAGCCCCATAAGGGCAAAACCGCTTTCCCCGGCGGGAACAGCCCTGGCAAGCGGCTGATGGCGTATTGGGAGCCGGGCACCGCCAGTGCCTGATTGCGCCGACAAACCTTGGCGCCGCAAGTCTTGGGATCATAATACTGTGCAGCCGTCGTATTCACCCTTTCAGTATCCTCAGGCAAGCGCTGCCAGACCCGATTGGGCACACGGGGAACCGGCCAGCTCCAGGGACTGATACCCGTGGAAAGGTCGATCCAGCTGTCCAGGGGTATGCCAAAATCCCTGGCAGCCTGGCACAGCTTGCCGCCGTGAGCCAGAGTCATGACGGAATCCCTCCTGCCAGCCATGACAGAGTTGCTATGATGACGACCCAGAGCACCAGGGCGCGATCGAGAAGCGCCAGTGTTCTTTCGATATCGACGGCAGTGACCTCAGCGCCACAACCGAGGAGAGGGCGTTGCTCCCGTTTGCCATGGTAGATGGCGGCTCCACCGAGCTTGATTTTAAGGGCGCCGGCGCCGGCGGCCATCACCGGGCCCGCATTGGGACTCGCTGCCAGCCGCGCCTGCGTTCGCCAGCAGCGCAGCGCCGGGGTCAGTGAACCCATGAGTCCGTAGCTGAGGGCGCAGAGGCGGGCGGGAACCCAGTTGAGCAGGTCATCGAGGCGAGCCGCGACCCTGCCGAAATAAAGGTAATCCCGGTTGCGATAGCCCCAGCGGGCATCAAGGGTGTTGGCAAGCCGGTAGAGCAGGGCGCCGGGCGCACTGGCCACCACAAACCAGAAGATCGGGGCAAGCACAGCATCGCTGCCGTTTTCCAGTACAGATTCCACCGTGGCTTTGGTGACACCGTTGCGGTCAAGATCCGCCGTTTGCCGACTCACGATCATGGCGACGCGCCGCCGCGCTGTGTCAAGGTTGCCGGCCAGCAGTGGGGCAGAGACGGCTCGGGCATGTTCGCCCAGGCTGCGACGGCCGATACAGACATAGAGCACCAACAGGTTCACAACAGACGCCAACCATCCCTCAATTCCCGACAACAGCCAGGCCAGCAGCAGTGCCGGCACTGCTGCCAAGATCAGCCAGCCCAACGCGCCCTGCAACTGTTGTCGTGCCGGGGAGTCAGCGCTGCGGCGCAATCGGCTTTCAAGGCCGGTGACCAGACCACCATAAAAAACCAGTGGGTGCCAGCGGCGGGGCTCACCCAGCAGTGCATCCAGAGCCAGGGCGCAAACCAAGGTCACTGTGATCATCAGGGTGCCTCCGCTACAGCCGCTGCCGCCACGACCAGTAAGGCGGTTTCCAGTATTTCCACCAGAGCGCCAGCGCCATCGCCGGTAAAACCACCCAGCCGCGCCATAATGGCGTGTCGCCACCCCAGCAATACCAGCAGTGTGGTCGACAACCACAGCAGGCCCAGACTCAGGGGTGTGAACATCAGCACAATGAGTATCGTCAGAACCGTGCTTGTATAAATGAACCCCGGTGAACAGGTAGCGGCCATTCGATCACCCATACCCCCAGGGCGCACGTAGGGCGTGGAAATAAAAACCAGGGGCAGCGCGGCTCGAGCCAGCATTGGCACCAGCCACCAGGGCGTAGCAACCGCAAATGACAGCAAGGTTGTCAGCGCCGCGAATTTCAGTAGCAACGCCAGCACTACGACAGCGACGCCCATCGGGCCGCACGCAGGGTCTTTCATGATTGCCAGCGTACGCATCCTGTCGCCCATGCCGCCTGTCCAGGCATCTGCGCAGTCCGCCAGCCCGTCCAGGTGCAGACCGCCGGTCAACCATGTCCAGGCTGCGACCACCAGGGCGGCGGCCAGGAACGGCAGTGCAGAGAACCCGTGCGCGAGGGCAAGCAGTACCAGGCCTATCAATAAGCCCACGGCAAAATACCAGTGCAAGGATATTCCCGGTGCCAGGTTGCCGGCGTTGGCCAGGGAGGGCGCCGGTATTCGTGTCAACAGGCCCACCCCCAGCCACAGTGCCTGCCATTGTTGTGTCAGGAAAGGTTTCACAGGGTGGGCTCCGGCTGGTGAAAGATCAGCTGAGGAAAGAGTCCCTCGGGAGTGTGGTAAACACTCAGGCGAATAAGGCTGGCCGGAGGAACCGCGAAAAAGCGGCTGCTTGCCATGGGCGCCTGAAGCAGGTTCGCCAACAACAGGCGCAAAGTACCGCCGTGGGCCACCATCAATAGATGCTCATCGCGATAGCGGGCGAGGAGCTGATTCCAGACCCCGCTAAAGCGGACACAGGCGGAGTCGAGAGATTCCCCGCCGGGTGGCGTGACCGTATTCGGATTGCGGTAATAAGCCTGCAACAGGTCGCTGTCGTCCTGCTGAATGTCGCCGGGGGTACGACCCTCCCAGGCGCCGAAGTCTATTTCCCGCAAATCATCCACTACCTGCAGCGGCAGTTTATGCTCGCTGGCAAAACTGCCGGCGAAGGCGCGACAGCGCAGCTTTGGCGAGGATATCACCCGCTGCCAGCCGCTGTGTCTCGCCAATGCGGCAGACATCTGTTGCCAGCCCTCGTCAGTCAGTGGTGAGTCAGTGGCGCCGCGAAAAATATCGCCCCCCTGACATCTGCCGTGGCGCAATAGATCGACTGTGGTAACCGGATATCGCCTTTCAGTCATCAACGCTCTCTTTTTCGCTGACACCGGCTTCGCCAAAGGTCGCCATGCTGCGGTGTAGAGCAAGAGCAGATTGCAACAGCGGTATTGCCACAGCCGCGCCGCTACCCTCGCCAAGACGCATTTGCAAATCCAGCAGCGGTTCGGCGGCCAAGGCAGTGAGCAGATGGCGATGGCCAGGTTCCGCTGACCGGTGACCGAATAGCAGCCAGTCCCTGACCCCCGGATTTATCTGGCAGGCCAGCAGGGCGGCGGTGGTGCAGATATAACCGTCGACCAGGCTGGGAATGCCCCGCTGGGCGGCACTGATATAAGCCCCGGTGAGGGCGGCAATTTCCAGGCCGCCAAGTCTGCGCAGCGCATCCAGGGGCGAGGCGCATTTCGAGCCGTGCAGCGCCAGGGCGCGATTGACCGCTTCCCGCTTGTGGGCGAGCCGGATATCGTCGACCCCCGTGCCTCTGCCGACGGTTTCCTCCGCGGGCAGCTTGAGCAGCAGGCTGACCAGGGCGGCGCTGACGGCGGTGTTGCCGATGCCCATTTCGCCGCCGATAAAAAGTTTTGTCCGGTCATTGTGGTTGATCTCGCTGGCGCCCGCCTGCAGGGCTTTGGCAAGAACTATCCTGTCCATCGCGCTCTGCGCGCAGATGTTGCCGGTACCCGCCATCAACGGGCGGTTGCGGATCTGTGGATGAACGGCGATTTCTGCGGGCAGTGGCGTCGCGGTGCCCATATTCACCACTTGAAAATCGGCGCCGTATTGTTGCGCCAGCACCGAAATGGCGGCGCCACCGCGGGCGAAGTTGGCGATCATCTCGCCGGTGACTGCCTGGGGAAATGCCGAAACCCCGACCCGGGCAATACCGTGATCGCCGGCAAATACCCTGATTTGAATAGTGTCCAGAGAGGGCAGTGGCGTCCCCTGCCAACCGGCAAAATCCACCGCCAGGGATTCCAGCCTGCCCAGGGAACCAGGTGGCTTGGTAAGCTGGTTTTGCCGTTCCAGGGCGGCAGTGCGCGCCGCCTGATCGATGGTGGCTACGGGGGTTTGCAGCCAGGATAAGTCGGGGTCGTTATGCAGTTTCAGTACGGTAATGTCCATTGCTGTTTAATTCCGATAGATTGCATTTGGCTTGATTTCGCGAGCACAGCCCAGGCTGCCCTCTGTTGACGCACCGCCGCTGTTCACCCTGGTGCTCGCCGCTACAGGGGCGCCACCAAAACGGTAGGAGCCGGCCTTGCAGGCGATAAAATCTGTTTTAGTCATAAGCACCGTGGTTGTTCTTCAATTCCAGTGGCAATCCTGCGATCACCAGTGTGACCGCCCGGCACACCTGTGCCAGCTGCTGGTGGAGAAAACCGCTGGCGTCGACAAACTCGCGGCTGAGTTCCCCCAGGGGCACCACCCCGGAACCCACTTCATTGCTGACCAGAATCACCCGGCCCTTTAGAGACGTTACCGCTTTTAACAGGGCGTCCCTCTGTGTCGGCCAGCACCGGTGGTGGAGACAATTGCTGATCCACAGGGTCAGGCAGTCCACCACCAGGCAGCGGTCGTCGGCGCTTTCCCGTAGCAGACAATCCGCCAGCCGCACCGGCGTTTCCACCAGGTGCCACTCGGGGCCGCGCCTGGCCTGGTGGTGTTGTATCCTCGCCAGCATTTCGTCGTCGCCGGGGCTGCCGGTGGCGATATAAACCAGCTTGCGTGTGGAGGCCAGGGCGCGCTGTTCCGCCAGTCGGCTTTTGCCGGAGCGGACGCCGCCGAGAATCAACTCGAGTCCGGCATCCTTGTGCCAGTCGGTCATCGGTTGTCCTCCAAGGGTTCCACCCTGTTGCCCTTGCGGCCAATGGAATCCCCCAGGGCTGTCATGGTTAGCTGCGCCAGCCGTTCCCCGAAGACGGTGTGCTTGCCGGCGAAAGCCACCTGCCGCCCACGACCACTGAAGATGGCCTGGGCATCGGTGCCTGTACCAGTTGCGATGCCGGGGCTGGCGGTGCTGATAATGTTGAAGTCCTGGAGTACAGCCGCCTTGGCCTCGGTGGCGATCATCAGGGCTTCCACCATGACACCGGTGGTCATGGTCGCACTGGTGACTATAGCCATATTGATGGTGCCGACTTCTGCCGGCACGGCTTGCAATTGACGGTATTCCGCCGGATCACCGGCGCGGCGGGCATTGGCGAGTCCGGTGGTGACCGCCACCAGCACAGATTCATTGTCGATGACGGCAAAGCGGATTCGCAGGGAATTGACGGACGCCGCCGTCATCATGGCCACTGTATCCTGCGGCTGCCAGCCCTGACGTCGGCACCGCAGGGCGACGGTGTCGTTCGGGTGTTCGCCATTGTGGCCATCGTCGTCGACAATCAGGTTGAGCCAGCGGTTCGCCAGCCCCAGCCCGCCATTGACCACGGCACAACTCAGGCAGGGGCGGAGCTGGTCGAATGCCAGGCTGATCCAGTGGCGATCAGTTTCCAGACTCACGCCTTCCACTTGCAGCGGTTCAAGTCGAATGCAAATCGGTTCAACTGCACTCATGACGGTGTTCCCCTAAAAAGAGCTGCCGCCGCCGACGGATTGGACGGCAGGTACCAGTGCACATAGGAGGCGGTGAGGCTGCCGTTACGGTATACGCCTTCCCCGTTACCACCCCTGGGGTGGCGAAGAGCGCGCAGGGCGAAAGCTGGCTCGGATTCAAAACGGGAGTAATGAAAGGTATGTCCCCGCAGCTCGCCGGCAGCAAAGGTTGCCCCCTGGGCGCCCAACCCCCCCAGTTTTTTTTGCATGGCGGCGGCAGCGGGAATGACGCCGGCGAGATGACGACGATTGCCGGCGCTGTCGGCCAGGCTCTCCAGTAGATAAAGCATACCGCCACATTCGGCGACAATGGCTTTGCCTGCCTGATGATGGGCGCGGATGGCGCTCAGCATTGGTTCGTTATTCGCCAGGGTATCCAGATGCAGTTCCGGGTATCCACCGGGCAGGTAGAGGCAGTCGGCCTCGGGCAGGGTGGGATCTGTCAGGGGGGAGAAAAATAACAGATCCGCCCCCATGGCGCGCAGCACCTCCAGGTTGGCCGGGTAGACAAAACTGAAGGCGTTGTCTCGAGCCACGGCGATACGAATACCCCTGAGTAACGGTGGCGGAGCAGCCACCTGGCCGGGATGGAATGCCACCGGCGCTGGCAGCTCAGCCAGGGGGGTATCGGCAATCAGCGCGGCGGCGGCATTCAGTCGGTCATCGAGGTCGGCGATGGTATCCGGTTGATGCAGGCCGAGGTGGCGCTCCGGCAGCGTAATGGCCGCGTCCCGGGGCAGGTGTCCGAGCCAGGCCACATGGTCGGGGAGGCTTTCCTTGAGCATGTGGCAGTGGCCTTCGCTTGCGACCCGGTTGGCGAACACGCCGGCAAAATCCAGTTGCCGCCGATACGTCGCCAGACCCTGGGCGACCGCGCCAAAGGTCTGTGCCATGGCGCCGGCGTCAATCAGTGCCGCCACCGGCAGGTCGAAAAATTCCGCCAGGTCGGCGCTGCTGGGATCGCCGTCGAACAGCCCCATTACCCCTTCCACAAGAATCAGGTCGGCTTCCACCGCCGCCTCATACAACATCTGTTTGCACTGTTGTTTGCCCACCATCCATAAATCGAGCTGGTGCACCGGTGCGCCACTGGCCTGTTCATGTATTTTGGGGTCGAGAAAATCCGGCCCGGTTTTAAAGACGCGAACGTTTTTGCCCCGGTTGCGGTGATACCGCGCCAGCGCCGCCACCAGGGTGGTTTTGCCCTGACCGGAGGCGGGAGCGCTGATCAACAGAGCGGGACAATGGGCTATATCAGCCATTGGCGATACCCGATGCTGTGCGAGAGGTGACCCTTGAGCCGAAGGCCAGCGTCGCTACCGTCAGCAAAACGGTAAGGTAACCGGCTGTCACCACAAAATAGCGAGGAAAATACAGAGCCGTGCGGCGGCTGAACTCCGCCAGGCTGTGTTCGGTAAAGTAGGGAGCGAGCAGGTAAAAGCTGCCGCTGGAGATCAGATGTGCAGCGGTAATCGACAGTGTGGCCATACCCGCCAGCCCCAGCCATTGACTGAATCGGTAAAGATCCAGTCGGCTCGCACGGGCGCCAGTCCACCACATCACGAAGTAAGTAGGCAGCAAAAAGCCGTAAGCGGGGGTGACACAAAATGCGCTCACGCCGTTGTACTGGATCATCCAGTAGTCAATGGCCGCAGCCTGAACACAAAGAGCGGGGAAGATCCAGCGGGAGCGCAATAGAAAACCTGCCATGAAAAAAACCGCAAGAGAGGCGTCGGGCAGGTTTACCGCTGAACCGAAGTGGTCGGCTCGCGTTGCCTGCATCAGTAATACCAGTAAAAAGCAAGTTATACCTGTTTTGAGGGATGAATCAGTCATGGTTTGGTTCCTTGGTTAAATAGTCTGGGAACAGTGTGGAAAGCCTCATATGCGTTTCCAGACAATCCGCCAGGCGGTCGATGTGTTGTTGGTGAAGTTGCCGGTAATCGATGGCCCTGGCCACTTTCATGCCGGCCCAGTGGAGCAGGGTTTCCGCCGTTTCCGGGTGGTCGAAAACGCCGTGAATATAGGTGCCAATGATTTGTCCGTCGTCGCTTATGGCGCCGTCGGTTCCTGCCTCAAGTCGGGCGAAAGGCCTTTGCAGGGCAGAGCCGGAACTGACGCCGCAATGGATTTCATAGCCTTCCACGGTGGCGTCGTTTTGGCCGGTGGCATCCCTCTGACAGATTGTGCCCTTGACCCGGCGCAGCTGCTTTTGCGGTTTCAGCTCAGTGGTCATTTCCAGCAGATCCAGCCCGGCGCTGTTGCCGGCAGTGCCTTCAATGCCTTCGGGGTCAGCGACCACTGTGCCCAGCATCTGGAAGCCACCGCAGATGCCCAAGACCTTGCCGCCGTAGCGCAGGTGCTTGAAAATTGCCTTGTCCCAGCCCCGCCGGCGCAGCTCGTAGAGATCACCGCGCACGTTTTTGCTGCCGGGCAGCACGATCAGGTCTGCGGGCGGCAGGGCATCGCCGGACCCGACAAAACGCAGGTTTACCGAGGGGTTCAGTCGCAGGGCATCGAAGTCGGTGTGATTGCTGGTGCGGGGCAGAACCGGCACCACTATGTTCACGGCCTCTGATGCGTCGTCCAGCAGCTGATCGGGATTGATGGCATCTTCCGCTTCCAGGTGAAAGCCCTGCAGATAGGGCAGCACACCCAGTACCGGTTTGCCGGTGCGCTGCTCCAGCCACTCCAGTCCCGGTTGCAGCAGGGCAATGTCACCGCGAAAGCGGTTGATGACAAAGCCGACTATCCGGTTGCGTTCGGACGCCGACAACAGTTCCAGCGTGCCCACCAGATGGGCAAAGACACCACCCCGGTCAATATCAGCAATCAGGATCACCGGGCAATCCACCGCTTCGGCAAAACCCATATTGGCGATGTCGTTTTCCCTCAGGTTGATCTCTGCCGGGCTGCCGGCGCCCTCCACCACGATGGCGTCGAAACGCCGGCACAGGGACTGGTAGGCATCGTGCACCGCATGGCGGGCAATGGCTTTGTAGCGGTGATAGTCCTGCGCCTCCATGTTGGAAAGCGCCGTGCCGCGAATAATGACCTGGGCGCCGGTATCACTGGAGGGCTTGAGCAAAACCGGGTTCATATCCCGTTCCGGCTCCAGATAACAGGCCATGGCCTGTACCGCCTGGGCGCGGCCGATCTCGCCGCCGTCCACGGTCACTGCGCTGTTGAGAGCCATATTCTGGGGCTTGAAGGGCGCGACCCTGACGCCGCGCCGCGCCAGTACCCGGCAGAGACCGGTCACCAGCACGCTCTTGCCAGCGTCGGAGGTGGTGCCCTGTATCATCAGCGTCCATGTCATATTAAAAGTCGATACCTTTGCGGGCTTTGATGCCTGATTTAAAAGCGTGCTTGACGTCTTTCAGTTCGGTCACGGTGTCTGCCAGTTCCTGCAGAGCGCTGCCGCCACCGCGACCGGTGACCACCACGCTCTGTTCCGGGGGTCTGTTGGCCAGAGCGTCGAGCACGGCTTGTTCGTCCAGGTATTTGTAGGCGATCATGTAGGTCAGCTCATCCAGCACCACCAGGTGGTAGCTGTCGTCCGCCAGCATGCGGGCGGCCTCCCGCCAGGTGGCATCGGCGGCGGCGATGTCGCTTTCCCTGTCCTGGGTATTCCAGGTAAAGCCGGTGCCCATCTGGTGCAAGTCCACCTCCGGGCATTTTTGCCGCACGTACATTTCTTCACCGGAGAGCTGGGCGCCCTTGATAAACTGGACGATCCCCACCCTGTAGCCGTAGCCCAGGCTGCGCACCACCATGCCGAAGGCGGAGCTGCTCTTGCCCTTGCCGTTGCCGGTGAGCAGGATCATCACCCCGCGCTCGGTGTCGGCCTCGGCGATGCGCTTGTCCACTTTGGCTTTCTGTTTCGCCATGGCATTGCGGTGGCGGGCGTTCTTGTCTGTCAGTTCAGTCATTACAGGCTCCGTCAGAGTGAGTAGGTCAGACCCAGTTGCCAGGCGCGGCCGTCCTGGTTATAGCCCCTGTTCAGCTGGTAATCCTTGTCGAAGGCGTTATCGACCTTGAGGGAGGTTTTCAGATTGCGGCTGATGTCGTAACCCAGGCGCAGGCCGAGTGTGCCGTACCCCCCCAGGCTGTCGCTGTTGGCGGTGTCGGTATAGCGTTCATCCTGAGCCTTGATGCTGAAACCCAGGCTGAAATCGCCGTAGCTGCGGCTGGCATTGAGGGTTAGGTTACTGCGACTGCGTTTGATCAGCAGTTTGTCGGTTTCCGCATCCCGGGGTTCGACATAGCTGTAGGCGGCGTCCAGGCTCCAGCCGTACAGATCCGTCGCCACCATTAACTCGCCGCCCTCGATTTCAGCGTCGCTGACGTTATAGGGACGCCAGACAAAATCCGACCCCGGCGCCCAGTCGATCAGGTTGTTGACGTCATTTTGAAAATAGGCGACAGACCAGCGCCAGCTGTCGTAGTCGCCCCGCAGGCTCAGTTCGCTGTTTTCGGACTCCTCTGGCGACAGATTGGGATTGCCGGCACTGTAGGGACCGGCGGGCCAGTAAAGGTCGTTGAAGGTGGGGGCTTTAAAACCCTCTGACCATGAGGCCACCACCTTGTAGTGGTCGCCGAGTTTTACCCCGACCGCCACATTGCCGGTGGTGTGCTCGCCGAATTCCTGGTTGTCGTCCTCCCGCAGCCCGAGCACGACGTCCACTATGGACCAGGTGCCCTGATACTGGCCGAAGAGCGCCCTGTTGTCGCGGGTGTTCACCGGATTGCCATGGCTATCGACATAGCTGTTGGAGCTGCTGGTGACCTCGTCTTCGTAGTAATCGTAACCCAGAGTAAAGATCTGGCCTTCCGCCAGGGTGAAGTCATTTTGCCAATAGAGCTGTTCCCGCCGGGTGCGGAAGTTGCCATCGCTCGCGTCAGTGATGCCGTCGTAGTTGTCACTGTCGTCAGTGGCGGTGCCCAGGGAAATCTCGGTGGTCCATACGTCCGTGACCGGTAGGCGGCCGCGAAGGTTGATGTTCTGCACCACGCTGTCGCTGTAGGGCTGTTCGGCGGGGTTGAAGGCGCTGTCATGTTCGTTGCGGTTGTTGCTTTCCAGGTAGCGCAGGGTCAAATCTGCGCCGTTGTCGAAGCGATATCCGCCACTGGCGTTCACCGATTTGTTGCGGTAGCCATCCCGGTCGGCGTTGAAGCCGGTGTCCACCTCCAGGTTGTCGATACCGTCGGTTTCCAGGTACGAGGCATGGATGCCGTAGCGCCAGTTGCCGCTGTTGCCACTGGAGCCTACGGCTACTTTCGCCAGGTCATTGCTGCCGGCGGCGGTGGTGACGTAACTGCCCTCGCTGGCGGAACCGTCGCGGGTGAATATCTGGATCACTCCGCCAATGGCCTCACTGCCGTACAGGCTGGAGTGAGAGCCCCTCACCACCTCGATACGTTCGATCTGATCCGGGTTTAAAAACTGGAAATTGGCGCTGCCGAGGGTGGCGCTGCTGACCCGCTGGCCATCTACCAGAATCAGGGTGTGGCCGCTGGCGGTGCCTCGGGTAAACAGGCTGGTGGCCGAACCCCGTCCGCCGCTGCTGCTAATGTCCAGGCTCGGCACCTGGCGGAATACGTCTACCAGGTCAACCGGTTGTTGGGCGTCGATATCGGTGCGGCTGATGGTGGACACGGAGGCCAGGCTGTCAACCAGCGCCACCGGGGTGCGGGTGGCAGTGACCACCACTTCGTCGTAATTGTCGTTGGCCGTTGCACAACTGATTGGCAATACACAACAGGAACTGGCAATAGCATTGCGCAGCAGGTGAGATGTTTTCATTGTCTGTCCTCAATCGGTAAAAAAACACAAGGATTGAGGGAGGGATAGGAGTGGCAGGCGCCAGACAGAAAGGCAGGCAGTTCACCACCGACAAAGCCCTCCGCTTCATCGTTGCAGCACTGCACACCGTGATAACGCTAACATCGTTATCACCAGGCCGGTTTCGGGCTTGAAAGGCTCTGTAAAAGAGGCTTTTTTACCGTTGCGGGGGCAGCGGTGGTTTTGTTAGCGGCGGCCAATAAATGACTAGAAACTTTGCCGTAACGCACCACACTTCCCGTTTACCCTGTTCCAGACTTTCCCGGCGAAGGAGAGTCGAGCAGGCACCTGATGCAGGGGGCGGATTGTAGGGGTGTTGCCAACGCAGAGTCAATGCTACCCACTGTAAAGATCAAAACATGGTGACTAGTAGTGGGTAGCCCCGAACCGTTCTTGCCGCCATTTTTTAGGGGAGTAGCCAGTCCAGGATTTAAAGTGACGGCTGAACTCCGATACTTCCGCATAGCCGAGATTGAGCGCCAGATCAGTAATAGACACTGATCCCTGGCTTAGATACTGCTCTGCTATCACCAGTCGGGTTTCCCGCAACAATTCCCTGTAATTGCTGTTCTCGTTCTGTAACTTTCGTTGCAGGGTTTTTTGATGGAGGCCTAAATTGCTAGCCACCTTATCCATTGAGCAGTCACCGGACGGCAGCAGCTGGCCGATAATTTCCTTGGCCTGATTTTTAATATTGTTTGGATAGCGTGCTTTGAGATGTTGCAGGTGTTCTATGAAGTGTTTCTGTAATGTTTCTTCATCCAGCTTCGGCCTGCGATTCAGATCCTTCGTGGTTAAGCGAATGCCATCAAATGTACTGCCAAAGTGAATTTGGGGATAGAAACCGCTTTTATTGGTGCTTTCTGCAACGGGGCTGGGCTGACGAAGATGGAGCTTAAAGCTGTACCTGTCCACAGCCATTAGCTTTGATAAAACCGTGGCGGTTTGCCCCACCGCTTTTTGGGCGAGCTGATCGATACCCAAGGGCGTGTTGAAATCAAACTTCAGCTCAAGCCTAGCCTCATCGCCGCTGGTGGTGATAGTCAAATGTACGCCACTGGCGTGCAAATAGAGGTGGCGATCAAATTTTGCAAGCGCTTCCGCCACTGTAGGATCTTGAGAGATGCTCACTAATAAGTCACTCAATACCCAGTATTTATTGCGTTCCGCCAGAAGAAGACCTAAGAAAGGCGTGCGATATGCGTGGGAGCATATCTCTAGAACTTCTGCCATCTTGCTATAAGAAATAAAGGAATTTGGGTCACGCAGTTGCGACAGGGATATGCCCACCTGACGAAACTGTTCAACAGGGTTGCCCCCCAATGATCGAATCAGGGATTCAAAACCTTCGAGAGCGCCACATCTGATCAAGTGCATATGAAGATACCATTATTGTTTTGTGCCTAAAGTATCAACTTGGTGTCTTAAAAATACAAGTTTTAAAACGGCCTCATCACTATTCTAACCATGCATAAAAAAGCATTAAAAACACGGTTGCTTCACAAACGATAGGTGCCGCCACGGCGGCAATATATTAATAAACCAGAGGATTAGAGTATGGTTA
Organism: Porticoccaceae bacterium; assembly: GCA_023228865.1. Next base: position 27,549 of record JALOAH010000033.1, on the reverse strand, counting down.
GAATTTTCAAGAAGAGACCCTTAGTTGCTGCATCATTACTTATGCCCGGTTTGCTGTTGAGCGCTACAGCTGCGCAAGCTCAGTTGCAGGAAATTGTTGTCACCGCGAACAAGCGGGCGGAAAGCGCCAACGATATTGGTTTGTCGATCAGCGCTATTTCTGGCGACAAGCTGGCCGAGCAGAAATTGACGACTCTGGAAGAAATTACGTCATCTGTTCCTGGTTTGGTGTTTGCCACCAGCGACCAGAACACGCCGATTCTCACCCTGCGGGGCGTGGGGTTTAACGAAAGCTCCATCGGGGTTTACCCGGCCACCAGCTTGTATGTGGACGAGATTCCCCTGCCGTTTCCGGTGATGGCGGCGCACAGCGCCTACGACCTGGAGCGGGTTGAGGTGCTCAAAGGCCCCCAGGGCGTACTTTTTGGTCAGAACTCCACCGGTGGTGCGGTCAACTTTATTGCCGCGAAACCGACACAGGAGCTGAGTTATGGCGGCGACCTGAGCTATGGCCGTTTTAACAAGGTGGAAGCCAATGGTTTTGTCAGCGGTGGTTTGACAGACAGGCTTGCTGGCCGTCTCGCGGTGCAGAGCACCAAAGCCGATGAGTGGCAGCGCAGCATGACCAGCGATCGCGAAAACGGTGAAGAGGATTACACGGCGGCGCGACTGTCGCTGCGTTTTGAACCCAGCGACAACGCCGAAATCAATCTCAACATTAACGGCTGGCGGGACAAGTCCGATCCCCAGGCGTTTCAGTTGGCAGCGGTGGTGCCCAGAGCCTATGCAGCGGCGCCAGAGAATGCGGCAGCCCAGTTTGCCCATCCCCTCACCGATAACGACAACCGTTCGGCGGAGTGGACAGGTGACCTGTCCGGCGACAAGGAGTTTATTCAGTACTCATTGCGCGGTGATGTCGACCTCAATGATAGCATGACCTTGACCGGCCTGGTTGCCCACAGCGAATACGAGCAGAACCAGGTACAGGACGGCGACGGCATGTACCTGGTGCTGTCTGACTGGCGCACCGTTGGCGACATCGACTCCACCTTTGCCGAGCTGCGTCTGGCGGGTGACTATGATGCCTTCCGCTGGGTGGTGGGCGTCAACTATGAAGACAGCAGCACCTACGAATCCCAGTACCAGAAGTTTGAAGGCAACACCAGCAGCCGTGCCGGTACCCTGTTTATTCACCGTCTGGATTCGAACCTTGAGCAGGACATCAAATCCTATGCGGCCTTCGCCAACGTGGATTTCGACGTCACCGACAGCCTGACCCTGAAACTGGGTACCCGCTACACCGATTATGAAATCGATGCCTACAGCTGTAACGGCGCCTCCGCCAACATTCCCGGCCTGGTACCCGACACCTCCGGGGCGACGCCGACGGAGGTGGATGCGGGCAGCAACCTGGCGGCACTCTTTAACATTCTCGGTGCGGGATCCGGTGTGCCCTTTGACCCCATTGGTATTGGCGGCTGTATTTCCCTGAATGAGCAGGGTATTCCGGGTTTACCATTCGTCAACACCCTGTCGGAAGACAACGTCTCCTGGCGCGCAGGTGCTGACTACCGCCTCAACGAGGACGTTTTGCTCTATGCCAATATTTCCAAAGGCTACAAAGCGGGTAGTTATCCCACGTTGTCGGCCAGTGATGCCATTCAGCTGATCCCGGTGCGCCAGGAATCTGTGCTTGCCTATGAAGCGGGCTTCAAAGTCACCGCGCTGGAAAGTTCCGTGCAGTGGAACGGTGCCCTGTTCTACTACGAATACGACAACAAGCAGGAAAAGGGCAAGATAGCCAACGCCATTTTTGGTCCCCTGAGCCGCCTGGTGAACGTACCTGAAGCCAGCATTTCTGGGATAGAGACCGATGTCACTGCCCGGGTGACGGACAACCTGACCCTGACCGCTGCGGTGACCTACCTGGAGTCCGAAATTGACGAATACACCGGCTATGACGTGTTTGGCGAGATCGTCAATTTTGCTGGCGAAGACCTGCCCTACACCCCGGAGTTTACCTACAGCCTGGATGTGGACTACCGCATGCCCTTGAGCCAGGGCGGTGTCGTGTTCATGGGTATGAATGTCATCGGCCAGTCCAACTCTGAATCGGTATTCAATGGCGATGATCTGCGCTTGAGTCCAGTGGCTGTACAGGACGGCGCCCATAAAGCGGTAACGGACGACTTCCTGATGGTGGACAGCTACGCCACCCTGGGGGCGCGTCTGGGCTATGAGTCTGAAGATACCCGCTGGCGGTACATGCTGTGGGGTAAGAACCTGACCGATGAGTACTACTGGAACAACGTGGCGCCTGCGGCAGAATCCATTGCCAGGATTGCGGCGCGGCCACGCACCTACGGTATCAGTGTCGGTTATACCTTCTAACCCTCAAAGGCAACTCTGATGGATTCTATTTTCTGCACGCCCGTCTGAGCGGGCGTGCAGAAAAATCCAGGGATTATGGATTCCTACCGACGCGGGAATGACATTGATCAGAGTTTCTCTCAGTAAACACCTGGGGAGCTGCGCGGCACCGGTGCCGTGCAGCTCGCTATCGGCACTAGCCATTATCGCCATAGGTGCCTGGTGGTAAAGCGCCACCGATTTTGCACCCATGGCATCAATACTATAAAAACCTGAATAGGCAAACTGATGGTCGAGAAAATCATCAAGACAGAATCCCCTCGGGGTTTTTGGCGCAAGCGCTATACAGTGCTCGCACTTTGCGCATTGGCGACGTTTATCTGTTATGTGGATCGCGTCAATATCTCCATTGCTATTATTCCCATGGCAAAAGACCACGGGTGGGACACGCAAACACAGGGGCTGATTTTATCGTCATTTTTTATCGGCTACATGATGATGCAAATTGTTGGCGGCTGGTTGGCGGATCGCTTTGGTGGAAAAATTGTTCTCGGTGTAGGTGTTTTGTGGTGGTCACTGTTTACCCTGTTGACCCCTCCTGCAGCGGCTCTGGGTCTTGCCGCATTGCTGTTGTCGCGTATCTTGATGGGTGCCGGGGAGGCCGTCGCCATTCCATCTGTATATAGCCTGGTCGGGCGCTGGATGCCTCATCAAGAGCGCTCCCGCGCTATTGCACTCAACTCCAGTTTTTACTCATTGGGGACCGTATTTGCGATTTTGGTGACGCCGATTATTGTTCAATATTATGGTTGGGAGTGGTCCTTTTATCTTTTCAGCGGTGTTGGCTTTGTCTGGTGGCTATTCTGGCAAAAGCTGATTACTTCTGACCCGAAAAAGCACCCGACAATTTCCCCAAAAGAAATAGAAGAAATTAATTCTGGCTTGCCGCCAGTAGTTATAACCGCGAATAACTCGCCCCGTATTCTGGATTTGTTAAAACAGCGCCCTGTGTGGGCGATTATTGTTGCGCATTTTTGCTTTAACTGGTCGTTCTACGTTTTGCTGTCTTGGCTACCAACGTTTGTTAATAAGGGCTTGGGTGTCGATTTTGCATCAATTGGTATTTTTACCATGTTGCCGCATATTTGTTTATTTGTGGGGATGAATTTTGCGGGGCGAATAGCCGACAAATTAATCATCAAAGGAATGAACGTAACCCGTGTGCGCAAAATTATGCAATTCATAGGATTCAGTGGTCCGGTTATCGCATTTATGATTGTCGGTGAGGTTGAAACCCTTGCAGCTGCAATTTCTATTATGTGCATTGGTGTCAGTTTTGGTGCATTCGCTGCAGGTGGATTTCTTGTCAATCATATGGATATTGCTCCCCGCCATGCGGGAAAACTGATGGGTATTACCAATACGGCGGGAACCATTCCAGGCATAGTTGGCGTTTACATCAGCGGCCTTATTCTACAGACCACAGGTTCCTGGGCCATGGTTTTTCAGGTCACTGCGGGTATTACATTTTTTGGCCTGATTTTTTATCTGTTATTCGCTTCCGGCGAAAAAATTTACGATTAATCCACTTAAAAAGGAGAAGTTATTTTGATTATTGCCAGTGATTTGGAATACCACCACGAAGGTTCCACGGATTATTCCTGGGCGGAAACCTACTATCTGCCAATTTCCATACCGGAAGAGCGTCTCTTTGCCCATGTCTATGTGGTTACCAGGCCGGTGCTAGGCTCCATGGCCAATGATATTCGTGTTCACGGTTGCGTCAGTAATACGGAATTTGAGTTGCTTCACTTGGACACTCAATTTCATTTGCCCGCGCCGGAACGATTTTCCCACATCAAGGGGCCTAACGGTCTTGAAGTGGTTGCTGTAAATCCCCCCCGGGATTATCGTGTTGATTATGTGGGCGCCAACGGTACTGAAATTCATGTCGATATGATTGGCATTATGGATCCCTTTGATATTCACGATTCCAACCAAAATCCCCTGGCAGGAAAAACCGAGGAAGAACAGTTGGCGCGAAGCGCCATGGGCAGCTGTTACAAAGGCCACTTTGATATGCATTGCCATACCAAGGGTTCATTAATTCTTCGTGGCAAGGAGTATAAAGTCGATGTGATTGATCGTATGAACCACAGTTGGGGGCCGCGTCCGGATACAGCGATTCCGCCGATGAATTCCACCTGGGCGTCATTTGGTAAAGACCTGTGTTTCCGTTTTCATGGCCACCTCGATCCCACCAAACTTGCTGGAGAAGATCAAACCTTTGCCCATGGCTATTTGCTGGATAAAGGCAATGTGCATGCCCTTGCCGATGTAAAAATGACCACAATTCGGTTGGGTATTGTGCCAATACAAATTCAGGCACTTGTCACCGATGTGCGTGGGAATCATTACCGCCTTCGCGGTGTGCCCATTTCCGGCGGGCCGTGGAGAGTTTTCGCCCCGGCCATTTGCTGGGTAGGCCTTGTTGAATGGGAGCTTCAAGGCCAGATTGGTCACGGTGTATTCCAGGACAATCATTCACTTCCCCTTGAAGCAGAACTGCGCGGTCGCCGCTGGAATGACCCCATCCCTGCATTAACAGGCTGAGTGGTAACCAATTCGAGCACTAAACACCAAGAGCGATTTATAAAATGACTGATGTTAAATTTAAGCAGTCCTCTGTATTGCCCTCACCGGATATTTTTTATCCGGCAGAGGCAGAAGGGGCAAAGCAATGGCGTGATGCTCCAGCGGATGCCGATGTGCAGGCAATACGCAATATCTATCCGGTGGAAGACGAATTCGACCTTATGCTGACGCGGAAAATGCAGCGCCGTGCCTTGGGTTCCTACAAAATGCCGACCCTGGAAGAAATGTCGGGGTATGTACACGCTTTTCTCAATGCCCATGTAAAGGGTGAATTCAGTGTCAAAGATGAATGCTGGTTAACCGGGGGCGCATCGAAAATTCAGTTCGGTTTTACCCTGGACTGGATTGACCCAGAGCGCGGCCGCTCAACGGATCAGCTTGTTGTGCGCATGGAGCCTGCGGAATCCCTTAATGCCACCAGCAGGCGCAGAGAGTTTGAGATTATTCGCGCTATAGCCGATGTTGTTCCCGTGCCAAGAAGCTACTGGATGGATCCTGAAGGGCAGTGGTTTCCAGAACCTGCAATTGTTTATGGCTTTATTACCGGTAGAGCAAAGCCCTCCATGGATCGCTCTCGAGTAAGCGGCATAGGCACTCAATTCAGTCCGCAATTGCGGGCTGAATTAGGGCCTCAGTTTACGCGCCATCTTGCAGCCATTCACACTTACGACTGGCGTAATGCGGATCTGGGTTCTTTTAATAAGCCCAAAGAGGGCACTACCCAAGCTTCCCTGTGGCAACTCAACCGTGCACGGCGAGTCTGGGAAGAGGATCGCGGTGAAGATATGCCTCTGGTGGAGTCTGTGGCTAATTGGCTGGAAGACAATATGCCAGTCTTGGATCACGCCAGTATTTTGCATGGTGATTATCGCGCCGGGAATTTTCTCTTTAATGAAGATGAAGGAAAGATTACTGGCTGGCTCGATTGGGAGCGCTGTTACATAGGCGACAGACATCGCGACCTCGCCTGGGCAACATCCCGGCTATTTGGCAGCCTGGCAGAAGATGGCAAAACATTTCTTGTCAGCGGGCTGGTTCCAGAGCAGCAATTCTTTGACGATTACCAACGCTTTTCCGGTCTCGATATTGATCCGAAACGGCTGCATTATTTCCGTGTTCTCAATACGTACCAGTCGATGGTTGGTCCCATTGCCTCCACCTATCGGGTGGTGCGTCTTGGCAAGTCTCATCAGGACATTGTTCTCGTCCTCGTCGAGGGTGCTGCATATCCCAATGCCCATGATTTACTGAACATACTTGAGGAGAGATATTGATGAGCGATCGCATAATCAACGGCCTTGGCGCCTGTATCAACTCGATCAATCAGGTGATTGGCCCCGCAGTTGAAAAAACCGGTGATTCTCTGGCGTGCGAACAGGTTGCGCTGCTGGCGAAGTATCTGGAGTTTCTCACTCAGCGTATTAATTTCTCTAGAGATCGCACCCGTTATGAACTCCAGCAGTATACTTTTATGGGTGCTGAAATTCTGTCACTGCTTTCTGCAAACAATATTGAGGCTGACATACTGTCAACCGCCACCGCAGATGCTCAGTTGTGTTTGGATAACCCCAACGCCACCAATCAAGAGTTGGACGAAATCAGCGTTTTATTGAAAGCGGAGATCAGTCGCATAACCCGGAGCCTAAGAAAAGCAGAACCTGGATTGCGGAAATTAATTGAGCAGGTGGTACACAGGCATTCGCGGGCTATTGTCGATATTCGTCGCGCCTGGTGTAAGCCCCAGAATTGGGAATCAGATAAGGACGCTGTCCCTGAGCTGGAAGCTATTTTAAAAACAGCGAGTACTCTTTCAGTTTGATTTTGTTTTATGGAAGCGCCATCGCCAGCAGAGCTGCTACCAACCAATAAATGATTTTTCGGTAGGAGCCAGCCCTGCTGGCGATGCTTTAAGATTTTACAGGGCGGGCAATATCCCGGCTTTCTGGTGCCCAAGCTCCCGCGTGGGCACGGAGGAGTGTGCGTAGGTGTGCATTTCCACGCCGAAGCCTGGCAACGAGAAGCAGCAGGTTCCGCCTCAGGTATTTAAATTCCCCGGCAATTCTGTCCAGCGTCTGCCCCGCAGGCGCGCCATCATGTCGAAGGGGTAGTTTTCCATATTGAGGCCATAGCCGATTTCCCCTTTGTCGGTGATCCAGCGGGTCATGGCGACATAGAGCATGATCTGGGTGTAACAGGACCAGGGCGCGCCCACCAATGGCGTGCCGTACATGACGTGCTTTTTGCCACGGACATCGGTGGCTTCAAGGTCGAGGGCGACACTGATGGTGCCGAGGCGGTTGGATTTGAGTTCAAGGTCGGTGAGGCCATAAAGCTCGCCGCTCTCAAAAACATAGCCGTGGGCAAGCTTGTGTTGCTGGTCGGCGGGCTTGGTGAAATCCAGGGACGTGATCCAGTGCAGGCCGTAATTTTCGCTGAAATTGGCGTTCATCCAGGTCATGGCGCGGAGCCCGGCTTCGCAGCGTTCGCCCCAGCTGTGATCCATAGTGGTGATGCAGTCAACTTTGTAGGTTTTGCCGCGAATTTTCAGGGTGCCCTGGGCTCTGCAGGTGAGGTCGAAATGGTTGCCGTAGGCTTTGCCGAGGCCGGAGCCTTCCTCCCGCGCTTTGTCGTCATCGGGGGTGGCTTTGGGACTGAGTCTGGGGTCGTGAATGTCGAAAGGCTCGTGAAGGCCGACAAAGGAGAGGTGGGCTTCGGTATCGTCAAAACCCACATAATCCAACTCATATTCCCGAGCGTTTTTTGCTGTTACTTTCATGCCGTTGGGGGTTTCGAAGCGGGAGAGTTTTTCCGGTGCGGGCAATTGCTGCTGAGAATCCAGATAGAGCATTTCGGCGCGGTTATCGCTGAGGCAGCCGTAGATGGCAACGTCGACAAGGCAGACACCAACGCTTTTGCGGGTCACCGTGTAAAAGGTGGCGAGAATGCGCTCCTCGGGAATCACGGCGATAAAATAATTGGTTTCTGCGAACTTGTAGTTGATGTCCGGGGGGATGTGATATTCGGTATCCTGATCTGTAATCATGGCAACTGTACCTGTGTATGTTTTAGGTGAGCGGTGACGATTTAATTTCGTCATCCCCGCGCAGGCGGGGAACCAGCGGCTCCGTAATTTTGAGAACACTGGATTCCCGCCTGCGCGGGAATGACGGAAATCGTAGTTTTGGCATTAACTCAGTTTCATTTAACGCTAGATAACTTTTTAAAATCTGTATTCGATAGCGAATTTTTTCGGCAGCGCGCCGTTCAACCGCCATTACCTTTAAACGGAAAGCGATAGCCGCATTCGCCGAGGCCGTAGCCGACAGTGGTTTCGCCATTTTCACCGATAAGCTGGTATTCCATAATCTGTTCGGTCATACAAAAGGTATCCAGGGGAATAAACCAACGGAAAATATTTTTCGCGGTAAATTGCCACTCGCGATCTTTTTCATCCATCACTTTCCAGTGCATGGCCTTGATGCCCATATTGTCATCGTAGTACTGATTTTTTGGCGTCATGGACTTAACGCCCAGCCATTCGCTGCCGTCGTGCATCATTTTCAAATAGGCGGACTGACCGTGAACAGACTGGCCGTGAACGGTGGCAAAGGTGATATTTTTCGCCGGAAAATACGGCCAGGCGAGGCGGTAGGTGTGCATGATGTCCCAGTTGCGGGGGCCGTAACTGAGGTCGCGGTAGCCGGTGCCGTTGATCTTGACTTCACCTTCTTCGCGAATGGTTACCGAACCGGTGATGCGGTAGGGGCCTTCGAGGTGAACATTCATCATTTCCTTGGCGAATGTGCCGTCCTGATCCTTGCTCATTTCCACGCAGTCGAGCATCGGCGGGTTGTAAATGCCCTCCCAGGTGAGATCAAAGGAAAAGTCCTTGCTGGAAAACTGAATGCGCGAGCTTTGCAGCGGCTCAGGCGCACTGAAATGAACACCGGCAATTTCAAAGCCGTCGGCAAGCCTTTCCTTGAAGTAGGGCAGGTTCATATTGATGCGGGTAAACAGGGGCTGGCCGTCGCGAAAGAAAATCACAAAACCGTTGGTTTCTTTCTGGTTTTCGAGAATGCCGACGCGAATCATGCAGCCGATGCGGGTTTCCGGATCGTAACAGCCGTAGAAATAGCTCTGATTCCATTTTTCGTTATCGGTGGCGGGCACGTAGCCTTCGGGATCCCATGCTGTATTGGTATTCATTGTTGACCTCGTTGTTGGTTCAAGTTTTTCTGTTGTAGGGCTGAGCCCTGCCCCGCGAAAATTTGCAGCCTTTGAAATTTATCGCCGTCTTACCGTAGTGATGTGGCTAGTTGTTGTAGGAGCTTGCCCTGCAAGCGATAGATTGTTAGCCATGTCATCGCCAGCAAGGCTGGCTCCTACGATATAAAACATTAACCGCCGTTGCCCTCCCAGGGCAGCCTGTAACCGCTTTCCGCCAGACCATAGCCTACAGTGCCGTCGCTGAGACGGTATTCCATAAACTGTTCGGTGAGGACAAAGGTGTCGAGGGGAAAAATCCAGTTGAAAATGTACTTGGCGGTAAATTGCCAGGTGCGGTCTTTTTCGTCGACGATGGTCCAGTCCATGGTTTTTATGGTCATATCGTCTTCGCCGTAGGTGTTTTTGGCGTCGACGCTTTTAATGCCGATCCAGTCGTCACCGTCGTGCATCATTTTCAGATAGGCGCTGTGGCCTTCGGTGGAGACGCCGTGTACGGTGGCGAAGGTGATGTTTTTTTCGGGAAAATACGGCCAGGCGAGGCGGTAGTGTTGCATGGCGTCCCAGTTGCGGGGGCCGTAGGAAACGTCCCGGTAGCCGGTGCCGTTAATGTTGAGTGTTTCTTTGCCGCGAATAGTGACGGTGCCGGTAATGCGGTAGGGGCCTTCGAGGTGAACATTCATCAGTTCGCGGGCAAAGGAGCCGTCCTGGTCCTGGCTCATGGCGACGCAGTCTTTCATGGCTGGGTTGTAAATGCCAGTCCACACCAGATCGCAGGCAAAATCCGCCTCATCAAAGCGCACGCGTACTTTATTTAAAGGCTCCAGCACCGTGATTTCCATGCCGGCGATTTTCATGCCGGGGTTCATGCGCTCTTCGGTGTAGGGCAGATTCATATTGGCGCGGGTAAACAGAGGTTTGCCGTCCTTGAAAAAAATAAACCAGGTGTTGGATTCTTTGAGATTTTCCTGAATGCCAACGCGAATAAAGCAGCCCACTTTGGTGTCCGGGTCGTAGCAGTGGCACACCAGACTCTGGTTCCATTTGGGGTGGTCGGTGGCGGGTACATAGCCTTCGGGGTCGATAGTTGTCGTCATTTTCATACCTTTATTTATTTAACAGGGTCGAGCAATTGCTCAACGGGCGTTAGTGCTGCGGGATCTGGCTCAAAACCCATGGGAATCAGCCAGGATCTTTCCCGTGTCAATTGCTCGCGGGCAGACGCCATAATTTCTTTTTCGAGATGTTTTCGGCTGGTTTCATCGCCGTCTTCCAGGGCGGCCGCCACCAGGTCGCCCACTTTAGCGCGTAGGTTCAACAACGCTTGTTCCAATTCGCTGGGTTCGGCGCGGGCGCGGTCGAGAGTGTCCCGCCCCGGCGCCATCAGTTTTTTGAGGTCAGCCAGGGCTTCTGTGGTTTTGGCGCCGCCACAAACCTGTGTCTCCAGGCGCTCGGCGAGGGCGACATACTGGTTGAGTTCGTGGCGATCGTAGCGGTATTGCATGGGCAGTTTGTCCGCCAGCACCTGCAAAACGTGAACCGCCAGCTGCGCCTGCTCCACCGCCATTTTATGGTTGGGATCAACCGCGGGAATGACATTGTCCTTTAATGCCTTGATAACACTTTTTAACTGAAAATCAGCGCGAATTTCCATCTTAGGCCACCTCTTCCAGGGTTTGACGAAGATCGTCCATAAACAGATAGCTGGCGCCCATGACGCAGCCGAGCACGATGTCCTGGTGGGTTTTGCCGCCAGCCACCGCTCTGTAAGCTGTGGCCAGGGCAATGCTGTTGAGTTTGTAGGCGTTGAGAATGCGGTAGAAATTGAGGCGCTTTTTATCGACACTTAAACCTGAGGCTTTTTCATAGGCGTCGTAGAACTCCGGCTCAGACATCATGCCGCATACCAGAAAGGTTTTGCCGTCTTCCGCCAGATGCCCCCAGGGTTTGCAGATGGTGTAGGCAATGTCTTCGTGGCGGTCGCCGAGGTGGCCGGTTTCCCAGTCGAGCCAGGCGCTGATTTGTGCATTGTCTTCGGTGAAGAGGAAATTGCCGCTGCGGTAATCGCCGTGCAACAGAGAGACATGGTCGATGGTTGGCATATTGGCGCGCATCCATTTGGCGGCAAAACGCATCAGTGGTACTTCTTCGTTGGCGTCTTCCGTCCACACCCGTTCCCACCAGTTGATTTGCCACTCCACACCTTGGGTGGACTGTTGGGCGGGCACGTTAAAGCTGCTGAGCTGCGCTCTGCGCCAGTCGAAGGTGTGAATGGTGGCGAGCTGATCGACAAATTGACTGCCGAGGATTTTGCGCAATTCGGCACCAAAATTAATGCCGGTGCCAGACACGCCACTGGCAGCGGTGGAGGGCTTGGTGACGCCGTTGGCAAAACCGTAAATCAGCGCGGGGTAGGGGAGGTATTTGCCTTCCCGGTCGACCCAGTACACTGGCGGCACCGGTACCACCCCTTCAAACGCTCTGATCAGTTCAAATTCCCTAAGCCTGCTGGTTTCAACAATGGAGGCGGCAGGCTCCATGCGCAACACCAGGGGCGTGGTGGTTCTGCCGCTGCCGGGTTGATGCCAGTCCAGCTCAAAGGCCATTTGCAGTTTGGAGGCGCCACCGGAGAGCCAGCGGGGATTTTTGACTTCAAAGGCGTCATGCAATTCTGCATTGAGCAGGTCGGTGACGGCGTCGCAGAGCTGATCGAGTTTTACCGGTCTGTAGGCAGGATTGGCGCGATTTTGCAGTTTGCGGGTCAGTACCCAATCGACTTCCGCTTCGCAGGGAAAGCGCTGGCGAAGCTCTTCAATCCAGGCTGCACTGGGGTGGTTTTTATCTATCATTGCGGTTGGCTCTGCTAATAAAGGAGTTGATCGAGTGACGGAATTTGCGATGGATCTGGCTCAAACCCCATCGCCAGTGTCCAGGCGCGACGGCACAAGTCCATGGCTTCCTGAGTGTTGAGCACCAATGTCATTACCTCCGCTTGCGCTGCGGTTCCCCGTGCGGCATTGACGACGCTGACCGCCATATCCTTGAGGGTTCTCACCTGTTGCTCCATCTCTGTAGCGCCCATGGCGGGATCGTTCAACAGGTCGCGGCTGCTGCCGATGGTTTCTGTCAGGCCGTTAATGGCAATGTTGGCTTTGTGGGTAATGGTGGCCAATGCGGTCACCAGATCGAGATTTAACATGAGCTCGTGGCGCTGGTAGCGGTGAAGTTGGGGAAGTCGGTTTTTGATCAGGCCAAGGGTGGCCAGGCAGAGGCGAATCTGCTCCCCAGCCAGGGGGTTGCTGGCATCGACGGCGGGCAGCACATTGTCGCTCAGGGATTTAATAACTGCGGCGAGCTGGGTATCAATTTCGGGAATCATTGGCTGGCCTCCATCAGGTTGTGGCGCAACTGTTCCATCAGCAGGCCGCCGATGCCGTTAAGCCAGGTGAGGACAATATCCTGGTGAGACTTGCCGCCTTTTGCCACCCGGTAGCCCGTGGCCACACAGACAATGTACGACACCCAGGCGTTGTAGACGCGAAAGTATTTAATGCGCTGGGGGTCGACATTGAGCCCCGTGGCTTTTTCGTAGGCGGCATAAAATTCGTCGAGGGGCAGCATGCCATTCACCAGCAGGGTTTTGCCGTCTTCCGCCAAATGACTGTAGGCCAGGGAGGTGGCCCAGGTGAGATCCTGGTGGCGGTCGCCCAGCACCGCCAGCTCCCAGTCGAGCCAGGCGGTAATATGGCCGTCATCTTCCGATATCAGATAATTGCCGCTGCGGCAGTCGCCGTGAACAATAGAGACATGGTCGAGAGCCGGGGCGTTGTCTTCCAGCCAGTTACCCGCCAGTTGCACCAGGGGTTCGTCTTCGCCGCGATCCTCCTCCCAGATGCGCCGCCACATATTGACCTGCTTGAGAATGCCTTCATTAGTGCCCACTTTGGGGATTTCAAAGGCGTCCAGCGCCATGGTGGAAATATCGGCATTGTGAAAGGCGGCGACGCCGCGCATAAACTCATCGCTGACCCTGGCGCGCAATGTGGCGCCGTAATTAATGCCGAGGCCGGTCACTTGCTGTGATGTATCTGAAGCGGGTTTGGCGACGCCGGCAACAAAACCGAACACCATTGCAGGGTAGGGAAAGAATTCCATGTCCTCGTCTTCCCAGTAGCAGTCGGGCACGGGAATTTGTGTGGACAAAGCTTTAATAACCTGAAATTCCCGGCGGCGGGAGGTTTCAACAATGGATTCGGAAGGACTCATCCGCAACACCATGGGGGTGATGTGGCGGGGTTGCAAACCGTCCAGCCCCTGCCATTCCAGCTCAAAACTGATTTGCAGCTTTGAGGAGCCGCCGGTCATCCAGCGGGCATTGATAATGCGAAAGCCGTGGTTGAGCTTTTTGTGAAGCATGGCCTCCAGGCATTGACTGATTTGTTCAAAGGTGACCGGCACAAATACGCCTTTGCCGCGATGGTTCATTTTTCGCGTCAGCACCCGGTCGATTTCCGCCTCGGTGGGGTAGCGGCGGCGCAGCTCGGCGATAAAGTCCGCCGTTGGCGTCTGGCGAATATCCAGGGAATCGCCGCTGGGTTGTTGGCTTGCCATGGCAGTGTTTCCTTTAGAATTATGTTTCCCGACCGAGCTTGTTAGTGCATCAACAGCTTCAGTTCTCTGCAAAGTTTCTTGTTTTGCGGTGAACAAAAACAGCCCAGACAGGCACATGTTTATCAGACAGATTTGCAGTCTATAGAGCAGGTAGAGGGGTGTCTATGGCGGAAATCCGCTAGAGTTGCTTCAATTTGAGATTGTTTGCCATGAAGAATCTTCAGGCATCGCCAGCAGGCTGGCTCGTACAAATAAATGATTTTTTTAGTAGGAGCCAGCCTGCTGGCGATAAGTTCAAGCGCCGTATCCATCGGCTGCAGGCAGACTCCTACAAAAACTCGGCGCTAGGCGCTTGCCCCTTGCAACCCGCACCCCCTCCAACCGTAGTCAGCCTGCTGGCGAAAAGGCGGAGGCGACAGCTGCAAGTCAACCTCAAAAACCGCCAGCGGAAATGCTGCCAATCTTGGCAATCAATGCGGTGCGGCTGCGAACTCCGAATTTTTTGTAAATATTTTTCAGGTGGTTTTCAACGGTGTGCTCGGCAACGCCCAGTCGGCGGCTGATCTGCTTGTTGCTGCTGCCGCGAAACAATTCGCCAATCACCTGCCATTCCCGGTTGGTGACTTCGCCGTATTCGCCCCCAGGCTCTGCTGGCAGCTCATGGTTGCGCTGGGCAAAGAAACCCTGCCTGACCGACGCATCAATAATATATTCGTGGCTGGCCTCCAGCCAGTTGTCTACGGCGACTATGGCATGGTCGACACAAAGGTGGGCGCCTTTTCTGCAATGGGACTCCTGCAACAGCAAACCCACCACCAGATAGATATCCCTGGACACCGCCTTGAGGCTGGTGGCAGTTTCCTTAAAACCGGCGCGCCCGAGGGCGTTCCAGTAGCGGTGGTTGTGTTCCTGATAGAGTTCGAGGCCGGATTCAAGGCGTTGGCAATAATTGGTGCCGGTAAACCTCTTGGTATCCTGCTCTGGCGATGTTGAATACTGCAACAGGGGGTCGTATCGGTAGATGCTATTGGTATACAAATCCGTGATTTTTGCCGGAATTCCTGTTTCGTACAAAAAATTAACCGGGCGGGTCTGTTTCTTGTCGTAGAGAAAAATAGCGGCAGCGCTGGCTTTTGACTGGTTGATAACATCCCTGGCAAACGCCCTGTTCTGGTGAAGCATGCGAAAACTGTGGGAGAGATTGTGTGAGTCGATCATGCCGGATTTCCGTGTTTTTCTACGAGTATCGGTTGTCGTTGGTAAGGAAGTGTAGCATTTTTGCCAAATGTACCCCAACAGGAAATGATGCTTTGATCTACCCAGCTGCTTTCAGGCTATTGCATGGACGAACTTGCATGATTTGTTGGTCAAATTTGATAGCGCTGGACTTTAGGGATGAATAGCATGGTTACATATATAGACGCAGAATTCGCTTATGTGCTCTGGTTCAGTCGAGATTTTCGCCGTACAAAGCCTGACTTCGCACCGACCGTTTATTTTCATAGCGCGAAGCCTGCAAATAATGGATTCTGATGGGAGTAATAAAATATGAAAGCTGTTTCCATCCATCTTCCTGCCCAGCTTTCGGCGCTAAAAATTCAAGATATCGCAAAGCCAATCGTGCGACCCGGCACGGTGAAGGTGCGCTGGCGAGCCGCAGCCCTTAACTACCATGACTACGCGGTATGCTCCGGGCTTCTTCCTACGGAAGATGGCCGTATTATCTGTTCGGATGCGGCGGGAGAAATTGTAGAGGTCGGTGAGGGTGTGGTGGGCTGGCAGCCCGGTGATCGAGCCATTAGCACGTTTTTTCCAGACTGGCATGGAGGAAAACCACAATCAACCAATACTTCACGGATTAGCGGCGACAGTTGCGATGGCTACGCCATTGAGTTCAGTGTGGTGAGGCCTGAAGAAATCACCCGCATGCCGCGGGGCTATTCGTTCGCCGAGGCCGCCACACTGCCTTGCGCCGCATTAACAGCCTGGCGAGCCCTGTTTGAAATCGGCAGGATACAGCCAGGGGACAAGGTATTGGTTCAGGGCACGGGCGGCGTCTCCATTTTTGCGCTTCAGTTGGCCAAGGCTGCTGGCGCCACTGTTTATGGAACATCCTCTTCAAACGAAAAAATGGCCAGCTTGCGGGATTTGGGCGCGGATCACGTGATTAATTATCGCACCGATGCACAGTGGGGCGAGACCATTTATAGCCTTTCGAAAGGGGGTGTCGATCATATATTGGAGGTCGGCGGTGGCTTGACGCATTCAATTCATGCGGGCAAGATCGGTTCGAACCTTTACATCATTGGTTTTTTGGGCGGGATGGACTGCAGCATTAATCTGGCGCAATTGATGCTGAAACAACAGCACCTTTACCCCATCGCAGTGGGTAATCGGGATATGCAGATCCGCATGGTGGAGTTTCTTGAGGAGAACCCGATTAAGCCCTTGATTGACCGAAGATTTCCAATGAGTGATATCGCCGAGGCTTTTGCCTACCAGTTATCAGGAAAGCATGTTGGCAAAGTTGTTCTTGATATTTGAGTGCGCACAAAGTTTTTAGAATTACCCCTAAATCCTATGGGCAAAATATTAGGGAAACTCTGATTAATTCTGTTTTCGTCACTCCCGCGTAAGCGGGAGTCCAGAAAAATCAATCGATTATAGATTCCCGCCTGCGCGGGAGTGAGATTAATCAGAGTTTTCTTAGATTTACAGTTCTATTTGCGGGGTAAAGCGCCAGTGGTTGCCGTCAGCGCAAGGATAGGTATTCCTGGCGGCAGTGTGCAGTTTGAGCACATTAATGACATTGTTATTGTTTAGATGTTGTTACTCGGCCACCTTTTTGTGTTGATAGACGCTGGGGGAACAACCGGTATAGGTGCGAAACGTTGTCGATAGATGAGACTGCCCGCTGAACCCCACCTCGTACGCAATATCCGTTACGTTCATTCGGCCTTCGTTGAGAAGGGTTTTGGCGCGCTCGACCCTGCGCTGAATGATGTATTTGTGGGGTGAGCAGCCAAAGCGTTTTGTAAATTGTTCCGCGAATGCAGTTCTGCTCACCCCCGCTGTATCAGCCAGGTCATTGAGGGTCAGTTTTTCTGCCAGTTGTGCTTCGATTTGTTGAAGAACCTTGTCAAATGAAGGGCTTCGCTCAGTCTGGTCTGGCTCAACGATTGGCGCGCCTGGAGTTCCATCGGACTCCTCAACAATGTGCGCAATATGGTGCGCCAGGGCGTGAAATAGCGCCGCGACGTATGCCTCGTTGCCATTTTTTTGTGTTTGCGCAATCTGCATCAGGGTGCGGACGCTCGACGCGATATAGTGATCGGGAACTGCAAAAAGACATGCCTGAACCCGTGCTAGAGCGCCAAGGGAGATGTCGTTCAGTTTATTGGAAAAGAAGTGCAGGGTTGCAAATTCAACCTCTCCTTCGGTTCGGTAGCTGACATATTTGCCGCGCGGTATCAGGGTTACATCGCCGGGCTTTGAAAACGACCGGCTCAATCCTTCCTCTGTGAAAATGCGAACACGCCTAGCCCCTCCTAAATGAATCGACATGACAAGTTCTTCTGCCTTGGCGATGTGGATTTCCCTGGTTGGCCCTGTGTGCCAGCCACAGAGGCCGATACTTAGCTGTGAAGGATTATCTTGAACCAATGAGGGTTGGCGGCGACAGGCTTGGCGATAAGCTTCTACGCCAGGGATAGTCGTTATTAACATGAATTCATCCTCCTGTTTGCGCTATTGCTGCGAATAAAGCATGGGAGCTTATGGTTATTGATTCAATATTTAACTGGCTTAAATTGGATTACGTTGTCGATCATACCATAGCCAGTAGTTTCCGCTACGGGGTGGACGAATTTGCATGACTTGTCGGCCAAATTTGATAGTGACGGCTTTTGGCGATGAATAATATGGTTCCACCTGCCGACTTCCACTTCGTCGGTTTTGTTTGGAGGAATTGTGACACTTGCAGCACCAAAAACCAGCGAACTCGAGTGAATATCCTCTGTGAATCTGCAAGTTGAGAACATGCTCGTCTGGCCAGCCCTAAACTATGCCGCTTTCCTGGTTGGACAGCGAACCAATACCTCTTCAGACCTATTCGATTTCGTCATCATGCGCTGGCAAGGAGAAGGTCTGGAAAATGAAATTGGTTTCTATATGGAATGCTTTTCCCTCAACAAGTTAAGGCGATAGGTGTATTTCCACGCAACACAGCAACGGGTTATCGGCAGGCTACTGGCGATATGGATTCAAATTTTGGGGCAGCGCTTGATGGTAAAAAAGGAGAAATAAAAGAGGAGGTTAAATTTGTATTGTTCAGAAATAAACGGGATCACAATTTTCTAGACTCAAAAGCTATCAACATAAAGTGGGGATATAACATATGAAAAATTCAAAAGTTAAAATCATCATTACATCTATGGCTGCCGGCATTGCTGGTTTTCACGGGGCTCAGGTATTGGCACAGAGCGCACCAGGGCGAGCCCTGGAAGAGATTGTAGTAACAGCTCAAAAACGCTCGCAAAATATCAATGAAGTTGGTATGGCGATCACTGCGCAGACAGGTGATCAACTTGTGGAAAGAGGTGTTACAGCCGTCCAAGACCTGGTGAAAATTGAGCCGAGTTTACAGGCATCCAAAAGCAAGAATGGTACACCCGTATTTTCAATGCGCGGGGTAGGTTATTTTGAGCAATCGTTGGCGGCAACACCAACCGTGAGCCTCTATCAAGATCAGGTTCCATTTACATTACCAGTAATGGCTCAGGGTGTCTTTTTGGATGTGGAGCGTGTCGAAATTCTAAAAGGACCACAGGGAACGCTTTTTGGACAGAATGCTACAGGCGGTGCTGTTAACTTTATCGCGGCACAACCCACCGACGCCTTTGAGGCTGGGCTCGACACAAGTGTTACCCGTTTTGATGAGGTCAGTACCAGTGCCTTTGTGAGTGGTTCCCTGAGCCCCACTTTTACAGCCAGACTGGCAGTAGCAGTAGAAAAAGGCGGAGCCTGGCAAGAAAGTATCACCCATGATGGCGAGTTGGGCGATAAGGACAAAATGGCAGGTCGACTTATTCTTAATTGGGAGCCTACTGATACATTCAAAGCCAATCTAAATGTTAATGGCTGGAGTGATAAGTCTGATACACAAGCAGGACAGTTGGTTGGTTTCCGATTCCAGCAACCGCAAAATGTGCTATCT
This sequence comes from Porticoccaceae bacterium, assembly GCA_023228865.1. The sequence continues at coordinate 8,475 of JALOAH010000033.1, read as the reverse complement.
GGAGACCCTTCAAATAATGCGTTTTATCTGCCGCCGGCCCCTGGTTCCGCAGAATTCTCGTCTCTCCCCTCTGTGTTGCAAGAGGTACTTAGACAGCCAGTGACACCTAATGAAGCTCGGGATGCCGATTGGGACAGCTCATTGCAGCCTGAAAATGACATGAACTACCATCAGGTCAGTATGCGGCTTGAATATGCTCTTACAGATGGTATTGATTTAACATCTATCACCAGTTACGCAGAATTTGAAGAGAATAACCTCTTGGATGTTTCAGGCAACAAAACCTCTAGTCATAATCTAAGAGTCGATGGTAGTGCCCACAGTTTCTCCCAAGAATTTCGGTTAAGTGGCATCCTTGATGAGGGTGATGCTAACTGGATGCTCGGAGTTAATTACGCGCATGATGCGAATGGCGAGGTTGACTCAGTCAATGAATTAGGTTCTGTATCCTATTCGCCAACCGCTTTCGGGCTCGACCCATTTTTCGGATTTGGAGCTATTAATAGTGTCGAGTCTGATACCTATTCGGTTTTTGCTAATGGGGATTATCAAGTCGCTGAGGATTTAAAGTTAAACCTGGGTATCCGTTACACAAAATCAGAGCAAGAGTTTAACGGTTGTTCAACCAGTGAATTCGATTCTGTAAACTTTTTGCAGCAGTTCGTGAGCTCTTTATCCGCATCTGCTTTTGGAAATCCTGGCGATACGGTTGTCACCGGTGAATGTGTGACCCTGGGGCCTCCTCCCGAGTTTCTTTTAGGCAATGTTAGAAACGAGCTCAATGAAAACAACGTGCCTTGGCGTGTGGGGCTTGATTGGACGCCAACGGATGATAGTCTCGTTTATTTGACTGTCAGTAAAGGGTTTAAAGCTGGTACGTCACCGGCGTTAGGCGCCGCCAAATATAATCAGTTAGATCCAGTGACCCAAGAAGAACTGCTGGCGTATGAAGTTGGTACAAAAGCTATGTTTCTTGACGGAAGCATGCAGGTAAAAGGGGCAGTATTTAAATACGACTACACGGATAAGCAACAGCTTGGGACGATCCAGGATCCCGTGTTTGGTGCGGTACAGGCACTGTTGAATATCCCCGAATCAGAAGTGACCGGCGCTGAGATGTCAGTTGAGTGGATGCCTCTGTCCAGTTTGTCATTGCATGCCAGCGCCACCTATTTGGACTCAGAGGTGACTTCGGATTTTTTCAACGGAGGGCCATTTCCGATTGGTAGTAATCAAATCAACTTTAAAGGTGAAGATATTCCGCTTACCCCAGAGTGGTCGTTACAGTACGGTGCCAGATATGAAGGGCAAATCAACGACAATCTTATCAGTTTTGTCAGTATCGATGGTTCTCATCAAACGTCGACGAACGCGGTTTTTGGGGCTGGCCAGTCGCAAATCACAGGCGCACCTTCCATGGCCATTGATAGTTACACACTATTGAATTTAGCCGTAGGCTTAGGGGCTCTAGATGATAGCTGGCGCGTAGAGATTTTTGGCCAGAATATTACCGATGAGTATTACTGGAAAGCCGTTAACTATAACGCAGATTCTGTTTATCGATTTTCAGGTGAACCTACAAACTATGGCGTACGCTTAAAATTGAGGTATTGATAAGAATAGCTATAAACAGTGATAAAGCAGCAAGAAATTTTCATCATCGAAAGTTTCTTGCTGCAAATTTTCCTGTATGACAAAGCGAATATCGGAGTATTGCCCAATTTTTGGAGCTATTAATACAAATCACCCGCAAAATTTGTTGTCCCTGACATGGCCACAAGAGCATTCTCCTGGATAGGCTTTGGTAATAATCTGCCTGAAAATTTTTGGCCGCTCTATATCGGTGTTTTACTGTCTTTGAATTCTCAGTCTTGAGCTGTCAACTTCATGGTCAATAAAAAGTACGACTACATTGAATAAAACAGGGAGTGTGCTCATAAACACCTATGGACGAATTTGCATAACCTGCCGGTCAAATTTGATAGTGACGGGCATTGGCGATGAATAAGATGGATTCATCTGCCGACGTCGAATTAGTCGGCTTCTTTTGGAGAAAACATGACAATTGCTGCACCAAAAACCAACGAATTACCCAGAAATGTGGATGGCCTGCTCGCTGCAGCCCAATCTGTTGCTGGGCTGGATGATTTTGGCGACCGTTACTTTTTAAAAGGGCTGAATGTTTTGGTCAACGGGCTTGAGAAAGAAGCTCAGCTGAACGATATGGGCGTTCAGATAAATTTTGGTGGAATTATCAATTTGCTGGTGAACCGGTTACGTTACGTTCGGGACGTCAAGCAACATCCTGAAATTTTGGCAGAAAAAATCGTTCAGCCGATTGTCATTTTGGGTTTGCCGCGCACCGGAACCACCAAGCTCCAGCGGATACTCTCTGCAGATCCGCAGATTCAGAGTATGCTTTACTGGCGAACCATCAATCCCGCTCCTTTTCCCGGTGAACAACCTGGCAATCCGGTTGCTCGCATTGAGGCAGCTCTCGCGGTTGAAAAAATGCTGGCGGAACAGTTTCCCGGTTGGATGGCGCGTCATCCCACTGAAGCGCTGGAGCCTGATGAAGAGCTTCATCTGATGCAGGGCTCATTCGAGTGCCTCATTTCATGGCTTTTTGCGCGTATGCCCAGTTATTACAACTACATCAGCCAGTGCGATCAGCGCCCCATGTATCGGCATTTGCACGCGCAAATGCAGTACCTGCAGTGGCAGGATGGCGGTGGTCGCGGACGCCCCTGGGTTATGAAAACCCCGGTGCACACGGGCAGCCTCGATGTGCTCCTGGAAACTTTTCCGGATGCAGTGTTGGTTCACTGTCATCGGGATGTCCAGAAGATTCTGCCGTCGATCGCATCATTGATCGAGCAGGCTCGACGCATCAGCAGCGATCACGTCGATACCAAAGTGCTTGGTGATGAAATGCTCGATTACTGGGGCGCATCTGTGGATCGCTACCTGGAAGTGCGTGCACAACTTCCCAAAGATCGAATCATGGATGTTCAGTTCGAGGAAGTTGTCGGCGACGTGGTGGATGTTATTCGGCGAATTTACGCCCGTGCAGGCCGAGAGCTCTCCGAAGAGGTCGTTGAAAAATTCAAAGTCAAGGAACGGAGCCAGCCCGAGCATCATTGGGGCAAGTATAGCTATTCCGCTGCAGACTACGGCTACACTCCCGAAAAAATTGACCAAAGATTTGCCAAGTACCGAAGCCAGTTTATTACTGTGGATGGGGTTGCTCCATCCACTGACTAAGCAATTAAACAACTGAAATAACCTAAATAACCCAAGGAGTACACTAATGCCGTCGGTAACCGATTTGCAGGAATTTGGTTTTCAAACCCCCAAGATCTGGCATGAAGTCGTGAAGACGATCGCCGAATTGGAAGATGTAGTCTGGAAAGACCCTCTGATAACAGATGATTTGACGCGCGCCGAAGGTGTGCGCCATTTCACCCGTCAGATAAACGCAGCTTTGATTAACATGGAGTTGGCGGATCCAAATTATCCAGAACTATTAAATTTGCTGAGTCCACGGATGCAGTGGGGGCTGACTGCTGCGGACTGCCACTACCAGTGGGCATCCGTCCATGGTGACAATGTCTATCGCATCAGTGGCGATCGCGGCACCGCCCGTGTGTTCGATATTGAGACCCGCCAGGGCCGCTTGGCGTATTATCCGGATTGGACATTGCACGATCGTCTGACAAAAGTTGAGGTTGGCCCAGGCAATCACGTCGATATCACCCTGAGCCGGGAGCGCCCCCCCGGCGCGGTCAATTGGATTCAGTTGCCCCCAGGGCAGGGAGAAATCATTTTCCGCCAGTATTATTACGACTGGGATAACGAACAGCCTGCCAAAGTGTTTATCGTCAACGAAAATGCCAAATATCCGGCACCGGGAATGACAACCGCTTCCGTGGCTGAAGGTTTGGAGTTGTTCTGTGACTGGTTAAAACATGTGCCCCAGCATTCCCAGGATATGGTGAAATCCTACTATTCTGTTCCCGACAACTCGATTGAGTTTGATAACTTCAGAATCGGTTGGCAAGCGCTAAGGTACGGCAAAGGCATCTACCAGTGCGCTCAGGACGAAGCTATTATTCTCGAAGTGAAGCTGCCACAGGCATATTATTGGAGTATCCAGCTCTACAATCATTTTTGGGATGGGCTGGACTATAATCGTCGCCAAAGCTCTCTCAATGGCCATCAGGCCTATGTTGACCAGGAAGGGATTTTTCGCGCGGTAATTTCTCACCAGGATCCCGGTGTTGCCAATTGGCTCGATGCTGCTGGCCGTGAAAAAGGGCTTATATCGCTCCGTTATTACGAGCCTGATTCCGTGCCGATTCCAACCATGAAGAAGGTTAAATTGTCGGAGGTGGGCAACATCCTGTCTGGTAAAACCCTGGCAATGACTGCGGAAGATAGACAAAAAACGCTGCGCAATCGCGCCTGGTCATTCGCTCGGTTGCGCCGGGAATAACAGTAACCACAAGCTAGCTATAAAGGAACAATGATGTCTAAAATCGAAAAGCTTTTTTCCATGGCGGGAAAAACCGTCATGGTAACTGGCGCCGCGTCCGGCATGGGTGAGCGCTTTGCGCACACCCTTGCCGACGCCGGTGCAACGGTCATTTGTGCGGCGCGACGAGTCGACCGTATTGAGAAGGTCGCTGCAAGTATCATTAAGGATGGCGGCAAAGCCATTGCCATAGCGATGGATGTTGGCAGTACGGATAATGTCGAGTCAGCATTTGATGAGGCAGAAAAGCGTGTCGGGCGCGTGAACGTGCTGGTTAATGCCGCAGCCCAGTTGGATTTCGGTTTGTTTCCGGATGTGAAGGATGGCAATTGGGATAATCTCATCAACGTTAACCTTTCGGGTGTCATGCGGACATCGCGCACATTCTCACGCCGCCTCATTGAGGTCAAAGAGTCTGGCGCCATCGTCAACATCACCTCTATTATTGGTACGCAGGTTATGCTGGGTGTGCCCACTTATGGAACCCTCAAGGCCGCCGCAAATCACCTCACCAAGTCAATGGCGAGGGATATGTTTGGTACTGGAATTCGTTGCAATGCCATTGCACCAGGTTTTTTCCTTACAGAAATGGTGGCTGAATACTTTGAGACTGATGCTGGCAAGGCGGATATTGAACGTCATCCACTCAAGCGTCCTGGACGAGTGGAAGAACTCGATGGGGCTTTACTGCTTCTGGCCAGTGATGCCTCGAGCTTTATCAATGGTGCCGTGCTCAGCGTCGATGCTGGCCAGGTAATACAGTTGCACTGAATAATACTTAATCAGAGGATTTTGAAATGGATCTTGATAAAAACAAGAAATTGGTTGCAGAATTTTTCGCCTGCTTTGGTCGCAAAGACATCGCTGGTGCCATGGCCATGATGACGGACGATGGTACCTGGTGGGTTGGTGGTAAGCCGCACCTGTTTTCCATTGCGGGACTGAAATCGAAACAGGAGATGCGCGGGCTACTGGAACAGCTTGTTCCCGGAACCAAAGATGGCTTGAAAATTATCCCCAAAATCATGACTGCTGAGGATGATCGCGTAGCCGTGGAAGCCGTATCCCACGGTGAATTTCCCAGTGGCTTCGTCTATGAGAACGAGTATCATTTTCTTGTAACCGTACGGGGCAATAAAATCGCCTCCGTCAAGGAATACCTGGATACCATGCATACTGCGGAATTGTTGGTTGCTGAGTCCTGATCGTTGGTTGTGGGTCATAGCAAATTGGTTAGTGGTATTTCGATGTGATTTTGTAGGATTATTTGTAGGTGGCCGATAAACGAAGTCCAACAGTTCGGGTGAGGCAGTGCCTTGCTGGTGTTGGGCTTCGTTCCCCAGTATTGAACCACGCCAGTCCAGCCAGCTCGACATCAGAATTTTAAAACAGCAGGGCTCTGGTGGGCTGCCAGTAATCCGATAATTTCCTTTTAATTTTAAATAGTTATATTTTATTATTATCTTTTTAGCATAAGGCTCTGAACAGCCTTGTGGTCTCCCTTTTCTCAATATTCAAGCTTTTGGGCATAAAAAATGTGCAGGTCGTTGGCTATATGCAGCGAGCCATTCATGAGAAGTCCGTACCAAGGCATTTGTTTGAAAAATTTTTTCAGTGACAGTAGCGGGTTTTAGGGTTTCATCTGTCTTTACCTGTTATGAGGTAGCAATACGTTTGGTGTGTTTGCCCGCATTGATGCTAGTACTCTTTCAATTTGATTTTTTCTTATGGAGGAGTTATCGCCAGCAGGGCTGGCCATGCCTGAAGATTCTGTAAGACTGACAATATCAAATTGAAGCAATACAAGCGCAGTTCAATGAAAAGCTCCGCCAAATCAACAGCACTCACCAAAAAAGGATAACAGAATGTTGTGCATGGGAAAGATGATGGCCACTCTGTGTGCAGTGGCGACAATACAGGTTGCCAGCCAGGTTTGGGCTGAAGAGCCTGTGCTTTTGTGGGGCGATACCCACGTCCACACTTCCTATTCGTTTGACGCCTATATGTTTGGCAATGCAACGGGGGATCCGGATGCTGCCTACCGTTTTGCCAAGGGCTTACCCGTCATTAACCCTGGCACCGGGGCTTGGGTTCGACTGGAGTTACCCCTGGACTTTCTGGTGGTGGCCGACCATGCCGAAATGCTGGGTGTGTCGCGAATGGTTGGTCAGGGCGAACCGGCTTTCCTTGACCACCCAATAGGTCAGAAGGCTTACAAGTACCTGAAGGAAGGCAATACCAAGGAAGCTTACAAGGCGATGTCGGAGGCCATGTTTACATCGGATCCTGACATCAAGGCCGTGTTTGACAGCAAGGCGGTAAAGCAGCGCAATTGGAATGATATTGTTGATGCCGCTGACAAATACAATGAGCCAGGCCAGTTTTCGGCCATTGTCGGCTGGGAATATACGTCCCACAGTAATAACAGCAATCTTCATCGAGTGGTATTTACTGCCGCTGGTGGTGAAACCGCAAAAAGTTTTTTGCCTTTCAGCGCCATGCAAAGTGCTAAGCCGGAAGACCTTTGGGCTTATCTCGACAGCACCGTACAACAAACTGGCGTGGACTTTGTTGCTATTCCCCATAATTCCAATGTTTCCAAAGGCAAAATGTTTAATACGGTGGACAGCAACGGCAAGCCTATCGACAAGGCTTACGCTGAAATTCGCGCCCGTTGGGAGCCGGTGGTGGAAATCACTCAGGCCAAAGGCAATTCCGAAACCCATGGCAACCTTTCCCCCAATGACGAGTTTGCCACCTATGAGTTTTATCCATCCCTGCTTGCCTGGCCTGAAGAGCCGACCGTAACCGCCGCCGACTATGTGCGCCCGGCATTATTGCGCGGGCTTGAAATTGAGAAAAAAGTAGGCGTCAACCCCTATAAATTTGGCGTTATAGGCTCGACGGACTCCCACACCAGCCTCAGTTCATCGGAGGAGGATGCTTTCTATGGCAAGGTGGTGGCGGATGCCAAGCCTGAAACCCGCGGCGGTGGCCTGGCCAATTCCGGCGCCACAGGCTGGGATGCCGCCGCTGCAGGGCGAGCCGCCGTTTGGGCAAAAAATAACAGCAGGGAGGAAATTCTTGCCGCCTTCAAGCGCCGGGAAGTGTATGGCACCACGGGGCCACGCATTGCTTTGCGTGTCTTTGGAGGGTTTAATTTTGCCGACCGCGATGCCAAAACAAAAAATATCGCCGCTGTTGGTTACAAAAAAGGCGTACCCATGGGTGGGGATCTAACTCAGGCGCCCCAAGGCCGTGCGCCGTCCCTGTTGATTCATGCGGTTAAAGATCCCAACGAAGCAAACCTGGATCGAATTCAAGTGGTCAAGGGTTGGTTGGGCGACGACGACAAAAGCCACGAAAAGGTCTACGAGGTCGCCTGGGCTGGTGATCGCAAATTGGATGCCCATGGCAAATTGCCCTCTGTTGGCAGCACTGTGGATGCAAAAACCGGTCGCTATAGCAATACTATTGGCGCTGCGCAGTTGGCAACGGTATGGACAGACCCCGACTTCGATCCCAAGCAACGTGCCTTTTACTACGTCAGGATTCTGCAGATTCCAACGCCAAGAAATACCCTCTTTGACACCCTGGCTCTGGAAGTGGATCCAGTGGCGACCACCGGGCACCCGGCTATGATTGAAGAACGCGCCTATTCTTCATCCATTTGGTACAACCCCTGATGATAGTTTTTAAACAATTGCTTCAGTGTCCCCAGCGATGGATGAGAGGAAAGTCAAGCTAAGTGTTGATTTTTTTGATAGCAGTCTCTCCACGCTTTTGTGCCAGCAAGGTTTTGCCGCGCTGGCTCTTTTTTTCAACAGAACAGGGAAGATTAACCTCACTTTTCCCGCTCCTATTATGGTGGTAAAGTGATTTCCGCGACATAAATACATAAAACGGTGTGCTATGGATTATTCCAATCTCAATAAGACTGA
>JALOAH010000032.1 GCA_023228865.1 Porticoccaceae bacterium | reverse complement strand
CTCATCATCTGTTTCATAACTCACCCTAACTGGCTGGTAGTATGATTTTAGGTGAGTCAACGGCATTCAGGTAGTTAGGTTATTAATGAGTCAATGCGACCGGTCATCCTAATTGTCGCCGAACAATCCAGAACAAAACCTGAATTTCACCTGTACTTGCTCACTTGGTTTGCAAGCCGAGCCAATGCGCCGGAGATCGCAAGGCATAAGTTCTAGGCGGACAACTCGATTTGTATCATGTCGTCAGGAATCATATAACCAATCTGGCGCACGGTTATTATGTATTGGGTGGTTAACTTCAATTTTTGAGTCGCTGCCTGGGTCTGAGCCGGGAGTGAAATCCCTGAGTCGTCGGGAATGATGGCAGGGGTGGTCCTGCGGTTACTGATCAGGTCAGCGAAGAAGCATAGGCATCGCTGGCTTACACGGCATTTCCCAGGTGGTGATGATGGTGACATCCACGGATCTGGAGGATTTTGCCCTGGACTTCAGTCTTTTCGAAGTCATTCTGGTGTCTGTCGGAGAGCTTCCCGATTGTGATGTGGTGTCAGAGGATAAGGAGTTTGAACGCTGATTGACGGTTGTCAATCAGCTTTTCAAAATGGTTGAACAGTGGCGCCGCAGCCTAACCGGTAGAACCGGTTGCAAGCTTTGCCGAGCCTGGCCGCCATGTTATCTACAGCGGTTGCTAACCGGTTAACGTTATGACCAGGTAGCTGTTGTAGGCGACAAAAGACAGCAACAGCAGGCAGCCCTCAAAACGATTGATACGCCCCTGACCGCGAAAGCCGTAGGCCATCACAAACAAGCCCAGGGTCATGGCCATCATCACCGGCCAGTCTCTGGTGAGCACCTCCGGGGAAATGTTATGCATTGGGCCAATAACACCGGCAATGCCCACCACTGCCAGTAGGTTGAACATATTGGAGCCAACCACGTTGCCAATGGCGATGTCGTGCTCGCCCTTGCGCACGGCGATAACGGAGGCCGCCAGCTCCGGCAGTGAGGTGCCGAGAGCGACAATGGTGAGGCCAATGACCAGATCGCTCACGCCCAGGGTTTCGGCAATGGTGACAGCGCCCCACACGAGAATACGCGAGCTGAGGATCAGAATTGCCAGACCCGCCACCAGCCAGAAAATTGCCCTGGGCAGCGGCATATCGTGGACTTGAAGTTCCTGTTCCATTTCCGCTTCAAGGGCGTCGCCGCGGCCTTTGAGGGCGGCGTAAATGGTCCAGCCGATCAGAGCGAAAAACCCTGACAGCAAGAGCAGGGATTCCAGGCGAGTCAGCGCCTTGTCCCACAGCAAAAGGCCAGCAAAAGCACCGATGACCAGGAGTAACGGCAGCTCCCTGCGCACGATTTTGGAATGCACCAAAATCGGCGCCACCAGTGCCGTAACCCCGAGAATCAACCCGGTATTGACGATGTTGGAACCCAGGCCGTTGCCCAGCGCCAACCCCGGATTGCCATCGGCAGCGGCCATGGCGGAAACCACCATCTCCGGCGCTGAGGTGCCAAAACCGACGATGACCATGCCGATCAGTAGTGACGGCATGCCGGCGTGCCGCGCGGTTGCCGCTGCGCCTTCGACAAAGCGGTCAGCGCTCCAGACTAAGAGTGCGAAGCCACACAAAATGGCCAGGGATGCAAGTAGCATAGTGTTCCTCAAGGATGGGTCAGTGCGGTCGGCACAATACGATAAAGTGCCTGAAGCCACAAGCCGAAACCCTAGACGGGGGAGAGCTTGTTTGTTTTATCTGGATTTCCCTGACCAGTTCCGCCCTAGAGCCTAAGGGCGGAACTGGAGCTATGCAGCAATGATGGGGGTATTAGCGAATACAGAGAACTATGAGAACACTGCACATAACAACAACCCAGGCGTCAAAGCCGTGGCGCAACCAGCGCGGTGCGTGTTTCAATTCCATGAACTGGAAGCCGACAATCCACACCTTTAGAAAAGCGGATATGAGAATGCCGACGGTGGTGAAGAGAATACCATTTTGCGCATTATGTGAGGTAAAGCCCAGCCACCAGCCAAGGGCGGTGGTGCCGACAAGAATAAGCCAGGCCAGGGTGGTCGCGTCACGCAATAGGGGGTGCAGTTGAGGCTTTGTCATGGCGAGCGATTAATCCTAAAGAAGATAAAAAAGTGCGAACAGCACAATCCATAAAAGATCTACCAGGTGCCAGAAAGTGGCGCCGGTTTCGATGGTGCGGTTACGGTTGCGAGCCGTGATCGGGCGTTTGCTGGCGTTGCGAACTAGCAGCAGCACACCGAGACCGACGAAAACGTGGAGCAGATGAATGCCGGTAAAGACGAAGTAATACATAAAAAAATCATTCGTCATCGGATTGATGCCGACGATTATTTTGGCGCCCCATTCAAAACTTTTATTGGCGACAAAAAGCAGTCCGCACAGAATTCCCAACGAAAAATAGCGACTGATTGCGCTGTCGTGAGCGGTGCGGGATTTTTCAACACCCTTGGCCACAAACCAGGAACCGGTCAGGAGCAGGAAGGTGTTGAGAACGCCCACCCACATATCGAGGGTCGCCCTCGACTGGGCAAAAATCTCGGCCTGCTCGCCGTTGTGCCCCAGGGCGATGACGACGAAGAAGGCGGCGAAAACCATCAGGTCGCCGGCAACGAATACCCAGATACCCAGCTCTCCAGGTATGTGCTTTTGCGGGGGGGAGGTCGTGACCTCCCCCTTGCTCTTGGCAGCGCAGTCCATCATCAAACTGCTCCGGTCTTGGCAAGTTCTGGAGGCGGCTCATTGCCGGTGGATTTTGCGACCTTGGACATGGCAATGGACATGACCCAAATCCAGCCGAAATAGGCGACATAGGGTATCCACAGGGCGACAAAACCGTGCCAGGCAAAGGGGCCGTCCTTGAAAAAGAGGATCAGCTGACCGGGAACATAAAGCAGTGCTGCCCACAGGTTCGCATAAGCCACCCAGCGTGGGAAAGGCTCTTTGCCTTCTTCCGCCAAAAGTATCGGCAGTGCGATCATGACACACCAGCCGCCAAATAAGGGCACTGAGAAGAGCGCACAAAAATAGGCAAAATCCGGAAACATCATCACCAGGGTGGGGTGGTAGGTTTCCGGGCGGAAGGACATCAGTGCCCAGGAGAACGCCACCAGCAAGGCAATGACCATACCGCCCGCAGAGAACACCAGTTGTATGTAGGAAAAGACTGGATTGATTTCAAAACGTCTCGTCTGGGCGGCAATCCCTGCACCGAAGGAGCCAAACAACGCAAAAGAAATCATCATGAAAATTGATGCAACGCGAAGCTGGGGCAGGTTCTCGGTGATCTTCCTGACAAACTCTTCAGGGGGTTCTCCGGCGTTGAGCAGTGGCGGTGTCATGCCCCCCAGAATAACGCCGCCAATAATATAAAAGATGACGGCCATATAACCAGACCAGGCACAGAACATCATGGATTTTCGAAACAGTGGATCATTGGTTGTAGTTAACATTAGACCATCCCCCGGGATTAAGTGGACTGCGCGGAACACAGCAACGTTGTCAGAGCCAATCAAGGTAGACTTTCAGACATGGTAACCATAAGTACTATTGATTCTTGAGTCAATAACTTTTCCGCAACTAACCCTAAAAAATTCACGCCAATAGTTCGGGCTTTACCAGCAAGACAATCCCCAGCCCGAACATAATAAAACCGCTCAAAAGCTTTAAAATTCGCCCGGTGTTTTCACAGCGTCTGGAACCGTTATGGGCAATGACTTAAATCCGCCATCGCTTGCTTGGCAGATGTGCCGAAAAACTTTGCTTAGGTTAGGAGATCGGAGCACACAAGCTTGCCTTGCAGGCAATGCCGATGGGGCAGAAAGTGTCCTGTGAAGGAGTATTAAGATGCTTCCCTCAGTCCATTCCTTTTCACAGTTTCCTCATCCAATTGCGGTGAACATAAATGGATAAAATCGTACGCGTAACGCCTCAGCAAATGTCCCCGCCTGATTGCAATCAGGCTCAGGTTTTCTTCAAACAGGTGGGAGCAGTGCAACCTGTTGAGCCGGGTGTCTCGGTGGGGATCGTAAGCTACAGGTGCAATGATGCCAATGCCCAAATCGAGTTCGACGTAGGATTTTATTACGTCCGCATCCAGTGCCGACATGATGATGTCTGGCGTAACCCCTGCCTTGGCAAATGCGTTTTCTATGCGAGCACGACCGGTGAATCCTTCGTGGTAAGTAATAATGGGATATGCAGCGATATCAGTGAGAGATGGGTGGTTTGTTTCAAACAGCGGGTGCCCCGCCGGAACAACCACATCGTGCCGCCAAGCGTAATAGGGAAAAGAACTGAGCTCGGGCACATCGCCAAGGGATTCGGTGGCAATACCAATATCGGCCTCGCCAGCGAGCACTAGATCTACGATCTCTTTGGGATTTCCCTGATGGAGCTTCATGTGTACTTTGGGATACCTGCGCTTGAACTCGGTAACCACCTTGGGCAATGCATAGCGTGCCTGTGTGTGCGTCGTCGCGATGGTAAGCTGCCCGCTGTCTTCTTTGGTGTAGTGAGCCGCGACGTTTTTGATATTGTCCACCTCCAGCAGTATTTTCTCGACAAATTTTATCAGGGAAGCCCCTGGTGCTGTAAGGCCTAAAATCCGCTTACCTTTACGCACATAAAGTTCAACACCCAGCTCGTCCTCCAGGTCCTTGATGTGCTTGGAGACCCCGGATTGGGACGTAAACAGGGCATTGGCAACGTCAGTGAGATTGAAGTTGCGGCGCACGGTTTCTCGCACGATACGCAGTTGCTGGAAGTTCACGCAGACTTTCCTCCATCTTGCGGTCTTTCAAAAAGGCTGAGGCGCGAGGGCACCAGGCGCACTTGTTGGCCGCTGCGCAATCCCAGCTCGGCAACACGGCTGCGGCTGATTTCCACCTCGAAGTGTTGACCGGTGGCGCCGTTGGTGCCCTCCAGCTCAACCCGGGCATTGGGGCCAAAGGAAAGAATGCGATGAATCCTTGCCGCCACGCCTTCGGTGTGGCCGGGGTCGGTCACAATCTCCAACTCATGAGGGCGGGCAAAGGCATACACCTCCGCGCCATGAGAAAACTCCTGCTGATTGTGAGGAACGGCATCATCACCCACCCGCAGGGCATCCGCTTCGATCCGGCCGTGGAAAAGATTCACGGAGCCGAGAAAACCATAGACAAAGGGTGTCGTGGGATGGCTGTAAACCTCTTCAGGGGTGCCAACCTGCTCCACCCTGCCCTGGTTCATCAGCACCACACGATCCGCCACTTCCAGGGCTTCCTCCTGGTCATGGGTCACAAAAATCGAGGTGATGTGCAGTTCATCGTGGAGTTTTCGCAGCCAGCGGCGCAGCTCCTTTCTCACTTTGGCGTCCAGCGCGCCAAAGGGTTCGTCAAGCAGCAACACCCTGGGCTCCACCGCCAGGGCTCGAGCCAGGGCGATGCGCTGACGTTGGCCCCCGGAGAGCTGTGAGGGAAAACGATCAGCGAGCCAGTCGAGCTGCACCAGTTCCAGCAGTTCATGTACCTTCTTGGCTATATCCTTTTTGCCGGGGCGTTCCCGGCGCGGCTTCATGCGCATACCAAAAGCAACATTGTCGAAGACGCTCATGTGTTTAAACAGCGCGTAATGTTGAAAGACGAAACCCACCTGGCGTTCACGCACATGAGCTGTCGAGGCGTCCTCGCCGTCGAGAATCACGTTGCCGCTGTCCGCCTGTTCCATACCGGCAATTGTCCTCAGCAGCGTGGTTTTACCGCAGCCTGAAGGGCCGAGCAGTGCCACCAATTCACCGCTGGGAAAATCGAGGCTGATATCATCGAGGGCGACAAAATCGCCGAATTGTTTGTGAATATTTTGAACCTGAATGCTCATGATCTGATACCTGAAATAGCGCTAGGTGTTGTCTGACAGCTGGTGCTTGACCCGACTCTCGGCGATGGTTTTGATCACCAGGGTCACGAACGCCAGCAACGCCAATAGTGAGGCCACGGCAAAAGCGGCGGCAAAGTTGTATTCGTTGTAGAGGATTTCTACATGTAGCGGCAGGGTGTTGGTCATGCCCCTGATATGGCCGGATACCACCGACACGGCGCCAAATTCACCCATCGCCCGGGCGTTGCACAGAATCACGCCGTACAGCAGCCCCCATTTGATATTGGGTAGCGTCACATACCAGAAGGTTTGCCAGCCGCGGGCACCGAGCACCACGGCTGCTTCCTCCTCTTCCCGTCCCTGTGCCTGCATCAGTGGAATCAACTCCCTGGCCACGAAGGGAAACGTGACGAAGATGGTGGCCAGAACAATGCCCGGAACCGCAAAAATGATTTTGATGTCGTGCTCAATCAGCCACTCGCCAAACCAGCCATTGGCGCCAAACACCAGCACATAAGTCAGCCCCACGATAACCGGCGATACCGAAAAAGGCAGGTCAATCAGTGTGGTCAACACTTGCTTGCCGCGGAACTCGAACTTGGCGATGGCCCATGCGGCGGCCACGCCGAAGACAAGGTTAAGCGGCAGCGAAATCCCTGCGGCAATCAGGGTCAGCTTGATCGCCGACAGGGCGTCGGGCTCGACAAGGGACTGCCAGTACACATCCGTGCCCTTGCGCAAGGCTTCCACAAAGACCGCCACCAACGGCAGGAAAACAAAAACCACGAAGAACGTCAGGGCAATACCCAGTATGGTCCACTTCACCCACTGCGGCTCACAGGTCGCGCGATTGGACTCAAACTTGGTGCTCTGACCGACAAGTAGACGACCCAAACACCGGGCCACCGGTATCGACGGCGCTGTTGTTGCTGTGATTGCGGTCATTAGCGATCCCTCCCGGTACGCTTGCCAGCCCAAACCTGCAGCCCGTTGATCACCAGCAGCAGCAGGAAGGACACGACCAGCATGACAGAGGCAATGGCGGTAGCGCCGGTATAGTCATACTGCTCGAGTTTGGTAATGATCATTAACGGTGTGATCTCCGACACCATGGGAATATTGCCAGCAATGAAAATAACTGACCCGTATTCGCCCACGGCGCGGGCAAAGGCCAGGGCAAAGCCGGTCAACAGCGCCGGCCACAGCACCGGCAGCACCACAAACACAAATGTCTGCCAGCGCCTTGCACCCAGGCTGGCGGCGGCTTCTTCCAGCTCGGTTTCCATATCTTCAAGAATGGGTTGCACCGTGCGCACCACAAACGGCAGGCCGATAAAGACCAGTGCCACCAGCACCCCCAGGGGCGCGAAAGCCACCTTGATACCCAGCGCCCCCTGGATGTACTGCCCGAGCCAGCCGTTCTGGGCATAGATGGCCGTCAACGAAATGCCGGCAACCGCGGTGGGCAGGGCGAAGGGCAGATCGACCAGGGCATCGACAATACGCTTGCCCGGAAAGGAGTAGCGCACCAGTACCCAGGCCAGCATCAGCCCAAAAAACCCATTGATCGCCGCCGCACCCAGGGACGCACCGAAGGAGAGCTTGTAGGACGCCACCACCCGGGGCGCCGTCACCGTCTGCCAGAACTCTGCCCAGGTCAGCTGTGCGGTAAAGATAAACACCGCCGAGAGGGGAATCAGCACAATCACCGAGAGGTACACCAGGGTGTACCCCAGGGACAGGCCGAACCCCGGCAGTACGCTATAGGAACGTGACAATGCCATTATTTGTTCACCACGATCTGGTCAAAAATTCCGCCATCGGCAAAGTGCTTCTTGCCCACATCGCTCCAACTGCCCAGGGTTTCTTCCACTTTGAAGGTTTTCACCGCGGGAAACTGATGGGCGTACTGTTTGAGCATCGCCTCGTCGCGCGGGCGGAAATAGTGGCTGGCAATGATTTCCTGACCCTTGCGGCTGTACAGGAAGCTCAGATAAGCCCGGGCTTCATCCTCGGTGCCACGCTTTTTTGCCACCTTTTCGATGACCGCCATCGGCGCGGAGGCGTCAATGGAAATGCTGGGGTACACCACATCGAACTTGTCCTTGCCCAGCTCCCCTGCAATCAGAATGGCTTCGTTTTCGAACGTAACCAGCACATCACCCACATCCCGCTGGGTAAAGGTGGTGGTGGCGCCGCGGCCGCCGCCATCCAGCACCGGCACATTGGCGAACAGTTTCTCGACAAACTGACGGGCGCCAGCCTCCGAGCCGGAGGCATCCAGGGCATAACCCCAGGCGGCGAGGTAGGTATAGCGGCCATTGCCGGATGTTTTGGGATTGGGCACGATCACTTCCAGCCCCTCTCGCGCAAGATCACCCCAATCCTTGATATTGTGGGGATTGCCCTTGCGCACCAGAAAAACAGAGGTGGTGGTATAGGGGGTGGCGCCGTGGGGGAATTGGCTGCGCCAGTCCTCCGCCACCAGTCCAAGACCCGCCAGGTGGTCGATATCCGGCGACTGGTTCATGGTAATCACATCCGCCTCCAGGCCGGCGGCAACCGCCTGGGCCTGCTTGCTGGAACCACCGTGGGACTGATTGACCTTGATGGCGTCGCCCTGTTCCGCCTGCCATTGCGCCTCAAACGCCGGATTGATGTCTTTGTACAGTTCGCGGGAAACGTCGTAGGAGACGTTCAGCAGCGTCGTCTCGGCTATGGCAAGGGTTGAAGCTAATCCCCCAAGAGCGATCACCAAGGGTTTCAGGAATTTGGGTATATAAAAAAATGTCATATGATCTTTCCCGAGGTTAATAGCGATTTTAATAACCAGGGAGTCTAGATTCTTTTTTATTTATAACTAAATAATAGTTTCTGCTTAGCTTATAATTTTTCCTGCGTAAGGCGGGGTGCAAAGCTCCAATGTTCTGAAATAAGCGAAAGGGAAAGAACCTCGATGCGCTTCGTTCCTCAGCACATCCTATGGCCTTGCCGAGACTGCCTGCATAGGGTACTGCTGACGAAGGAAGCGCACCTGCCCTGATTCTGATATAACCAAAACAAGGGACTTTAAAGCCAATCAGCCTAACAATGTGCTGGCCAGCCCCGCGCCACCGCACAGCAGGATAACCTCCACCACGCCCCGCTTGAAGCGGAACAGGGCAATGATCGCACCAAGGGAAATAAGCGCGGCAACAAGGTCAACAGATCCGGCGAACCCCGTTGGCCACAGCACATGGTAGCCAAAGAACAGCGCCAGATTGAGTATTACCCCCACCACGGCAGCGGTAATAGCCGTCAGGGGTGCAGTGAATTTAAGATCATTATGGGTGGACTCCACCAGGGGGGCACCCGCCAGAATAAAAATAAAAGAGGGCAAAAAGGTAAACCAGGTCACCAGGGTTGCAGCCACAGCTCCGGCGACAAACCGTTGCTCGCCACCGAACACACCCTCCACATAGGCGCCAATAAACCCCACAAAGGTCACCACCATGATCAGCGGGCCCGGCGTGGTCTCCCCCAGCGCCAGTCCATCGATCATCTGGGGGCCCGTCAACCATCCGTAGTGCCCCACGGCTCCCTGGTAAACATAGGGCAGTACCGCATAGGCGCCACCAAAGGTCAGCAGAGCCGCCGTGGTGAAGAACCAACTCATTTGGGTGAGGGTATGATCCCAACCCAGGGTCACGAATAGTATCACCATCGGCACCAACCACAGCATAAGGCCAGACCCGGCCACCAGAGCAAGCCTGAACCAGCGAAAGCGCGCGTGCTCAGGTGTAGGGGTATCATCGTCGATCACAGAGGGACTGCCTGTCTTCTTGAATGAGCCGTGGCCAGCGCCTGTCTTTAAATACTCCGGCAACCATTTACCGCCGACAGCGCCGATCAAACCAGCGCCAACCACAATGAGGGGGAAAGGCACACTGAAAACAAAAATGGCGACAAAGGCCAGTAGCGCCACGCTCAGCAATATTTTGTTTTTGAGGGCGCGGCCACCAATACGCCATGCGGCCTGAAAAACAATGGCTGCCACTGCGGGCTTGATGCCATAGAAAATTCCGGCAATCACCGGCACATCGTTGAAGGCAATATAGACCCAGGACAAGGCCACCAGCAAAAACAGCGACGGCAACAAAAACAGCAGACCCGCAACAATACCACCCCAGGTTCTGTGCAGCAGCCAGCCGATATATATCGCCAATTGCTGAGCCTCCGGCCCCGGCAGCAACATGCAACAGTTCAAAGCGTGAAGAAAGCGCCGCTCGCTGATCCAGCGCCGCCGCTCCACCAGCTCATCGTGCATGATGGCAATTTGCCCGGCAGAGCCGCCAAAACTGATAAAACCCAGCTTCAGCCAGAACAGGAATGCTGCATAAAAACTTACGCCATCATGGCGGAGGACATTGTCGCAGCCTGTTGTTGCATCTGGCCTATTGTTTTGCATCCGCAGATCCTTTCTGTATTTGGCTATTATTAAATGGTGAGTATTGCCAAGTATTATTTCAGGCAATAAAAGGAAAACTGGCAGTGGCCGAGCAAGCTCTCTGAACCACCACTTTTGGCTCTGATCGTGCTTCCCCCAGTCTTGCCGATGATCGCTAGGGGTGTATTGTACGGAATACCCGCTGACCGCAAATCTCTTGAACAGGTGAGACGGCTTTCCTGCCGCTCCCATGCGCAGACTTTGTTGGTGTCAAGCTTGGGCAACGGCAACTTGCCTTGGCTCTTTTCCACACCGCCGATCCGCAGCTCCTTGTCAACTCAAGGTTCCCTGTCGAAGACAAGCTGGCCGGGATGCTCCAGCAAGTCGGTATTCACAGAATTTCAAGGTTTTCCAACTGCCACCCTGTGCACCAAGCCAGTCCATCGCGCCGCTTGCGTTGGTGGGTCGCACGGGGCTGCACTGCCAGGAACGACGCATACAGATTGCCGCCGACAACGGCCTTCAATTCACGCTGGCCCATGGCAAACCAGGGTTCCAGGCGAGTGAGTGGCCGGGTGGCCACGACAACAATACGGTCGTGTTCATCATTGTGTTCGGCAAAATCAATAGTCTGTTCGTTTTCGCCCACCAATTCCGCACGCCAGAAAGGCGCCTTGCGCTCTGTCCAGAACAGCTGAGTTGTCGAATAGGCCAAATCCCAACCGTCTGCGTGGTGATCGGCGCCACCGCCACGGCGGAAAAAGCCCCGCAAGGAAAAATGGGGTGAGACAGGCCTGGCGCTGTTAAGTCCAAAAAGTTGGCACACGGCTGTTCTCCTGAAAGCCCAGTTAAAAAACCCCGGGGCAAACCGGGGACAAGGGGGGCGGATTCAGTGACCGGCGCTCTCGGGGGAGGGCGTCAAACGCAAATAGGGACGGACTGCCTTGTAGCCAGAGGGAAATCGCCTGCGAATTTCCTCTTCATCCTGAAGGGAGGGCACGATGACCACGTCGTCTCCCCGGTGCCAATTGGCTGGCGTTGCCACCAAGTGGTTGTCTGTCAGCTGGAGAGAGTCAATCACCCGCAGCAGCTCGTCGAAATTGCGACCGGTGCTGGCGGGGTAAGTTAATGTCAGGCGAATTTTCTTGGCGGGATCGATAACAAACACCGAGCGCACGGTTTGAGTGGCATTGGCGTTGGGGTGGATCATATCGTAGAGTTCGGACACCTTGCGATCGGCGTCGGCCAGGATGGGGAAATTCACCCGTGTATTCTGAGTGTCGTTGATGTCTTCCACCCAGCGGTGATGTGATTCCACCGGGTCAACCGACAGGGCGATGACCTTGACGTTGCGCTTGCCAAACTCTTCCTTCAATTTAGCCGTCAAACCCAGTTCTGTGGTGCACACCGGGGTAAAGTCTGCGGGGTGGGAAAATAGTACGCCCCAGCTGTTGCAGAGCCATTGGTGGAAGTGAATCGAGCCTTCGGTGGATTGCTGTTCAAAATCGGGGGCGGTGTCGCCCAGTTTCAGTGTCATGGGATGCTCCTTTTTAAGGTTGAGTGAGATCTAAATTCTCCCTGGTTACAAATAAGCCACTTACCGATGAGCTGGTGCGCGCGTCGAGTAAAAGGGTAATACGTTCGATTCCTCGTTGGCGGCAACGCGTCTCTCCAGTTTCCCGCTTCTGTGGTATTCGAACCTCAAGGCATGCAACAAACTCAACAGTAGGGGCCAGGGGCCAAACCCCGAGTCCACGTTGATATGGCCGACATAGCCAGCATTCATCAGCGGCAACCGCCACCGCCTGGCCCATATCCGCGCGTCGTCCAGCGCCAGCCAGGGGTCGTTCTGGCTGGCCACCAGCAAGCCATTGATGTTCAGAGCATGCTGGGGCAACAGGTTGGCGATAGAGGGCGCGTTGGTTTCTTCTCTGGGATAACGCACACCTTCCGAAGAGAAGCGTTGTGGATCTGCGGGCGCCACCAGAATCGCCCCGGCGATCCTGGTGGGCTGCTGGGCAATAGCTGCAGCGCTGGCGAGGCAGCCAAAACTATGGGCAATCACCCACACAGGATCAGTTGAGGCATCAATGGCTCGACCTATCTTTTCGACCCAGCGGGGCAAAGACGGCTTGCTCCAGTCGATACCCGAGACCCGCTCGCAGCCCGCCAGATTTCTCTCCAGCCAGGTTTGCCAGTGGGCGTCTCCGCTACCTTGATAGCCGGGAACAATAAGGACTTTTTCGGACATGATGATTCTCCTGCTCCTGTTGGCTTTGTAAAGAATTCCGGCTAATCCACTGGCGAGTAAGTCGCCAGAGCCACTTCGGTGGATTTGAACAGCGCCAACACATCAGAGCCGGGCTTGAGATCCAGGGAATCCACCGATTCGGTACTGACAATGGAAGTGATGATGCAGTGGCCGGTATCCACTTCCACTTCGGATACTGCATCACCGCGCTTGATGCGTTTGACATGACCGGCAAATTGGTTGCGGACGTTGATGGCTTTGAGGGTCATTGGCTAACTCCTTAATGCCCAGCCACGTTGTGGCTGGGCATTATTGGTAATGTTCAAGCGTTATTGGACGCTATAGATTTGGTCAAACACGCCACCATCACCGAAGTGCTTGGGCTGGGCTTTGATCCAGCCTTCAAATACTTCGTCGATGGTGAACAGGTTTACTTTGGGAAAGCGGGCAATATCCGCAGGATCTGCATGTTGAGGCTCAATGGGTCGATAGTAGTGCTTGGCTGCCAGACGCTGACCTTCCGGTGAATACAGGTATTCAAGGTAAGCTTTGCTGACTTCTTCCGTGCCGCGCTTTTTGGCGATGCCATCGACGACGGTAACTGGTGGCTCTGCTAGGATGGATATCGAAGGTACGATAATTTCAAAGTTCTCCGAACCCAGTTCATTCACTGCCAGAAATGCTTCGTTTTCCCAGGAAATAAACACATCGCCAATGCCGCGCTGTACAAAGGTATTGGTTGAACCGCGTGCACCTGAATCAAGTACAGAAACATTTTTGAACAGTTTGGTAACAAATTCCTTCGCTTTGGCTTCAGTGCCGCCCGGTTGTTTCAGGGCATAGCCCCAGGCAGCGAGATAATTCCAGCGGGCGCCACCGGAGGTTTTCGGGTTGGGTGTGATGACTTCAACGCCTTCTTTTACCAGGTCGTTCCAATCCTTGATGCCCTTGGGGTTGCCCGCTCGCACCAGGAACACAATGGTGGAGGTGTAGGGTGAGCTGTTGTGGGGCAAACGACTTTGCCAATCGGAGGGAATCTTGCCGGTAATGCGGCTGATCTCGTCGATATCATAGGCCAGTGCCAGGGTGACCACATCAGCTTCCAGGCCGTCGATCACAGCGCGAGCCTGTTTGCCTGCACCGCCATGGGATTGCTGGACAGTCAGGCTTTCACCTTTTTTTTCCTGCCAGAATTTGCCAAAGGCCTGGTTATATTCAGAATAAAATTCACGGGTCGGGTCATAGGATACGTTGAGTATCTGCTTGCTGGCTGCTTGCAGCGGGGCGGTAAAGGCCAGCAGTGGTACCAGAGCCGCCAGGATGGGCCATTTTTTTGAGAGTTTCATCGATAGTCTCCTTGGGATTAACTTAAAAAATACGATTAAAAATCAATTTGTGCGCGGAACAACAAAGTATCCAGATCCTGTCCGTCGTAACGGTTTCCAGGACGATCTAGATCCAGTAGATGCAAGAAGTTGGCTGAAAAGCGGATGTTGTTGGTTGCATACCAGTTGACACCAAGGGTCAGGTTATCTTGCTGGCCACCGATGATGCTGCCATCATTGAGATCGGCACTGCTATAACGTAGCGCGACTTCCCAGGCTCCGAGGTTTTTGTCCAGGGGATTGACCCGGTCAAATAATGCATCTTTGGTTTTGTAAACCCGTGATTCGCCGGTCAGGAACCAGCTGCCATAGACATACCAGCTGTTGAAATCCAGATCGTCCTGCCCGGAGTCGCGACTGACCCTTGTGGCAAGATACTCTGACTGCACAGAGAAGGGGCCCTGCACAATGGCTGCTTCGAGACCTATCGTTTTAGTATCGTCAACATTCGCCAGCACGCCTGTGTCAATCAGGCGTATATCGGTAATGCTCGACTCTGGACGTTCGCGCAGGCGAAGCTCTGTGGTCGAATCCTTAGGCTCATGCAACCTGCCAGCAATACCAAGGTGAATGACATTGCCTGCCAGGGCGACAGGTGCCCAGGTAAAACGACCAGCAATATCCTGTCCTTCATTGCCTTCATTGGCAGCATCGCCTTCCGGGCGTTCACCAAAGATACCAACCGTCGCTGTCCATGTCGGTCTGTACGTCCCTACACTGATGCCGATATGGCGGTCGGCGCTGAACGCGTCGGTAACTGCCCGCTCGATAAACGTGGTGTTGGTGCTACCGGTCAGATGTTCAAGACCAATAGGCTCCCTATGACTGCCGATTGTGATTGGAGTAAGGCCAAAGCCAGTATATTGGAGGTAAGCGTCCCGGATGCCTCGTGCAGAGGCATCTGTCCCGCTGGGGCGCGCAAAGTCGTACTGAAAGCGATAATTCCAATCCTTGTTGATAATGCCACGCACATCGAGAAAGATACGCCGGAATTTTGTGCCGTCTCCAAACTCATTGCCAAAACCGTTTTTGTCGCCATCGTAAAAGGCTGCATCGGCCTGGAGTCGCCCGCCTACCTGGAATGAGTATTTTTCATCGACGGAGGTGAATTTCAGGCTTTTTCCATCACCTTTGTTGATGACCGTACTTCCAGATGGAAATGACAGGCTCTGGATTTCGCTGCCATGATTTTTGACTGCTTTTGACTGACGTTGCAATTCCTGTTTCAGGGCTTGCAACTCGTTCTCCAGTGTTTGTATACGGCTTTCGGTGCTAGCATCGGCCTGAGCCAGCAAGGGCAGCAAGCCTACAATACCCAGCGCCAGAGCCGTTCTCTTAAATGTCTGTTTGTTGGTTGACACGGTGAAATCCTCTCCTTCATTGTGAGAGGGCACTGTAATCACGAAGGCATAAAATCAGAACCAATAAAAAATGGATTAGTTATTCTCTAAAAGAATATATGAAGCGCGGTGACACCAAAAAATATTGGACTTATAGCCTCGGCACGAATTATCGGTGAATTTTGATGAGTACTCGGTATGTGATTAGATATGGAAAAAGAAGATGCTCGCGAGCAGTCGCGAGAGGTACTGCACGAGAAACACAAACAGGTCATCAGGCTGGATCGTAAAGGCATGCCGGTGATGAAGATTGTTGAACATACGGGGCTCGGTTGGTATGCCGTCAACACGGCGATTACCGTCTATTCGGTTACCGGAGCGGCGGCAATTTCTGGAAGTTGATTCTTGGCGTCGGCGCAGTGAGGGCAGGAGTCACTGACAAAAATTTCCATTGCCAAAGGGTTGGCCGTGACCTTACCCCCAATTTTAGCACCATGACCTCGATGAGATTTCCAGTTACTCTACCCCAACGGAGATCTCACTATGAAGAAGCGTTACACCGAAGAACAAATCATCAAAGCCATCAAACAGCATGAAGCCGGAGCCAAAGTTGACGATATATGCCGCGACCTCAATATCTCCAGCGGCACCTTCTACAACTGGCGCAGTAAATACGCAGGCCTTGAGGTTAATGAGGCGAAACGGCTCAAAGAACTCGAAGCTGAGAACAGCAAGCTCAAGCGACTCCTGGCAGAAAAGCTGCTGGAGACTGAAGCCCTGAAGGATGTGCTCTCAAAAAAGTGGTAAAGCCTGCCGGACGTAAACAGGCGGCTTCTCACTTGATCGAGCAATACCAACTGAGTGAACGAAGCGCCTGTATGCTGGCAGGCATCAGTCGAACAGCCTACCGCTATGAGGCTGTTCCCAGGGAGGATCTTGACTTGAGGGTGCGCTTACGCGAGCTTGCCAGCCAGCACAACGCACTGGGTTACCCCATGTTGCACGGTATGCTCAAAGCCGAGGGGCTCGTCGTCAATCCCAAGCGCACTTATCGCGTTTATAAAGAAGAAGGCCTCCAGTTGCGCACACGTCGCAAGAAAAAGCTGGATCGACCGCGACAGCCGCTGGCAGTGCCACTAGGAACCGATATTCGCTGGTCAATGGATTTTGTCGCGGATCAGCTCAGTACCGGTCGCCGCTTCAGAGTACTCAATGTGAAGGACGACTACTCAAAAGAGCTGGTAGGCCAGTTGGTAGCCTTCTCGATTACTGGCGCTATGGTTGGTCGCTTCCTTGATCAGCTGATTGAAGGCCGCAGCGCCCCTGATCAGATTACCTGCGACAACGGCACTGAGTTTACCAGCAAGGCCATGTTCTTCTGGCAAAAGGAATCAGGGGTCAATTTGGCGTTCATTCAGCCTGGCAAACCTACCCAGAATGCCTTTGTTGAGAGTCTCAATGGTCGCTTCCGACAGGAATGTTTGAATCAACATTGGTTTCGAAGTTTGGACGACGCTACAGAAATCATCGATGCCTGGAGGTACCACTACAACCATGAGCGGCCACACAGCACATTGAAATACATGACACCCGTAGCCTTTGCAAGCAGAGCTGCTTAAAATGGATTTCTCATCAAGAGAGTGGTGCTAACTTGGGGGTAAGGTCAGCCGTAGCAGCCATTGCCTGAGACCAGCTCAGCAGACTCAAAGACAGCAATAGGAAAATGGCAGTAGAGTGCCTGAGCAGAGGTTGAAAAATTAGTTGCATTGCCACCCTGTGGTCATTGAGGGTACTTGTTTTTGGTGTGGCGCCAGTGCAGATGCCTTGTGTGCAATACGCTGCCAGCGGCGACACTCTGGTCATGCCAAAAATTTCTAAAATGATTGTCAGCTTGGGGGCAGCATTTTTTTAATATCCTCGGTACTGGCAACCTTGCCTTCGCTAATAATATTGTCATCCACCGCCAGCGCCGGGGTGCGCATAATTCCGGCATCGATAATAGCGTTGGTATCGGTGATTTTTTCAATCTGGTAGTCGATAGCAAGGGCTCTGGCGGCGTCTTCCGCGTTGGCGGTGAGTTGCTTGCATTTGGCGCAGCCGCTGCCATAGATGGTGAATTTCATGATTCTTATCCTCTGAGTTGTTAATAAATCGCCCCAAAATTACCACCAGTTGCCGTAGACAAAACCGCTAATGGTGGCCATGACCACGACCAAAGCGCAATAGACCAGGGTTTTTTCGGTGCCGAGAATAGTGCGAATGACCAGCATATTGGGTAGAGACAGCGCAGGATCTGCCAACAGCAGCGCCAGTGCGGGGCCTTTGCCCATGCCGGAACCCATCAGCGCTTCGACGATGGGGACTTCGGTGAGGGTGGAGAAATACATCAAAGCGCCAAGGACAGCGGCGATAACGGTGGATGTCAGCGTATTATCGCCCACCGCAGCGGCAACCCACTGGGAGGGAATCAGCCCTTCGTGACCTGGGCGTCCCAATGCCAGCCCGGCGATAAAAACGCCAGCCAACAACAGCGGCAGTATCTGTTTGGCAAAATCCCAGCTCTGTAGCGACCATTCGCGATCCTGTTCCCGCAGCGTCGCCATGAGCATCAGCCCCGAGATGCCGAGGGCAAAGGGCAATTCGGGCACGCCAGGAACAACAAAGGCCGTTGCGGTGATCACTGCCACCAGCATCAGCATCTGCGCCAGCGGCCACTGCCAACGCCACACCAGCAAGCCGCCAAGCGCCAGTGACAACAGGGCGGTGATCGGCCATTTCCAGGCGTATACCTGCATCCAGGCTGGATTGTCCGCCGCCGCCCAGTTGGCAAACACAAGGATGCCAACCATCAGTACGAAAAAAACCGTTACCACGGCAATGGGTTTTTCTGGGCTGTCACCGTCAAAGCCGCGACCGTTGACGGTGGCGCGTTGCGCCTCTTCTTTGCGATAGATAAGGTGCATGATGGTGCCAATGATCAGGGCAAAGCCAATGGCGCCGACGGCGCGGGCAATGCCGATCTCTGCACCCAACACTTTGGCTGTAACTACAATAGCCATAATATTGATAGCGGGTCCTGAATAGAGAAACGTAATGGCCGCACCCAGGCCGGCGCCGCGCTTATAGATGCCGCCAAACAGTGGCAGCACGGTGCATGAACAGACCGCCAATAGTGTGCCAGACACGGAGGCGACACCGAAAGCCAGCGGTTTTGAGGCCTGTGGTCCCAGATAGTGCATCACCGAACCCTGGCTAATATAAACCGCCATGGCGCCAGCGATAACAAAAGCGGGCAGCAGGCAGAGCACCACATGCTCGCGGGCATACCAGTTGGTCAGGCGCACCGCTTCCAGCACGGCATTGTCAAAGCGCTCCGTGCCAACGGGAA
The DNA here is from genome assembly GCA_023228865.1 of Porticoccaceae bacterium. The sequence continues at coordinate 26,145 of JALOAH010000032.1, read as the reverse complement.
GAAAATAGATCAGTAAAAAAGTGGTAACCATGAAGAGGAGCAAATTGCCTTCACGGGGATTGCTGCGATATTGCTCCAGAAGCGGGTTTTTCATTTTTAGTGCTCTTTTTCTTTACTGTGCGTTGCTACAGGTAACCCCAGGGAAATGATTGTGGCCGCCGCCAGCAGCAGGGTGGAAATCCACAGACAGGCCGCAAGGCCGTTGACTTCTTGCCCCGCCAACTGAAACACCGAGCCCGACAACAGTGTGCCGATCAGTCGCCCCATGGCGTTGGCCATATAGTAGAAGCCCACATCCAGTGACACGCCATCACTGCCAGCATAGCTGACAATCAGGTAGCTGTGTAGGGATGAATTGATCGCAAACACAGCGCCAAACAGCAATAGCCCGGCGATCAATATGGCTCCTGGATTCACTGCCACAGGCAATGGCGCGGTCAATGCCAGGGCAATCAAACCTGGCAGCAGCGCCAGTGCCGCCACCCACAGGAGGGCGCTGCGGCCATCGGGGACTTTGTTGCTGGCATTGCCGGTAATTCGCGGCGCTATTGCCTGCACCGCGCCGTAGCCGATGACCCAGAGTGCCAAAAAGCCGCCGGTCTGCCAGTGATCCCAGTCAAGTGTTTGCGCCAAAAATACCGGCAGCGCCACCACAAACCACGCATCCCGGGCGGCGAACAGGCACATGCGCGCCGCCGAGAGAATGTTGATGGCACGGCTTTTGGAAAAAATATCGCGAAACCGGGGTTTACTTTTCGCTCTGCCGAGATCCTTTTTCAGCAACACCAGGCTCGCCAGCCACACCAGCGCCAGCGCTATTGCCATGGCGGCGACAGCGCCGACAAACCCCAGCCACATCAAGAGAGCGCCGCCGAGAAAAAACCCTGCGCCCTTGAGGGCATTTTTCGAGCCGGTGAGAATGGCCACCCAATGGTACAGGGTGCTGTGGGCATTTTCAGGCACCAACAATTTAATCGCACTTTTGGCGCTCATTTTGTTGAGATCCTTGGCGATACCAGACAGCGCCTGCGCCGCCATCACCCAGGGTACGGTAAGCAGGGCCGTGGGCACCAGCAGCATGGACAGGGCGATCACCTGAAGGGCGAGACCGATATTCATGGTGCGATTGAGCCCCAGATGGGCACCGAGCCAACCGCCCAGCAGATTGGTGATAACGCCAAAGATTTCGTAAAACAAAAACAGCAGGGCGATATTCAGGGGCGAGTAGCCGAGGCTGTGAAAATGCAGCACCACCAGCATGCGCAGGGCGCCGTCGCTGAGGGTGAACGCCCAGTAGTTGCCGGTGACCACCAGGTACTGGCGAATTTCTGCGGATAGCTGCCCCAGCACCTCGATTTATCTCACCTGATCGCGGGCGGCAACCTTGAGGGCAAGTTCCGCCGTGCGATTGGCGTAGCCCCATTCGTTGTCGTACCAGGCGTAAATTTTTACCTGGGTGCCGTTGATGACCAGCGTGGACAGGGCGTCGATAATGCTGGAACGGGGATCAGTTCGATAATCGATGGAGACCAGCGGCCGCTCCTCATAACCAAGAATGCCATTCAGTTCGTTGTCGGCAGCTGCCCTGAGGAGATCGTTGACCTCTTCGACGCTGGTTGGCCGCGCCACTTCAAAGACACAGTCTGTCAGCGAGGCGTTGGCCAATGGCACCCGCACCGCATGGCCATTCAGTTTGCCCTTGAGTTCGGGAAAGATGTGGGTGATGGCGGTGGCCGAGCCGGTGGTGGTGGGAATCAGGCTTTCGCCGCAGGCGCGGGCGCGGCGCAAATCCTTGTGGGGGGCGTCGAGAATGGTCTGGGTGTTGGTAATGCTGTGAATGGTGGTCATGGATCCGTGGACAATGCCCAGGGTTTCATGGATCACCTTGACTACAGGCGCGAGACAGTTGGTGGTACAAGAAGCTGCAGTGACAATAGGAAACTGTGCCGGGTCGTAGAGGTGATCGTTGACACCCATGACCACATTGAGCACCCCGTCTTCTTTCACGGGCGCGGTCACCACCACGCGTTTGACGCCCTGAGCCAGATACTCGCCCAGTACCGCTTTGGTTTTCATTTTGCCAGAGGCTTCGATCACCAGGTCACAGCCCGACCAGTCGCTGTCAGCAATGGTTTTGTTGGCGGTCACGGCGATGGGTTTGCCGTTGTTAATGGTTATGGTGCTGCCATCCGCCTCGGCTTGATGGCGCCAACGACCGTGTACCGAATCAAAGTTCAGCAGGTGGGCGAGGGTTGCTGCACCTCCTGCGGGGTCATTGATCTGAATGCAGCGGATGTTCGCTCTGTCAAACAGCGTCCTGAGGGTAAGGCGCCCCATGCGGCCAAAGCCGTTGATGCCGATCTTGATGGTCATGGTAAAAACTCCTGTCAAAAATTAGTGCGAACTGCCGTCAAACCAATGGCGGGTGCGATTGGCAATGGCCACCAGGGACAGCATCACCGGCACTTCAACCAGCACGCCTACCACCGTTGCCAGGGCAGCGCCGGAATGAAGGCCAAACAGGGAGATGGCCACCGCCACTGCCAGTTCAAAAAAATTCGAGGTGCCGATCATGCAGGCGGGTGCAGCCACGTTGTGGGGCAGGCGCAACCAGTGGGCAGCGGCATAGGCGATGATAAAAATACCGTAGGTCTGAATCAGTAGAGGTATGGCGATAAGGCCGATGGTCTGGGGTTGGGCGATAATGGTTTGCGCCTGAAAACCAAACAACAGCACTACCGTTGCCAATAGGCCGAGAATTGACCAGGGTTTGAGGGTGTGGAGAAATCTGTCGAGGCCTGCGCTGTCGCCCTTGCGTTCCAGCCAGTGGCGGGTCAACACACCGGCTATCAGCGGCAGCACCACGTAGAGAACGGTGGACAGCAGCAGGGTTTCCCAGGGTACGCTGATATCGCTGACACCCAGCAAAAAGGCAGCGAGGGGCGCAAAGGCAAACACCATAATAATGTCGTTGATGGACACTTGCACCAAGGTGTAGTTGGGGTCGCCCTTGGTGAGCTGGCTCCACACAAACACCATGGCCGTACAAGGGGCAACGCCAAGGAGAATCATGCCGGCGATATATTCTCCCGCGCTGTGGGGGTCGACCCAGTCGGCAAAGAGGACGCGGAAAAACAGCCAGCCCAGCGCCGCCATCGTGAAGGGTTTGATCAGCCAGTTGATGACCAGGGTCAGCAGCAGGCCTTTGGGGCGTCTACCCACATCGCGAACGGCGCGAAAATCGATCTGCACCATCATCGGGTAGATCATCACCCAAATAAACACCGCCACCACGAGATTAACATGGGCATATTCCAGCGCCGCCACCTGCGTAAACAGACCGGGGGAAAAATTACCCAGAATGACGCCGACAATGATGCAAAGCCCCACCCAGAGAGTCAGATAGCGTTCAAAAATTCCCATACTGTACCTTCGGGTTGTGGCGTTAACGGGAGCTTGCGCAGGTGGTTGGCCTGTCTGCCATGGCAGCCAGCCGAGCGCTACTTTGTTGCAGCAATGCCTGATTGTTGTCTCCGGTCTGACGCAATACATTTGCCATCCACTCACTGAGGAGGGGGTGAATGCGGTAGTAGATCCACTGCCCCTGGCGGCGATCCAGGAGCACACCCAGGGTGCGCAGCTGGGCAAGGTGGCGGGAAATTTTCGGTTGCGGCATATCCAGCGCCGCCACCAGCTCACAGACGCACAATTCGTCTTCTTCCTGAATAAGCAGCAGGCTCAGCAATCGGGTTTCATCCGCCAGGGCTTTAAAGAATGCGAGCGCCGACAGGGCTTTGCTTTTATTTGTGGTCTGTTTGCTGTTGACGAGCACGAAGAGGCGAATGCGCTCACTGATTTCCTGAAGGCAGTGCTTGAAGGCGCGGGGATCATGGCTCTGGGCCGGGTCGGCAAAGTCCCAGTCCATCACCACGCCGCTGCCCGGCCAGTGGCGGCATTCCTGGCGCGCCTTGCTGCACAGGGTAATGACAAAATCAAAATGGCGATCCGCGAGACTGGCCACGGATTTGGCACTGGGTTTGCCGGGTTCGATGCCGAACGAGACCAGGGCATCGACGGCACGGCTGTCTACCCGCCCCGGTTCTGTGCCGGCGCTGAAAACATCAAACAGGTCGCCCGCCTGGGAGCGCAGCACAGCTTCCGCCATAATGGAGCGGGCGGAGTTTGCCGTACACAGAAAGAGAACGGATTTTTTCATGGCAGCTTCTCTGGTGATTGCGACCGATTATACCGTTGAAATTTTTAATATATAAGTATTTATATATATGAAAAATCAGATATTTAAAGTCGGGCACGTTTGGCTGGGCGTAAGACTTGCTGTTCCACAATCTGTTTGCGATCCGTTGCCTGTGCGCTAAAGCTGTTGAGGGTAAAAAATGGCTGGTGTTGGCTCGCAGCTCCTATCACGATTGTCAGGGCATGGATGCGAGACAAGAATGCGAGGTTGCATCAATGGGGGGAGTTGCGCTGATTTTTCCCCAGGCGAATTTCACCGACAGCCCAGATACCCAGGCCGATCACGGAGATGGAGGAAAAAAACGGCATGCCAATGACCATCAGCAACCCCAGGCCGATGGGATTGCCATCTTCCGGGCCAAAGGCAATATAGAGGGCGATAGGTGCGATACACAGCAGCGCCAAGAGCATGGCGATAATGGCGATGCGTTTTCCCAGTTTAATCATGGTTTGTCACAGCCACTTTGCGGCTCCAGGTCAGTACACAGTGGCAATGCTATCACGGTTTATTTCCCGTCAAGGCGGAGGCCGATTACAATTGCGGCTGAATCGGAATAGCGAACGGGTGAAAAACCGGTGCAGCAGCAAAGCGACGATGAAATCTGGATGCAGCAAGCGCTGGCAATGGCGCAACGCGCCTACGATGGCGGCGAGGTGCCTGTGGGTGCGGTGCTGGTGGCCAATGGCGAGGTTATAGGCCGCGGCTTCAATCATCCCATTGCCGCCTGCGATCCCAGTTGCCATGCGGAAATCCACTGTCTGCGCGATGCGGCCTCGGCTGTCGGCAATTATCGCCTTCCCGGCACCACCCTCTATGTCACCATTGAGCCCTGTACCATGTGTGTGGGCGCATTGATTCACGCCCGCATTGGCCGCCTGGTGTTTGGCGCCCGCGAACCCAGAGCGGGCGCCGTGGTGAGTCAGTTACAGCTTCTGGACAGTCGCCACTACAACCATAAAGTTGAATGGGCCGAGGGAGTGCTTGCCGACGCCTGTAGCCAAATCATCACAGGTTTTTTTCGTAGCAGGCGCGCCCTTTCATCCTGAAGCCAGCTGCGCTGTGGCAATTTATAGTTATTTGCTATCAATTTGATACCAACAATATATTTTAAATTATAAATGATAATAACTATTATTCTCTTGTCAGCAATGATCCGGCGGGAGAGCCACCATGACCAAGACAATCACCTTCGCCATTATGCATTTCTCAATCGCATTCAGTGTGGCCTACCTGATGACGGGCAGCCTGGTGATCGGCGGCGCCCTGGCGGTGGTTGAACCTGCGGTGAATACGGTGGCGTTTTACTTCCATGAAAAAGTCTGGAAGCAGCGGGAAGCGCGAAGGGCAAAACCGGCGGCTATGGACAGCGGCAAAATGGCGTCCTTCAGTTTTTAACCGGCCGTTTTTGCAGCTTTCTCTGCAGGGTGCGCCTATGCATATTCAAGGCTCTCGCGGTGGCAGAAATATTGCCCTCATTGTCGCTCAGCACTCGCTGAATATGTTCCCATTCAAGGCGATCCACCGAGGGCGGCTGGAGGGGGACATCAACACCGGGATTGGCCTGGGTGTGGCCAAAGGCGTCGATAATTTCATCCACGGAAGCGGGTTTGCACAGGTAGTTGGTGGCGCCCAGCTTGATGGCTTCCACCGTGGTGGGAATGCTGGAATAGCCGGTGAGAATGACAATGCGGGCGGTGGGCAACAGGTGTTTGAGACGGGCGATCAGATTGAGGCCGGAGCTCTGCTGTAGTTTCAAATCGAGAACGATGTTGGCGGGTGTGCGGGCGCTGCAGGCCTGGAGCGCGCCGTCGTCATCCTGAGCCGTGGCGACCTGGTAGCCCCTTTTTGCCAGGCTGCGCGCCAGAACCCTGGCGAAGGTAATGTCGTCATCAATAATGAGAAAATCCACGTGCTCAGTCATGGCTTGCCCTCAGGGGAATCACCACGCGAGCCTGAGTACCCCCGTCACTGTGAGTGGTGAGGGTAATTGTGCCGCCGTGGCGGGCGAGTATGGAGCGGGTCAGAAACAGTCCCAGTCCCATGCCGGAAGGTTTGTCGCTTTCCAGGGGTTTGTCGCCAGTGATGCTGGTGCTGATGCCAGCGCCATAGTCCCTGATGGTGATGGTCGCCTCCCGGTTATTCCAGTCGACACCAATGTCCACTTTTGCACTGGCATCGGCAGCGTTGTTGAGGAGGTTGTAAAGGGACGCGGTGAGACCCTGGTGAAAAATCGTGGCCGTATTCTCAGTGCCGTTGAGGGTAATACGGGCATTAACATCCGGGCGCATGACCAGCCAGTTTTCAAAAAGCTGGTCGAAATAGGTTTGCGCAGAAATTTCCCCCTGATCCTTTATGGAATAACTGCGGGCAGTGCCGGACAATTTTTTCAGTGTCGCCTGACAGCGATCGATCTGGTTGCGCAGAATGTCTATATCCGCCGCCATCGCCCCAGGCGGCGGCTCGAGATCCGCTAGCACCAGTTTCATGGTGTTGAGGGGCGTGCCCAGTTCATGGGCGGCGCTGGCGGCGAGGGTGGCAACCGCCAGTAACTGTTCGTCTTCCAGCTGCCGCTCTTTTTGCCGGTTGAGGGTTTTTTCCTGTTCGTTAATTGTGCGCGCCATTTTGTTGACGAAATAGGCAATCAATGCGGCGCTGACGACAAAATTCATCCACATGCCGACAAGATGCGGATTGAGTCCTGCGCTGTGGTGGCTGTGCTCCGGGGCGATAATAGGCAGGGGAATATACCAAAACAGCAGCGTGGAATAGGCGCCCAGGCAGATAAAGCCGGTAATCCAGGTGAGCACTGCGGGCAGGGTTATGGCCGCGATGGTCACCGGCACCAACAGATAGGAAATAAAAGGGTTAGCCGCCCCTCCAGTGTTAAACATCAATAAGGTGTAGATGCCAATGTCCGCCGCCAGATGGGCAAAAAACTCGCGCTGACTAATGACGGATGAGCGCAAACTGCGCAGCCAGGTAATTGCCACCATTAAAATAAAAGAACCCAGCAGGGCAAAAATAAAGTCCCAGTGCAAGTGGGTGGCGCCCTCGCCAAGCAGGTAATAGGCGCCATAAAACATGCCCATCAATGGAATCAGTCTGATCAGGCAGAGAGTGCGCAGGTTTTCGTGGATGGCTGATTGTGGCGATTTTTTTTTCATTTCAAATGGTTGCTGTTTTTGCACATTCTAACCCTTCTGCACTCGGGAAAATAATGTCGTTAATGGTGCACGGCCTTGCGGTGGCGGCGTATTGGTGCTGATGATTGCACAACTTAATGCCAAGGCAAGCAATAGTAGTGTTAAATTTTTTGATAATGCCATGAAAAACATGAGAAAAATTTTTGGCACAAAATTTGAATTGTTGTCTGTGCGCATGGCTCTTGAAATCCGTCCACTACGCAAACATCGCCAAGAAATTCAGGTAATGAAGCCTGCCCCTTCACCGGGCAGGCTTTTTTTATTTTTTGCTCACTTTTTTCTGGAGAACAGCATGAAAATTTCATCTCGGGTTTACAGACCTGTAGCCGCAGTGGCACTGGCCGCGCTGGCAATGAGTGCCCAGGGCGAAGCAGTCACGGATGCCGTTGCCAAAATGGTTTCCGAGGGCTCCGCGAACCTTAATTTGCGCTATCGCTATGAAACAGTCGCTCAGGACAATGCTCTTGAAGATGCCAGGGCATCGACATTGAGGAGTCGCTTGACCCTCAAAACAGCCACTGTCAGCGGCTTTAGCGCATTGCTGGAGGCTGACGATGTCATGACCATTGGCGCTGATGACTATAACTCGTTTATGACGGACGACAGTCATTTCGGCACCCACTCCGTGGTGGCCGACCCGGTGGGCACCGAGATTAATCAGGCCTGGCTGAAATATGGCTTTTCCGCGGCAACCAGCGCCACCGCCGGGCGGCAGCGCATTAACCACGGTGGACAGCGCTTTGTTGGCGGTGTTGCCTGGCGCCAGAACGAACAGACCTTTGACGCTGTTTCCTTCAACCATGGCGCTGGCGGTTACACTCTGGATTACAGCTATATCTGGAATGTGAACCGTATTTTTGAAGGCTCCGGCACCAGTTCCCAGGCCACGGAATTCGACAGCAAGTCCCATATTCTGCTGGCGACGGCGGCGATTCCCGGCGGCAAGCTCAACGGCTTTGTCTACGCCCTGGATTTTGACGAGGCGGCGGCGTTGTCGAGCATGACTTACGGTGTCGGTTATGACGCTGTTTTTGATCCCTTTGCCATTTCCGCCACCGTGGCGACTCAATCCGATTACGGCGATAACCCCATTGCTTATGACGCCCTTTATCTGGCGCTGGAAGGCAAGGTGAAAATACAGCCTGTGACTCTGATTGCCGGGTATGAGTTGCTCGGCAGCGATGATGGCGTTAAAGGATTTACCACGCCGCTGGCGACGCTGCATAAATTTCAGGGCTGGGCGGATATTTTTCTGGCAACCCCCAGCAACGGCATCGAAGATAGTTATGGCGGTATCACCGCTTCAATTGGCAAGGTTGCTGTTGGCGCCTTCTACCACGATTTTAGCGCCGACGAAGGCAGCATGAATTATGGTTCCGAGGTCGACCTGGTGGCCACCTATCCAATCAATCAGTATCTGAGTGTCGAGCTTAAATACGCCGATTACAACGCCGATGATTTTTCTGTGGATACGGAAAAAGTGTGGTTTTCACTGATGGCAAATTTCTGAGTCTGTGGGACAGGTCAGCATGTCCATTGTGGATTTTCCGGGTTTGCCGCGGGGAGGGCATAGTGACTGTGCCGTTTTTGCGTATAATTCTGCCTCCCGGCAGGATCTTGCCCCACAAATTTCTGGTGATACCCAGTGAAAACCCCAGGCTCAACGCAAACTGTGCGCGTCATGCTGGTTGATGACAACCCCGAGCGCGCCCAGCTGGTGGAGGAGCGCCTCTGGGACTGCGGTTATGAGGTGGTGTCTGTAATTCCCTCCGCCACCGGTTTGCTTTATCAGATTGAACAGCACAGCCCCGATGTGGTCCTTATCGACCTGGAATCCCCCGATCGCGATGTGCTTGAGAGCCTCGCCATCGTCAACCATCACAATCCGAGGCCGGTGGTGATGTTTACTCAGGAAGAAGACCCTGAATACATCAACCAGGCGGTCAACGCGGGCATCAGTACCTACCTCGTCGGCGGCATCAACCCCGAACATGTCAAACCGGTCATCGATGTCGCCATCGCCCAGTTTCGTTCCTTTCAGGCGCTTCGCGACCAGCTCAACAGCGCCAAAATCCAATTGGAAGACCGCAAACTGGTGGAGCAGGCCAAAGGCTTGCTGATGGCCTATCAGAAACTCAGTGAGGAGGACGCTCACAAATTGCTCAACAAATTGGCTATGGATAACAATCAGCGCTTGCCGGATGTCGCCAAAACAGTGCTGGCGACCCTTTCCCCCAAAGGCCGAGGGAGTAAAAAATGACCGTAACAAAGCATCTGCCGCCACCGGAGAAAGAGCACCTCAAAGTGGGTTTTATGAGACTCACCGACAGTGCGCCTCTGGTGCTGGCTCAGGCCACCGGCCTGTTTTCCCGCTTTGGCCTTGATGTTGAACTGCTCCGTGAAGTGTCCTGGGCCAATCTGCGCGACAAATTGGTGGTGGGGGCTTTGGATGCCGCCCATTTGCTGGCGCCTCTGCCCATGATGACCAGTTTTGGCGCCGGCGGCTTGCGGGCAAATCTGCTTACAGGCTTGTCCCTCAGTCTCAACGGCAATGCCATTACCCTGTCGCGGGCGCTGTGGGAAAAGCTCCATTGGGAAAAAAATCCAGATGCCGCTGGTATGACCCAGGCGCTGGCGCGCCATATTGACGCAAACCGTGATCAGGATGTGCTCACCCTGGCCACGGTGCACATGTTTTCCATGCACACTTTTCAGCTGCGCATGTGGCTGAAAGCCGGAGGTATCGACCCGGATCGGGATGTGCGCATTATCGTGCTGCCGCCGGAACAGATGGGCGACAGCCTCGCCCGGGGTATTATCGACGGTTTCTGTGTCGGCGAACCCTGGAATACTCTAGCCGTGCAGCAGGGCTCCGGCGCCGTTGCCGCCGTCGGTTATGACATCTGGAACAACGCTCCGGAAAAGGTTCTGGGGGTCACCGAAACCTGGCATAACCATTTTCCCGGCACCCATCTGCGCTTGCGGCTGGCGCTGATGGAAGCCTGCCAGTCCCTCAGCGATCCCCAGCAGCGAACCCTGGTAGCCGAAATCCTCAGCAGGCCGGAATACCTGGATCTGCCGGTAAAAATCCTGATGCCATCCCTGTCGGGTCATTTCAGTATTGCCAAGCATTTGCCCCCGGTGGCCATTCGCGACTTCCATGTCTTTGGCCGCTATTTTGCCGGCTTCCCCTGGCGCTCCCAGGCGCAGTGGATGGTGAAAAGCAGTGCTGTATTGCTGGGCAAAAAAATCAGTGACGACCACTGTCAGGCGCTGGTACAGCAGTGCTACCGGCCTGATCTCTATAGAGAGGCCGCCCGCTTTTTGGACATCGTCTCCCCGGATCAGGATGCCAAGCCGGAAGCTGCGCACAGTGGCGAGTGGCATTTTGATGACGGCATCGTTCTCGGTGCAGACAGGATGATTGGCGGAGATCGCTTTCTTTCAGGTGTGTGAGATGCCACCGCAAAGTTGTCGGGCGAAGACCGTTTGACGCGAAAATTGCACGGTAGATGATCTAAGGGTTAAATAACCGCAGTTATTGACTCAGGATCGGCAATGAAAAAATTCAAAATTGGTCTCGCTCTCGGCAGTGGCGCCGCTCGGGGCTGGGCGCATATAGGCGTCATCAACGCCCTCGCAAAGGAGGGCATAGAGGCGGATATCGTCTGCGGTACCTCTATCGGTGCTTTGGTCGGCGCTGCCTATGTGTCAAATAATCTGAAAAAATTACAGCGAGCCGTCACTGCCCTGACAAAATTTGAAACCGCCAAGTTTTTTGGCATCAACTCCTCGTTCAACGGCTTTGTGGATACCGCAAAGCTCGGGTATTTTCTTCAAAAACACGTTGCTGGCAAAAAGGCTCTGATTGAGGACGCCGAGCGTCGCTATGCGGCAGTGGCGACAGATCTGAATAGCGGCAGGGAGATCTGGCTGACGGACGGCGCCATGCTCGATGCCGTCTGGGCGTCTATTGCCCTTCCCGGCATTTTTCACGCCCTTAAAAACAACGATAAATGGCTGGTGGATGGCGGCCTGGTCAACCCGGTGCCGGTTTCTGTCTGTCGCGCCCTGGGGGCTGATGTCGTGATTGCCGTCAATCTTAATGGCGACCTTGTCGGCCGCCATTGGCATCGCGATGATTCAGATACGGAGCCGGAACACCATGACGATGACGAAAAAATCCAGAACCTGGGTGTGGTGGATAAAATTTCCGGGCTGCTGGCCGACTACGCCAGCTCGGCATTTTCGGGCGCCAAAAAAGAGGAACAGGCACCGAGCTTTTTCAGCGCTATTGCCAGCTCAATCAATATTGTTCAGGATCGCATTACCCGCAGCCGCATGGCCGGAGATCCTCCAGACATTGTGTTGTCGCCAAAACTTCCAGCTATAGGCTTGCTGGAATTTTACCGGGCAGCGGAGGCTATAGCGGAAGGCGCTGATTGTGTGCAAAGAATGATGCCGGAAATTCGCCATGTTCTCGAGCTGGATTAAAAATCACGGTGCAGAATAGCATCAGGGTTGTCGCTGTTTTCTGAGGATTAATCATCATTGTCATTTTTTATGGGTTGTGCCAGATGCATCAATCGCAGCCCTCAGCGATCGCCGTGCGCCCTCAAATCCCGGCTAGCTAAATTTTGAGATTTTATTCTTTGAATGCTGACGAAATTTCAAGGGTGTAATGCCGACAATTTTGGCAAAATGGCGGGTCAAGTGAGCCTGGCTGCAAAATCCTGTTTCGTCCGCTATGTCGGATATGGGAATATCAGTTTCGACCAGGAATTGCTTTGCTCTTTTGATGCGAAGCAAAAGGAGAAATTGATACGGGGAGACATCGGTTTCGTGCTTGAATTTTTTCGTTAAAAAGGCCTGTGTTAATTTTAATTCATCAGCTATGGTGGAAATTTGCGGTGGATTTGAAAGATCATGATTCAGACGTTTTATTGTATAACTGACAGGGTGTGATAGTTTTTTTCCCGAATAAACTGTGGGGGTTCTGTCGCTGCCAAAGTAATTGACGATGTAATTTTCAAGGGCGAGAAATGCGCTATTGATATAGTTTTCTGAGGGTATGTTTATTTGTTCTGAATCGAATATGGTCAAAAGATGGTTGCAGGTCGAAAATAAATACGAATCAGAAAATGACCCTACACGATTGTAACCATCCTTTTTAAGTAGAATATTTTCATAGATTTTTTCAAGAGATTCTCTGGTATCAGGATGCTCAAAAATTAAAACTGCAATATCAACCCTGCCATTGATTGCCCAACCCAATTCCTGATTGGCAGGAATAATCGCAACATCTCCAGGCATTACGTAGTCTGCGGATAATTTTTTCATTTTATCGGTTCTGTAGATTTTTGTAGGGCCGGCAATCTGTAATGCAATCATTGGATAGGAAAATTTTGGTATTGAATGTTCTTTCAAGTAAACCTGCCATCGTTGCAGGGAGCACTTCGCCAGGCCGTCACCAATGATATGGGTGATTGGGGGAGATTGATGGACAGAGTTCATCAGTTGGGCTTGATCGAGTATGGACATAAAAATCTCAAGGCTTCAGCAGGGTTGTTAGTGTTATTCGGTTTGCAAAAACGTATAAAAAATCATAAAAATTTGTGATATACATGATGCTGCTGTTGTGATTATAGTGTTACTAAGTTGCCGGTTTCAATAATAATTTTCATTGTAACTGGAAACTAAAAACGCGGGCAATAAATATAAAGAGGAAAAGTATTATGTATAACAAAAAATACCTTGCAACAGCTTTTTTTACTTCCTTTGTTCTTTCCCAGCAAAATGTGCTTGCTGCCACGTTGGAAGAAATCGTGGTGACAGCGCAAAAAAGACAGCAGTCAATCAATGAAGTCGGAATGAGTATTTCTGCTGTTGGTCGCGAACAGTTGAGTGTTATGGGGGTATCCGATGTGTCAGATCTGGTGAAAGTGGTGCCAGGGCTTACTTATCAAGCGAGTCAAAATGGTACGCCGCTTTTTACCATTAGAGGTGTTGGCTTTAACGATTATTCCCTTGGCGCCAGCCCAACAGTGAGTGTGTATGTTGATGAGGTTCCACTACCTTACTCGGCTTATACCAAAGGGGCTACTCTTGATTTAGAGCGAGTGGAAGTGCTCAAAGGGCCGCAAGGATTGTTGTTCGGGCAAAACTCAACCGGTGGCGCCATCAACTATATTGCCGCCAAACCCAGTCATGAGTTTGAATCTGGGATTAGTGGTTCCTATGGCAGATTCAATCGTTCAGAGATCGAAGGCTATGTCAGTGGTGGCCTCACTGAAACTGTGTCGGGACGACTGGCCGCAGGTTCAATCAACTCAGATGGTTGGCAGCAGAATTATCGCACAGGAGAAAAGCTGGGCGACGAGGAAGTATTTAAGTATCGCGGCCAACTGCTGTGGGAGCCGACAGAATCCGCCACAGTACTTTTTGGTATAAACGGCTGGACGGATAAATCCGAGACGCAGCAGGCACAATTTAAAGGCTTGTTGTTGCAAACTCCGGATCCGTCGGCAGCACTGTTGGCGGACATTCCTGAAACACAGCGGCGCATTGATGTTCTGAAAAGCCTGCAGACAGCCCCCAATAACAGCAGAAGTGCCGATTGGGGGCCTTATCCCAATATGAATATGCTGGGCTGGGGAGAACGACCTGAGCGAGACGACAGTTTTCATCAGATTACATTGAGGGCTGATATTGAGCTCACAGATTCGCTAACCCTTACTAGTCTGACATCATATGCCGAATTTGAGGAATATTACGCTATCGATCCCGATGGCACTCGTTTACTAGTTGGTAATATCGGCGTTACGAGTGATGTGGATTCATTTTCCCAGGAATTGCGGCTGTCGGGAACCGGAGATCAGCTGGAATGGCTTGTGGGACTTAACTATGCCACTAATGATGTTGTCACTGGGCAAAATATATTAACGGGGGATGCCACAAACACTTCTCTTCTTCCCGGTGGTCCCTGGATTAATGATTCTATCTCGACTCTTACTCAAGACATCACGGACTCGGCGATATTTGCCAATATCGAATATGGTGTCACTGAATCAATCACCCTTCTGGCGGGTGCCCGCTATGCCGAAAATGAAACTGATTCTACTTCCTGTCTCCACTATGGCGACGCGGGAATGCTTCAAAGCTTCGCGTTTTTTTCTGATGTCCTGCGCGGTATAGCTCCTGGAACCAGTCAGGCCAATTTTGAAGATTGCCTGAGTCTTGACGAGAATACTCTTGCTTTATCTAGAGTCCCTCATGAAGGGTCTTTGGAAGAAGATAATGTTTCCTGGCGTTTAGGTCTTAATTATGACGCAACCGATGATTTGCTTATTTATGGCCTGGTCTCCAAAGGGTATAAAACAGGGAATTTTGCGCTTATTCCCGCTTCCACTACAGCACAATTCGATCCGATTAATCAGGAATCCGTATTAGCGTATGAACTTGGTTTTAAATGGTCCATGCTTGACAAGCGTCTGCAGTTTAATGGTGCGGTATTTGACTATGATTATCAAGATAAGCAGGTGCGTGGAATCATTAAAGATCCCGTATTCAATCAGCTCGATAAGCTGGTCAATATACCCGAATCAAGTATCCAGGGGGCTGAGTTTGATATTGTCTGGATGCCTGTTTCCAGTCTGACGGCAAGGCTCGCTGGAACTTATCTCGAGAGTGAGGTTGATGAGTACTATACATTTGTCAATATCCTTACTGGCCAGAGTGAATTAGGTATTAATGGTGTCCGCCAGCAGGGCGATTTCAGTGGCTCAAGTCTCCCGTTTACGCCGGAAAAATACCTCACGGCAGATCTGGATTATAGAACACCTATTTCAGCGAATATGGAATTTTATGCGGGCGTCAGTTTGCTCTACAACAGTGAGTCAAACTCCACTTTTGGCAATCCGGAAATGACCAGGATTACAGACTTCACAACCGTTGATATGCGCCTTGGTGTGTCTGCGCCAGATGGAAAATGGTCTCTTGGCTTGTGGGGAAAAAATATTACCGATGAATACTACTGGTCGACACAATTTGTAATTCAAGATGTGGTAAGCCGTTATGCTGCCAGGCCAGCTACCTATGGATTGGCATTTAATTATCGATTTGATAATTAATCATTTCGAAATTTCAGTTAAAGTAGGAGTTGTATAGTGATTAAAAAAGAAGATATTGAATTTCATCGCGGATTTACCGATGACGTTCAGGCGTGCGAAACCAATTTTTTCCCCTTTGCTGTGCCGAGCGAATGCATTTCCGGGAATTTTTATTGTGTTACACGCCCCAATCTCGGCATTTGCATGTCCGACATGACCATACAAAACCGCATTGCCCCGTTAGTGCAACAGCAGTTGTATGTGGATAACCAGCAGCATATGCCGATACCAAAAAGTTTAGCCAATTACTCTCTGCCCAGCGGCTTGAGTGTCAATGCCGTCGATCCTTTCAAGCGCTATGAGCTCAGGTACGAGGGTTATGCGGACACGCTGATAGAGTTGGAATGGAACTCTCTTATGGCTCCCTATGATTGCAATGACCCAGAGATGGATCCCCTTGCAGCGCCACGGATTGGCGAAAGCTGGGATAAGTCCTGGTCCAGCGGCCATTGCGAATTTACCGGACATGTCCGTGGCACCGCGCGCATCAGAGGAAAAAACTATAAGGTTGACTACATTGCCACAGCTGATCGAAGCTGGGGTGTGAGAAGGGAGCGCAATCTCGGCAACCTGCTTTGGACCCATGGTGGCTTTAGCAAAAACCTTGCTTTCCATGCCATGTCCGATATGGATGTGGCTAATGAAAAAGGTTATGGCAAGCCCCTGAGTGGTTATATCCTTGAGGATGGAGAAGTCATTCCTCTTGTTGATATCAAAGGGGCTCACAGCACCTATGGTGTTTTAATTACGGGCGCGGAATTAAATCTCACCGATATCAATGGCAGAGTGTTTACCGTAACAGGTCACGCGTTGAATGCCGCCCCCTGGGCGCCTTCACCTGGTGGTATGTACAGCCAATCCCTGATGCAATGGAATTATAAGGGTCAAATTGGTTACGGCTATCTGCAACACGGCTTTGGTAATGGCTATATTCTCGACAATAGGGAAAAAATATTTTCCTAGCAGGTATTGCTATGTGCTTTATCAATATTTTTGTTTGCAGCTTGAGATAAGAATTTAAAAAAACTTTTTTCTATATCTTAAGGAAATTTTGATTAATGTCGTTCCCGCGTAGGCGGGAATGACTGAAAAATAGTTTTATTTTCCTTGGAAAACTCGTTAAATAATTAATAGACGGAAGTAACACAACGCTAAAAATCATTATAAATAGGTGACTCTATGACAGAAAGTCTTGGCATATCCTTTACATTGGAAGAATTGCTGGCAGCAGCATGTAAAGAGACAGGGTTGGAAGATTTTGGTGACACTCAGTTTATGGAAGGACTAAGCATATTCGTCGATGCAGTGCGAAAAGAGGCAAATTTAAATGCGGTTGGTCGACAGATGGTATCTGGAGGCATTATCCGCATACTTAGCAACCGTCTTCGATATCAGCGAGATATCAAAGAACACCCTGAAATCCTCAAAGAAAAAATTGTTAAACCGATTATTATCACCGGCTTACCTCGAACAGGAACGACCAAGCTCCAGCGCGTGATTTCTGCTGACCCCGGGGTGCAGAGGCTAGATTTCTGGAAGGTAATTTTTCCCGCGCCATTCTCCGGGGAAAAACCAGGAAATCCTAAGCCTAGGATTGATGCCGCCATCCAGTTTGAAGCAATGTTCTCTAAGCAATTTCCAGAGTCAATGGCGCGTCACCCGATGGAAGCGTTGGAGCCGGATGAAGAGCTACACATGATGGAAATGTCTTATGAGTGCATCATTTCATGGCTTTTTTCTCGAACCCCAAGTTACTACGATTATGTCTCTAAAAGTGACCAGCGTGCCACCTACAAAATTACCCATGCTATGCTGCAATATTTGCAATGGCAGGGGGGTAGTAACGCTGATCGCCCATGGATTATGAAATCTCCAGTTCATCTAGGTGCGTTGCCAGTTTTACTTGAAACCTTTCCTGATGCAGTGTTGGTTCACTGCCATCGTGATCCCCGTGATGTAATTCCTTCATTTGCGTCACTCATTGAAGAGCATCGCAAAATTGGTAGTGACATAGTGGATCCGAAGGAAATTGGCCGAGATATTCTTGAATATTGGAGCGACCAAATGAATCTTAACTTGCAAGCAAGAGAAACGTTGCCGAGCGATCGCATTCTCGATATCAACTACAAAGATATCATCAAAGACGTTAATAAAGTGATTGCTCGTGTATACGAAAAGGCTGGACGCCCCGTGACTGCGGAGGCGTTAAAGGCATTCGAAGGATATGAGGCAAGGAGACCCAAGGGGTATTGGGGCACTTATGAGTATACAGCGGAACAATATGGTGTTTGTCTCGATGACATAGATCAACGATTTGCTAAATACCGACAACGCTTTATTAATGTTTAATTTTAGCTGAAATTGATCCGGAGTTACCTATGATATTAAAAACAAGAACACAGATGCAGGCAGATAATTTTGAAGATTCTGTAATCTGGATGCAGATGATAAAAGCCATGGAAGATCTGAAAAAATGGGTGTGGGAAGATCCTTATATCAAAGACGATCATACCAGAGCCGAGGGCCTACGCTATCTGACTAGATTGATCGCCGGTGCTTTGCCAATGACAATAGACAGTTCATCACCGGAATTTCCTGAGTTATTACATTATTTGACTACGCGCATTCAGAGCGGCTTGCCTGCTACGGACTGCTATTATATGTGGGCTCCCATTCATGGCGACTACACCTATAAAATATCGGGTACAAAAGGTACCGCAAGAATTTTTGACGTAGAGATCCGTAACGGCCACTTTGCACATATTGCCGATTGGTTAACGGTGGATCGCAGAAGTGATTTTGAAACTGATGAAAATAACCGTGTCGAAATTATTCTCAGCAAGGATGAACAACCGGGCAACTGGGTTAAACTGCCGGAAGGTTACGGAAATATTATTTTCCGCCAGTATTTTTATGATTGGGACAATGAAATCCCCGCAAATGTCATCATAGAGCGTGTTGGAGCCAAATACCCAGCCCCTCCGATGACTGCGGATGAAATAAAAGAACGCTGTGGTCTCTTTATTGACTGGCTGCAACAATTACAACAGCGCTTTGCTCAAGAGTACCATGCATACCACAAAGCTCCGGCTAATGCATTGATTTTTGATTCTATCGATTTTGGCTGGAAGGATTTACGCTACGGTAAAGGCACCTACGATTGCGCAGAAGATGAAGCCATTATTCTTGAAGTAACACCACCAAAAGCATATTACTGGAGTATCCAGCTCTGCAGCCATTTCTGGGAAGCCAGGGATTACCATCAGCGCCAATCTTCACTTAACGGTCATCAAGTTCGTCTGGATGACAACGGTGTTTTTACTGCAGTAATCAGCCATTCGGATCCAGGTATCGCCAACTGGTTGGATGCTGGAGGCCACCAGCATGGTCTGATCTCTATTCGCTATTACAAGGCTGATAGCATTCCTGAGCCACGATTGCGTAAAGTCAAGCTCACCGACCTTCCTAGTGCGCTTCCTGTTGGCACACCCATGGTCAGTCCTGAAGAACGTCAGGAACTTTTACTGGCGCGAGCCCGATCTATTGCGCGTCGTAATTTTGACTAATTATCACCAGATGAAAAATGGAGTAACTCAATGCTAGACATTCAGAACCTGTTTTCTCTTCAGGGTAAAGTGGCTCTTGTCACTGGTGCCGGTACCGGTATGGGTAAGCGTTTTGCTTACACATTGGCTTCTGCCGGGGCTAAAGTCATCTGCGGTGCCCGACGTGTGGAAATGGTCGAAAAAGTCGCAGAGGAGATTCGAACAGCAGGAGGTGATGCTATAGGTATCAAACTGGATATCGGAGACAATCAAAGCATCAGTAACGCTTTTGATATTGCGGAAAGAAAATACGGTATTGTAGATGTTTTGGTCAACAATGCTGCCCAAATCGATTACGCCCCCTTTCCAATGATTGAAGATGAGGTTTGGGATAACCTTATTAATGTCAACTTTTCGGGAACCATGCGAATGTCCAGAGAGTGCGCCAAGCGTTTGCTAGTAGCAGAAAAACCTGGATCTATAATCAATATCAGCTCCATCGTCGGGATCCAAACTCATAAAGATGTGACCTGTTATGGCAGTCTCAAAGCTGCTGTTATTCAATTCACTAAACAGGTTGCCGCCAGTTTGTTAACTACTGGTATTCGCTGTAATAGCATCGCACCTGGTTATTTCATTACGGATATGAATAAGGATTTTCTCGAAGGCCCTGAAGGCGAGAAAGAAATTGCCCGTCTGCCGTTAAAGCGAGTTGGCAAGGTCGAAGAATTGGACGGTGCTGTGTTGCTATTAGCCAGCGACGCATCATCGTTCATTAATGGCGCTGTTCTACCTGTTGATGGCGGCCATGTATTTTTACTACCCTACTAGATTTTTTACACAACCATGAGGAAAACACATGAGCAATACAAATAACAAAGAGATTGTTGCCGCTTTTTGGCAAGCCTTTTGCGAAAGTGATGTGGACCGCGCCCTATCCTATCTGGATGACACAGATTTTACGTGGTGGATTCTAGGTGACCCAAAAAATTTCTGTCTTGCCGGTAGCAGAAATAAAGCCGAGTTTGCGAAATTGTTAACAGGCGTCTTGGATGTTTGCCCGAACGGACTCAAAATGACTCCTTCTGCATGGACTTGCGAAGGTGAAAGAGTTGCAATGGAAGCGGAGTCCTATGGGTACGTTGACGGTAAACTCTACAACAACCTATACCATTTTTTGCATATTGTAAGAAATGGAAAAATTTGCAAAGTCAAGGAATATCTTGATACTACCCACGCGACACAAGTGTTGTGCTGACAAGCGTTTACCAGCGGTAGCTGGTGCTATTGATCTGAGTTTCGAAAGAATCTGGATCCTGTTTGGTATGATCCGCGTGGCAGTAAGTTAATTGCCCAGACTTATCCGAGCCTGTCAATCAGCTGAAGGGAATCAGCTGATGCTGGAGTGAGTTAGTTTAAAATTAATAATGGGTTTGACTATTCCCAGGTGATTCCTCCGTTTCCTGAGAATTATTTGGCGTGATGACAACCAAAGTGGCTTATGGGCTTATAGGAAAATCGATTTCCTTTAGCCTAAAACCAGTCTGTACTGGATCCAAATGAAATTATAAAAGACAAATCGGTTACCGTTATTTGCAATACGAATGTGGCAAATTATATTCTCGACAACAGAGAAAAAATATTTTTCTAGGAAAGTCTGATTTTTAACCTTGATTGAAAGCGACCTAGAGTTGCAAACAAAATGACTATTGGATAAAACCATGGCTTATGTGATAACCGCACCCTGCGTGGCCGATTATTCCTGTGTCGAAATCTGTCCGGTTAACTGTATCAGCCCCAGGCCTGAGACTGCGGATTTTGATAGCGCGGAGCAGTTGTATATCAATCCCGCTGTCTGCATTGACTGCGGAGCTTGCGTCAAAGTCTGCCCGGTATTGGCCATTTACGAAGCTGGAGCCCTGCCGGATAAGTGGAAGCATTATGCTGCCATTAACCAGGATTATTTTCTCGAGGCCGTCCATGAATAATATCCCCCGTCCTTATCGCGTTGCCATCGTCGGCGCTGGCCCTGCGGCGATGTATGCGGCAGAGCAACTTCTCGAACAGCGCGAGTTTGATATGGAAATTGACCTATTTGAGCGACTGCCCACCCCTTGGGGGCTGGTAAGGGCGGGAGTGGCTCCAGATCATCCAGAAAAAAAGCTGGTGGTCGATCGTCAATTCGCCTTTATTCTCAACCGCCCTCAAATACGCTTTTTTGGCAATGTGGAAATTGGCAACCACGCCCGTCATTCCGAGCTGGCAGAATGGTACGACGCCCTGTTTTACGCCATCGGTGCCGATAGTGATACTCGTCTGGGAATTCCTGGAGAAAATGAGCTTCAGGGTTGCTGGGCGGCGAGGGAATTTGTTGCCTGGTACAACGGCCATCCAGGTTACAGCCATCTTGATTTTGATTTGTCCGGCAAGCGCGCCGTAATTGTGGGTAACGGCAATGTGGCTCTTGATGTGGCGCGGATTCTAACGTTGCCCATAGAAACCCTGGAAAAAACCGATATTGCCGATTATGCGCTGGCGGCATTGCGTGCCAGTAATATCGAAGAAGTGGTACTGTTGGGACGTCGCGGTCATCTTCAGGGAGCGTTTAATAATCCAGAACTTGAAGAGCTGGAGCACATTCCTGGCGTCGATATTGTGGTCGACGCAGACGATTTGCCGGTGGCCAACGAAGTGGTCATGGACGGAGCGGACTGGGCAACAAAACGCAAGGCCAAAACGCTTTTTCGACTTGCCCGCAAGCCGCCAACGCCGGGTAATAAGCGTATTCGCTTTCGATTTTTGTCATCTCCGGTGGAGCTGCTGGGTGATGATCGTGTGACTCAGGTTTTGGTGGTATCCAACCATCTGGTGCACGATGAAAATGGTCGTTTGCAAGCGCGAGTCACGGAAGAGGAATATTTGCTCGACACCGGATTGGTGTTCAGAGCCATAGGTTATCGCGGTACGCCTTTTCCGGGATTACCCTTTGACGACAGCCATGGCGTTATTGAAAACGACAAAGGGCGCGTGGTTGAGCATGGCAAGCCCGTGGCGGGTGTGTATGTGACAGGCTGGATCAAGCGGGGTGCCAAAGGTGTTATTGGCAGCAACAAAAAATGTGCAAGGGAAACAGTGAGCTGTTTTTTTGAAGACATCGCCAATGACAGGATCGCCAGAAGCCATTTTTCCAGGGAGGAAATTCAGGCGCTGCTTGCCGCTCGACAGCCCAACCTTGTCGATAAAGGTGCCTGGAAAAAAATTGATCACCACGAGCGCAGCGCCGGCCGTTTGCAGCAACGGCCAAGGATAAAAATGACAGCTATTGATGAGATGCTGTCTGTTGCGCGCAACCATTAAAAAGCCATTGAGAGATGCCACTAAGTCGGTGGATTTGCTGGCGCCATGATTCCCACCATATGGGGAGGTTGACATGACCGTTGAGAAACAAACCTTTTGCCGAATTTGTGAGCCCTATTGCCCGATGCTTGCCGAAATCGATGGCAGCGGAAAAGTCACAAAGCTGAAGCCAAATCCTGACCACCCCTGTCAGGGCACACCCTGCAACAAAGGGCTTTCTTTTCTCGAGGTTCACAACGACCCAGACAGATTGAACTACCCTCTGAAAAGAAAAAATCCCAGAACAGAAGATAAAGGAGATTTTGAACGTATTTCCTGGAAGCAGTCATTTGCGGAAATTGGCGAGAAATTTCGCGACATTCGTGATCGCCATGGTGCCGACTCCATCGCCGTAGTGGTTGGCAATCCCATAGGCTTCAATGCCAGGCTGTTTATGCTGTTGGCAAAATTTATAGGGGATCTGGGATCAAAGATGGTTTTCAATGCCCTTACCCAGGATCTTTCCAATAAAAGTTACGGTGCCGGGCTGATCTATGGCAGCCCCAGTATGTGGATGGCGCCAGACCTTTACAATACAGACTATTTGTTGTGCATTGGCTCCAATCCAAAGGTTTCCCACTGGACATTGATTTCTGTTCCCAATGACAATGGCGACACCCTAAAAAGAATTAAACAAAGAGGCGACAAGGTTCGCTTTGTCAATCCGAGAAAAATTGAATCATCCACCGAAGAAACAGGGGATACCTTGTTGATCAGGCCGGGTACGGATGCCTATTTTTTGGCGGCTGTTTTACACGAAATTTTTCGCAAAAATAAAATTCATGCTGCATGTGTCGCTGAATATGGCAAAAATATTGACGGCCTGAGATCATTCGTTGCGGATTTTTCTCCTGAAAAAGTCTCCCCTGTTGTTGGCGTGGCGGCAGAAACCATCAGGCAGGTTGCCGATGAGTTAACCCTTGCCAAATCCGCGGCAGTTTATACGGCAACTGGCGTCAATCAGAGTCGGCAGGGATTGATCACTTACTGGTTGGCGGAAATGCTCAATTTTGTCACTGGCAATCTGGGGCGCGAAGGCGGTGTTTACAAGCCCAATGGTTTTTGCTCGATGGATCCGCCGCTTCCTGAGACTGAAATTGCAGTGAACACTTCTTTGGGAACCTTTTACCACGGCCATAATTACAATGGTTTGCCGACCACGATTCTTCCCGACTTGATCAATAATGGCGATATCAAGGCGATGATTATTATTACAGGTAATCCGCTCAATTCCCTGCCAGGAGAAGATCGCCTGCGACAGGCATTTGAAAAATTGGATTGCATGGTGGCGTTGGATATTTACAGGACGGACACGGTGGAGCTGTGCGATTATGTGCTGCCAGGAACAGACTGGCTGGAGCGGCAGGATATCAACATGTTTGGCAATGGTATTCAATTGCGCCCCTACGTTCAGTACACGGACGCCATGGTGAAAGCCGCCGCAGAGCGCAAGGATGACTGGTGGGTTATGGCCAATCTTGGAGTTGAACTTAATCCCGACTCGCCCTTGAAAGAAGAGCTCAACGAAAACGGTTTTGTCTTTATCAATCAGTTATTGGCGGAGAGCGATCTGTCCATTGCCAAATTGGCGGCAATGCCTTTTCACACCAAAATGATTGAGCCGGATAAAAAGGCATCTACCCTTGATAAATGCCTTATGCACAAAGACAAGAAAATCAATTGTTGTCCAGAAATCTTCTCTACGTCCGGCCTGCTCGACAGATGCCATGCTATTTTTGAGGAATTGTTGGCGGAAGATAAAAATTCCCTCAAGCTGGTCAGTATGAGAACCATTCATATGCACAATGGCTGGCTGGCCAATATGCCAATGCTGCGCAAAGGCATATTGTCTGCGAATCCTTTAAATATATCCCCCGCTGACGCTGTTAAATATAATCTTTACGACGGCGATCCTGTGAAGGCTTACAACAAATATGGCGCTGTCGAGACTGTAGTGTTAATCAATGAAGAGCTGCCAGAAGGTGCGGTCGCGTTGACCCACGGTTTTGGCCATGGCAAAGCCTACAGTTTAAAAGTTGCGTCGGCAAAACCCGGAGTTAATTACAATAAACTGGCGCCCACGGGTTTGGATGCTTTTGAACCTTTGAGCTATATGTGCTGGCTGAGCGCCATTCCCATCAATATTGAGAAAATTCAGCCGTAGATTGTCGTCGCCCGGAACTTGTCTGCACTTCAACCGCCGCACTCGCCCATCGCCGGGGCGCCCGGCTCCTACACATCAACCCTTGGCGTTTTTCGTAGGAGCCAGCCCTGCTGGCGATATTTTCCCTCTGATCAAAACAGCTTGTCGAGAATTCCCCTGGTGGCGAGCCATTTCACCAGTTCGCGGTTGACGTCCTTGGGTTTTTCCTGAGCCATCCAGTGCCCGGTTTCCAGCAGGGCTTCGCTGAGGTTGCGGCATTTGCCCCGCATGGGTTCTCCCAGGCGGGAATTGACGGTTTCACAGACATGGTCATATTTGGCGGCGATAAAGAGGGCGGGCATGTCGATAATGCCGTTGTTTTTGGCTGTTTTGTAGTAGTCCGCATTGGCGCTGTGGTTCATATACCAGGAATTGGGGCCAAAAAAACCGTTTTTTGTCAGGGCGTTGGCGTAGACTGTCAGATCTGTTGCTGTGATCACATCTTCATCCAGGGGCACGTCCGGGGCTTCCGTCAAACCCTGAAACCAGCCGTCGTTTTCGCGCACGAACGCGGTAAAGGCTGGCAGGCCGTACTCAGAGGCGGAACCCTTTTGAAAAAGCAGTTTGATGACGTTGCTGGGGTTGGCGTCCATTTCTGCGGTTGCCTTGGCAAAGCTCTCCTCGTAAAAACGCATATAGTCCCATTGTCCGACGGGAAACTGATCGCGGGGATAAATAGTGCGATCGACAAGGTCGACCAGGGCGTCGATACCGCGCTCCACGGTGGCGTAGGGTACGCATAAACTGGCCACGGCATGGCAGCGCTCCGGGTGATGACTGGCAATATTCCAGGCCACAGGGCTGCCCCAGTCGTGACCTACCCAGATGGCTTTTTCCTCTCCCAGGCTGTCTATCAGTTCAATCATGTCGGCGACAATCAGCTCCTGGCGGTAGCTGTCGTGGTCTTTGTAAACCGATGAATTGCCGTAGCCTCTCATGTCGGGGGCGATGGCGCGAAAACCCATGGCGGCGAAAAAAGGCAGCTGGTGACGCCAGCTCAGGGAGCACTCAGGCCAGCCGTGAATGAAGATGATAGGCGGGCTGTTGGCGGCGCCGGCTGCCAGGTAATAGGTTTTGTGGCGCGCGGTTTCCAGATAGTGTTCAGTGATGCCAGCGCTGGTGATCGTGGTCATAGGGTGTCCATGCAGATTGTTATTGGTAATTCCAGTATACCCATGGCTCGTGGCTGCACAATGATTAACCGCCGTTGCTGTAACCTGAGGCTCCAGAGTCTCTGTTCGGGGAAAATGCTGTGCAAGTATCCTGATCGCGCTATGATGGGCGGACTTTTTTCAGGAACACAATCACGAAAAGGATCCCCAGGGCACTATGAAAATCCCGCCACGTATTCAACCTCTGATCGACGAAGGCTTGG
>JALOAH010000134.1 GCA_023228865.1 Porticoccaceae bacterium | reverse complement strand
GGGGATAGCCCGCTCGAAAGAGCGAGTTCCGACCAAAATTGACGTAAAAATGATCTCGTCATCGTTTACGACCTGATTTTTCAAACATCAGCGCGGAAAATTCAGTCATTATTCAGAGGTTCCTTAAATGGAGGACAGCATGCTGGAAGTAACCCAGTTAACGCGCAAATACGACAGCTTTATAGCTGTCGATCAACTGAGTTTCACCATCGATAAGGGCGAAATTGTCGGACTGCTTGGTCATAACGGCGCGGGTAAGACCACGATCATGAAAATGATCAGTGGTTACCTGGAGCCGGACGAGGGGTCAATACGGGTCGACGGGGTTGATTTGGCCGGGGATCCCCTTCGCGTGCAGATGGGGTTGGGCTATTTGCCTGAAAACCTGCCGGTTTACCCCGAAATGACAGTGGCGGATTACCTGGATTACGCTGCCGGGTTGAAGAGGCTGAACGAGGCGGTGAAAACTGCCGAAGTAAAGCGTGTCATAGCCGCAACGGAAATTGAAGACAAACTGCTTGCACCCATCGCCACCCTGTCGCGGGGTTACAAGCAGCGGGTTGGCGTGGCTCAGGCCATTCTCGGCAAGCCCAAGCTGTTGATTCTGGATGAGCCCACCAATGGTCTTGATCCCGAGCAGACACGGCACATGCGCCAACTGATAATGGACATTGCCAGGGACGCCACGGTGATTCTATCCACCCATATCATGCAGGAAGTGGATGCCCTGTGTTCCCGCGTGCTGATCCTGCGGGCGGGTAGTCTGGTGGTTGACGCCAGGCTGGAGGAATTACGGCGCACCAATCATCTGCTGCTGGAGACGAATATGTCGCCGGAGCATGCCGATGAACTGAAGAGTGTGCCGGGCGTTGTCAGCGTTAATCCAGGGGGGGTGGAAAAAAACGGAAGCATCCGGCAATACCGTATCGAGCTGGCAGCGGATGCCGATGATGTGGAGGTCAGATCAGTCCTGGCTGACAGGTTGATCAAGGCCGGGCATGCGCTCTACCTGTTGAAACCTGAATACCGGGATCTCGAAACACTGTTCAGGGAAGTCAATAAAGAGGTCTTTCATAAGGAGGATTTCAATCATGCAGCCTGATACCCAACACCAAGCCGCCGGCGCCGCCGCGAAGGATGTCATCCGCCGGGTTGCGGTCAAGGAGATCACACTTTTTTTTGCGTCACCCATTGCCTATCTGTTTCTGGCCACCTTTGCCGCCATTACCCTGTTTGTGTTTTTCTGGGGCGAGGCCTTTTTCTCCCGCAACATAGCTGATGTTCGCCCCCTCTTTGAGTGGATGCCGGTGTTGCTCATCTTTCTCTGCGCGACTCTGACCATGAGATTATGGAGTGAGGAACGGCGAACTGGCACCCTGGAGTTCATACATACCCTGGCGGTCCCCCTGTGGCAGTTTGTCCTGGGGAAATTTCTGGGGTGTCTCTTTCTCCTCGTTCTCGCCCTTGCAATCACAATGCCGTTACCCTTTACCGTGGCGATGATTGGCGATCTCGACTGGGGGCCGGTATGGGCGGGTTACCTGGCTGCGTTCCTGCTGGGCGCAAGCTACCTCAGTATTGGTTTGTTTGTCTCTGCTCGGAGCGACAACCAGATCGTCAGCCTGATCAGCGCCAGCGCCCTGTGCGGCATTTTTTACCTGCTGGGCAGCAGCGCCATCACGGACTTTTTTGGCAACAGGGCCGGGGAGTGGCTGCGCCTGCTGGGCACAGGTTCCCGTTTTGAGGCCATCACCAGGGGCGTCATTGATTTCCGGGACCTCTACTACTACCTGAGCATTATTCTGGTGTTCCTCTGCCTTAATACGTTTGCCCTGGAGAAGGAGCGCTGGGCCGGCCGGGAGCGTCCCCGCCACCGGCAATGGCAGACTGTGACGGCATTGGCCTTGGCCAACGCCCTGGGCGCCAACCTGTGGCTCGGGCAACTCAACAGCCTTCGCGTGGATGTCACCGAGGGCAATCAATACTCCATTTCCGATGCAACCCGGGGTTATCTGGCTCAATTGCAGGAGCCCCTGTTGGTCCGTGGCTACTTCAGCAGTAAAACCCACCCCTTGCTGGCGCCGTTGGTTCCACAATTGCAGGATCTGATCAAGGAGTATGAAATTGCGGGTCACGGCAAGGTGCGTGCGGAGTTCATCGACCCCCTTGCGGAGCCGGAGCTGGAGGAAGAGGCCAACCGGAAGTACGGCATCAAACCAGTGCCTTTCCAGGTGGCGGATCGCTATCAGTCCTCCATTGTCAGCTCCTATTTTAATGTGCTGGTGCAGTACGGCGATGAATACGAAGTACTGGGATTTCGGGATCTCATTGAAATTCAAGCCCGGGGTGAGGCAGACCTCGATGTGCAGTTGCGCAATCCTGAACACGACCTGACCCGGGCAATCAAAAAGGTGCTGAATACCTATCAGGCAGGGGGCAACCTTTTTGACACGGTGAGAAATGAACTGGTATTTCATGCCTATACATCCGCAGACAACCTGCTGCCGGAAGAGCTGGTGTTGTTCAGGCAGGAGATGCAAAAGGTGCTGGAAGAAACCCGGCAACAGGCAGGGGGGCGTTTCAGCGTCAGGTTTGTTGATCCCGATGCCAATGACGGCGCCGAGGGCCGCAGGATTGCCGAGGAGTACGGGTTTATGCCCATGACCGCGAGCCTGTTCGATGACCAGCCCTTTTATTTCTATCTGACCCTGTCCAGTGGCGACCAGGTAGTGCAGGTACCTGTGGATGAGTTGACCGAAGAAAGCTTCAGGCAAAATCTGGATGCGGGTATCAAGCGCTTTGCCAGCGGGTTTACCAAGACGGTGGCCCTTGTGACACCTGGCGGCGGTTTCACTCCCTATGGTGACAGCCCCCGGTTTTCCCGGTTGGAGTCGTTTCTTGGAGCCGAGCTGAATGTGGTGCGCGAGGATTTGACTGACGGTCGCGTCTCCGGCGAGGCGGATATCCTGCTGCTGGCAGCGCCCGAGAATCTGGATGACACCCAGCTCTTTGCGGTTGATCAGTTTCTGATGCAGGGGGGGACGGTCATTGCGGCCACGTCCCCATACAGTGCCAGTCTGTCGAACCGCAGCTTAACGCTTAGAAAATACAACAGTGGGCTGGAAAAATGGTTGCGCCATCATGGCTTAATGGTTGAAGAGAACCTGGTGCTCGATCCGCAAAGTACGCCGTTTCCCATACCGGTAACCCGCACTGTGGCAGGTTACCGCTTGCAGGAAATCCGCATGGTGGACTACCCCTATTTCGTGGACATCCGCAGTGATGGATTAAACCGGGATAATCTCATTACCTCAGAGCTGCCCCAGGCCATGGTTGCCTGGGCCTCGCCCATTACCGTGGATATGGAAAAACAGGAAGGGCGGACGATCACAGAGCTGTTACACAGCTCGACCGATGCCTGGCTGTCAGACTCCCTGGAGGTCATGCCCAGCATCACCGGGCAGGGGGGTAGTGCCTTTACCCCGGAAGGGGAACGCCAAGCCTATCTCCTGAGTGTCGTCAGCGAGGGAAGATTCGATTCCTATTTTGCCGGCAAGCCGTCGCCCCTGGCGGAGCAGAAGCAGTCTGACGCCGATGACCCGTCCCAGGGGGAAAGCGAGGAGTCTGAATCCGATACCAGCGAGGATGAAAAGGCGTTGCAGCTTGACCGGGTGATCGAACACTCCCCGGAATCCGCACGCATCATCCTGTTCAGTTCCAACGACTTTTTGCGGGATCAGGTGATCGAGATCGCAGGCAGCGCCCAGCAGAGTGAGTACCTCAACACTCTGCAACTGGCGGCAAACGCCGTTGACTGGTCCCTTGAAGACGCCGGCCTGTTAAGCATTCGCTCCCGCGGCCACTTCAATCGCACCCTGCCGCCCATGGAGCACGGCCGACAGGTTTTTTGGGAGTATCTCAACTACGGGCTGGCCATTCTGGCCCTGGCGGTGATCGTTCTGGTGGAGCGGCGGCAGCGCCGTGCAAGTCATCGCCGTTATCAGGAGCTGTTTGCCCATCCGTCGACCTGACTGAGAAACGAGGAGGTGAAGCGTGAAAAAACTACGTACCGGGTTATCACTCCTGCTGGTCCTGCAATTGCTGTTGGCTGCTGGGCTGTATATCAGTTCTGTCACAGGGCAGTCCGACTACGAGGCAAAGCCCCTGCTGGACTTTGACCAGGGGCAAGTCAATAAAGTGGTCATTCGTTCCGGGGACAGCGAGGCAGCTCTTGCCAAACGGGAGGGCGGCTGGGTGCTGCCGGAACTGTACGATTTGCCCGTCAATGAGAGCAAGCTGGAAGGGGTGCTCAGTAAAATCGCCGGGTTGGAAACCGGTTGGCCGGTGGCGACCACGGAAGGCAGTCATCGCCGTTTTGAGGTTGCCGAAGACAAATTTCAACGGCATATTCAGCTCTATCAGGGGGAGCAAATAGCCGCTGAACTCTATCTCGGCACTTCCCCCTCTTTCAGGAAGGTTCATGGCCGACCAGCCAGTGTCAGCGAGGTCTATGTCCTGGAACTGAACGTTTATGATCTGCCTGCTGGCGAGGATGACTGGCTGGATAAGACCCTGCTGGCCCCTGGGGAGATCGCCGAAATCAGGGGGCCTGATTATGTCTTGGCAAAACTGGATGGCAGCTGGATTTTGTCGGGCGAAAATGGAGAAGAATCTGCAGTCCCCGACGAGGGCAACTCAGAACAGTTATTTGATGCTCTAGGCTCGCTGACTGTCTCCGGGGTGGCAAAGCAAACCCCCGGCTTTGATGAAGAGAACATAATCACCCTGGAGGTAAAAGGGGAGAGTGGCCACCGTTATCAATTTCTTGCGATGGACGACAAGTATTACCTGAAATCCGACCGCCGCGACCAGGTGTTTACCCTGAGCAAGTACGATTATGACCGCACAGCTGGTATTAGACTGGCTGATCTGCAAAAGAAAAAGGAAGAAGATGCGGCATCAGAAGGCGATGGGGAAAAGTCCGAAGAAAATTCGAACTGATATTAAAAAGGCCGGTAATTATTTGCAGGCCTTTTTATCCCGTATCTGATTGTACAGATTCATATAGCCGTCGACCATGTGGTCCACGGTAAAGGACTGCTCCACACGATTCCGGCAATTGAGTCTCGACACTTGCTCAAGCTGTTCGACGGCATGGCAGGCCCCCTCAATGTTATCTACCAAAAAGCCGCTATGTCCGTGTTGAATTATTTCCGGCATGCTGCCGCGGTTGTAGGCAATGACCGGGGTGCCGCAGGCCAGGGCTTCAACCACCGACAAGCCAAAGGGTTCGTTGAAATGGATCGGGTGCAGCAGAGCAAGCGCGTTGCCCAGCAGTTCATCTCGCTGGGCTGGGCCGACACTGCCGATGTATTCAATACGGCCAGCTTTCAGGAATGGCTCTACGTTTCTTTTAAAATAATTCTTGTCCTGAATAATACCTGCAATCACCAATTTTATATTGCAGGTCCGGGCAATTTCAATGGCGTCGCGGGTGCCCTTGTCAGGGTGAATGCGTCCGAAGAACAGGAGATAATCGCCCGGGTCCGGGTTAAAAGTAAATTGTTCAAGATTGATACCATGGCGCACGGTACCGATGTAGTGAAGCGAGGCAGCTCTGTCAGCATCGCTGATTGAGGCATAAAAAACCTTGTCGTTGTATTTTTCGTAGACTGGCAGAATGCCCGGCGACGAAAAACCGTGAATAGTTGTCAGCACCGGCGTCGTGGTCATCGCCGAGTAGGTCAGCGGCAGGAAATCAAAATGGTTGTGGACAATATCGAAGTTATCGGCCTGTTCGAACAGGTTGGCAATATGCAAACACTCCCACACTTTGGGGACGATGGTTTTGTCCTCCTCATAACCCTGCGGGCAGACTGATTGCAAGCGGGCTGAGGTTTGGGAATCACCCGTGGCGAATAGGGTTACATCAACGCCGTATTTGACCAGCCCTTCGGTCAACAGAGACACGACATTTTCCCAGGGGCCGTAATGGTGCGGTGGTGTACGCCAGGCGATGGGGGAGAGCATGGCGATACGCATCGTTAGCTCCCCTCTGCTGCCACCCGGGTAAGCTGCTCCGAGTTATCGGGTAACGTGTTGGCGGAGAGGCGCAACAACCGGATGAGTGACAGCAGCCATGCCAGGGTGGATTCCGCCCCCTGGTTCTGATTGACGCCATCACTTTGTAAACCGTCGCAGCATCCACCTGTCTTGGCGTCATACAATGGCAGGTTGATATCGTTTTGCCCGAGAAACCAGTAGAAACACATCATTGCCTGTTGCAGCCAATACTGGTCTTCGGTGATTTGATAGGCAATGACACAGGCTTCTACCATGGTCTGGGCTTCCAGGGGTTGCTGATCGAAGCGGGCTTTGGCTCCGTTCCGCGGATACCAGCCATTGCAGCCAATGGGTACAAAATGACCTCCGTCGGTTTGGATTTCCGCCAGCCATCGCAGGGAACCCAAACCAACTTCAACCATGTCGTCACGGCGTAGCCAGTGTCCACTGATAATCAGGGCATGGGGCAGACAGGGATTGGCGTAAGTGACAATATTCTCCGGCCAGGGCCAGTCACGGGACTGATTGCGCTGGAATTGTTCAAGTAGCCGATCGGCGAGGAGGGTATGTATGCGCCGCGCTTCCAGATCGCCGGAAAAGGATTTCAGATAGGCATGAACCCCGAGCAAACTGAAGGCGATTGAGCGGAGGGATGTGAAAGACTCAGTGGCTGGCAAGGCCTGCTTGAACAGAATGGAGGCGAGCGGTGCCTGTCTCTCCTGGTTTAGCAGGGCCACCGCCGCGCCCAGTGCATGCAGGGCGCGTCCATGGGCATCGGCAGAGCCAGTATCTTCCAGCCAGCGCCGGTCGTAGGACATAAAATTGCGAAACCGGCCGCTCTCGGGATTGAATGCATGGGACAAAAAGCTCAAATAGCAGCTGCTAAGGCGATTGTACTGTTGGGGTTCGTCTGACAGCTGACTGACCTCTGCGGCGACAATCAATGCTCTTGCATTGTCGTCGGTGCAATAGCCGTGCATCCTGTCCGGCACCGCATACCTGGCATGTTGCAGAATGCCCGTATCGTCGGTCAATACTTCCAGGTGATTCAGTTTCAGATCCGGCAGGTCAAGGTTAAAAGGCGAGGGTTTCTGAAGATGTGATGAAGGCCGGTAGGGGCGAGGATTTCGGGTGCGGGATGCCCTTGCTTCCGCAAATACAGACAGGTACTCTCGGGCAACTGACTTCCAGATGGCCCCGCGACAATGGTCGTAGGCTTTTTTACGCATGCTGTGGCGCTCGACATCATTCTCCAATAGCCGGAGCAAGGCATCGGCCAGCTGATCGGGATCTCTAAAGGGCACGAGAACGCCCCGGTCGTCTGCCAGCATTTCTTCGGCATACCAGTATGGTGTCGAAACAATCGGTTTGCCTGTACCCATGGCATAGGCCAGAGTTCCGGATGTGATTTGAGCTTCGCTGATATAGGGCGTAATGTAGATATCCGTTGCTGCCAGATAGTCGCAAAGTTCGTTCAGCGTGACGAATCGATTTTGGAAAATGACGTGCTGTTCCAGTTTAAGTTTGCGCACCAGCTGTTGTAACCGCAGCCGGTAGTTTTCGCCCTCCGTCCTGAGTACATGGGGGTGCGTTGCCCCCAGTACAATGTAGGTAATATCCGGAAATTTTTCGACCACCTTTGGCAACGCCTGGAGTGCATACTCAATGCCCTTGTTCTCCGATAGTAGCCCAAATGTCAGTAGCACCCTTTTGTCCAGTACACCAAACTGTTCCTTGTAATAACAGGGGTCAACAAAGGGTATGTCCGGAATACCGTGGGGAATATGGCGGATCTTGGATGGGTCAATGGCATAGACGGACTGTAGAATATTAATGGCCTTATGACTCATGACTACTAGGTAATCCGACAGCTCAGCCAGACGCAGCATGACTTTCCTGTATTCTTCGTTAGGTTCGGTCAATACAGTATGCAGGGTGGTGACAACTGGCGTACGCAACTCGGCCAGCAACTTCAATATATGGCTGCCGGCAGGACCGCCAAAAATACCGTATTCATGCTGCAGGCACAGGACATCGGGCTGGTTGATATTTATGAATTCCGCCGCTATGCGGTAATCGTTAAGGAACCTCTGAATAATGACTGAATTTTCCGCGCTGATGTTTGAAAAATCAGGTCGTAAACGATGACGAGATCATTTTTACGTCAATTTTGGTCGGAACTCGCTCTTTCGAGCGGGCTATCCCC
>JALOAH010000031.1 GCA_023228865.1 Porticoccaceae bacterium | reverse complement strand
GGCGCAAGAACGCATGGAAGGCGTCACGCGACTTGATCCGTGTCTCGTAACGCACCTCGCCAAGGGCGTCTTCTCCCGCCACCTGAAAGACGTGTTTGGCCAGATCGATTGCCACCGTCGTACAGGCGGACAAATCGCTTAGCAGGGATGGTTGGGTTGTCGTAGACTTTTTCATGGGCTCGCCCTCGCTGTCGTTGGCTTCTTAGACTGCCACCGTGGCGCGTTGACGCCTCTGCGGGGGCGAGTCCATGAAATTACAGGGGGTTCGAGCGCGGCCTCGGCCAAGATGTCCCGTAGGCCCTTGGCAAACGGGTAGCTCTTCTTGCGCATCTGCGGCGCATGGGCTCTTTAAAAGATCGTGAACAGACGCTCAGCTCCCACAGGAAAAACACTGCAGATAAGTGTCGCGCGGGTCGTTGAGCTGTTTGAGCATGTCGAGGTAGCGCAACCAGGGGCCTGCGTGGTGGCGCACGGCACTGGAAATGCCGTGGTCTCCGGGGCTGAATGCTTGCCACAGTTGTGCCTGGCCTTCGACAAGCTGCTTCATCAGCTGCTCCTGGAACGACAGCGGGCGCGAGATGAATTTGACGTTGGCGGCATCGACGCCGGCCATAGTGGCTGCCGACGCGATGGCGCCGTTGAGGTCGCCGAGTTTGTCCACCAGGCCGATGTCGGCGGCCTGTTCGCCCGTCCACACGCGGCCTCTGGCAATGGCATCGACCTCGTCCGTGCTCATCCGCCGGCTATCGGCCACCAGCGTGAGGAACTGGCGGTAGATATTGTCGACGTTCAGTTGGATGACTGCGGCTGCGCCCTCGGAGAGGGGGCGGTCGAGCTGGCTGAAATCCGCATAGCGGGTGGTGCCCACACCGTCACTGGTGATGCCGAGGGCGGCGAGTGAGTCCTCGAAGGTGGGAATGATGCCGAACACGCCGATCGAGCCGGTGATGCTGGTGGGCTGGGCCCAGATTTCGTTGGCCGGCGCGGCGATCCAGTAGCCGCCGGAGGCCGCCACCGAGCCCATGGATACGACCACCGGCATTTTTTCCTGCAGGCGCAGAATTTCCTGGCGGATCAGCTCAGAGGCGAAGGCGCTGCCCCCCGGGCTGTCCAGGCGCAGCACCAGCGCCTTGAGAGACGGGTCGCTGCCCGCCATTCGCAGCAGGCGGCTGAGGCTGTCGCCGCCGATGCGGCCTTCGCCATGGTCGCCGTCGAGAATGACGCCGCTGGCGACGATCACGCCGACATTGCCGTCCTCGTTGCCACCCGCGCTGTCGGCTTTCGCCTGTCTGATGTGTGCCAGGTAGCTCTTGTGGGGAATATGCAGAAAACCGTTTTCGTCGGCGCCGAAGCGCTCCGCCAGTGAAGCGTCGATCTGCGGGCGAGAGGCAACGCGATCGACCAGGTCCGCGCCGAGGGCGAGGCTGGCCATGTTGCCGCGGTGTTGTGCCAATCGTGCCGGCATGTCGTTGACGAAACTGTCGATGCTGCCGCTGTTGAGCTCGCGCAGCTTTTCCACGTCGCTGGTGTAGCGGCGCCACAGGGCGTTGATCCACACCAGGGTATTGTCGCGGGCCTCGTCCGACATCTGGTTGCGGGTGAAGGGCTCGATTGCGGTCTTGAATTCGCCGGCGCGGAACACGTGGAAGTTGATCTTGAGTTTGTCGGCGGCGTTCTTGAAGAAGGTGCCGTAGTAACCGAACCCGGTGATCACCACGCCGCCCATGGGGTTGAGCAGTACGTCGTCGGCGTGGCTGGCGAGATAGTACTGTTCCTGAGTGTAGCTGTCGGAAATTGCGATGACCGGTTTGCCGCTGGTACGGAAATCGGCGATGGCGCTACCCACCTCGGCAAGCTTGCTGATACCGCCGCCAGCGAGATGGTTGAGATCGAGAACCAGGCCGGTAACGCGCGGATCATCCTTGCCAGCGCGCAGCGCCGCAGTGAGATCGCGCACCGGGGTTTCCGCGTCGTAGGGGGAACTCTGCTCCATCAGTTGCGTGATGGGGTCGGCGTAAGAGCGCTCTTCGACCAGGATGCCGCTGGGCGTCAACACCAATGGCGCGTGGTCTGGCAGCGGCTGCACGTCCTTGCCGAAAATACTGAACAAAAACAGCGCAACGAAGAGCAGCAGCACCAGGTTGATGGTCCAGCGCACGACACTGAACAACTTGCCGATCCCGGAAAGGATGCGCCTGAAGAACCCCGGTTTTGTGCCGCTCATAGGTGGATTGTCCTTGGTTTGTTCATGGGTTGGCAGTATAGGCTACGCACTTTGAACGAGCTGCAAGCGTTGCGTGAGTCTGAGCTGAATCTCCGTTTCACGCGGGCTCCTGCCTGACGTTCATTGCCTGCGGTTATGCCCGGGCGGGCTGTTTCACATCGTACTGTTTCCAGCGGCTGAACAGCATGCTGGCAACGAACAGAATGCAGATGAGGGTGAGGGAGACTCCGCTGGTGGGGCTCGATTCCGGCGCCATCACCGCGACGACGAGGGGAATGAAATACAACAAGGTCACAAAGCTCAGCATCGCCAGGCTTTTGTAGTTCTCGCGAATCATGCCGGGCAGCAACAA
Organism: Porticoccaceae bacterium; assembly: GCA_023228865.1. Next base: position 42,256 of record JALOAH010000031.1, on the reverse strand, counting down.
CAGCAGCGGTACGCTGATGATCGCCAACAGGCTTGCCGGGGTGCCCCCCATGTAACCAAAACCCAGAAGGGACGCGAGAAAAAGCACGAAGCTGAACCAGGTGACGCGCCGCGCCCAGGTGAGTTTCACGGAAAGGTTGGGGATCATCGTCTTTCACCCGCCAGCGTGCGGGTGAGCACGGCCATGCGTTTGCCGAGCGCCTTGCACAGCGCGATTTCGTCACCGCTCAGCGGCACATTGTCGCGACCGGTCACGTGGGTGGGGCCGTAGGGGGTGCCGCCGGTGGTGGTGGTGGAAAGCTCGGGGTTGCTGTAGGGCAGGCCCGCAATCACCATGCCGTGGTGCAACAGCGGCAACATCATCGAAAGCAGCGTGGTTTCCTGGCCGCCGTGAATGCTGGCGGTGGAGCTGAACACCGCGGCGGGCTTGTCGACGAGCTCACCGTTGAGCCAGAGCTCGCTGGTGCCATCGAGAAAATACTTGAGAGGCGCTGCCATGTTGCCGAAGCGGGTAGGGCTGCCGAGAATGAGTCCGGCACAGTGCCGCAGGTCATCGAGCGTGCAGTACACAGCGCCTTCAGCGGGAATGTCCGGCGCCGTTGCCTGGTGATCCGGCGAAACTTTCGGCACGGTGCGCAGGCGCGCCTCCATGCCCATGCTCTCCACACCCAGGGCGATTTCCTGAGCCATGGCGGCAACGCTGCCGTAGCGGCTGTAGTACAGAACCAGTAGGTAGGGGGCGGCCATCAGAGAATGTCCAGCACGGCTTCCGGAGGACGACCCAGGGCCGCCTTGTTGCCCTTGACGACGATGGGGCGCTCGATGAGTTTTGGATACTTGACCATGGCGTCGATCAAGGCCTCGTCGCTCAGCGACGCATCCGCGAGATTGTTGGCCTTGTATTCGTCCTCGCCCTTGCGCAGCAGTTCGCGGGGCGACTTGCCGAGCTTTTTCAGAAGGCTGGTCAAGGTGGCGCGGTCCGGCGGATTTTCCAGGTAAAGTACCACGTCGGGATCGATGCCTTTCTCCTCCAGCAGCGCCAGGGTCTGGCGCGACTTGGAGCAGCGAGGGTTGTGATAGATGGTTACCATGGGTTACTGTCTGGCGTTTGAATAGGGCCCCACATTGTAAAGCCATACCCCTGTGGTGGCCAGTAACGCTCAGCCGACACGGATCGGCCGTTCGCCCAGGAGATTTCTGCCGTATGTTCCGCAAGCCTTTTCGTATTCTTGCTCCCCTTGCACTCTGCGCTGCCCTGGTTGCCTGCGGCGACAAGGCACCGCAAGGTCCGCTGCCGGAAAATCCGGAGAACAAGGTGACCTTCATCAATTACTGGGCGGAGTGGTGCCGCCCGTGCCGCGAAGAGATCCCCGAACTCAACAATTTCCAGCAGGCGCATGGCGATCAGGTCAGGGTTTTTGGCGTGAATTTCGACGGCGCGAAAGATGCCGAGCTCGAGCGTCAGGAATCCCTGCTGGGTGTCGCCTTCGCGACCCTGGCCGTCGATCCGGGCCCGTCCCTCGGCCTGCCCAGGCCCACCGGTCTGCCAATTACCATCGTGCTCGACAGAGAGGGGCGCGTGGTGCAGCAACTGGAAGGTGAGCAGACCCTCGAAACCCTGGAAGGCGCCCTGTATGCGGTGCTGGAAAGCGAAGGACAGACACCATGATTGCGGTGCGCGGCATTATTTTTGGCAAGGTACAGCGAGTGTGGTTTCGCCGCTACGTGGAAAGTGTCGCCGTGCCGCTGAACCTCCGGGGCTACGTGCGCAACCTGCCGGACGGTTGCGTGGAAGTCCTGCTGTGTGGCTCGGCGGACGCGGTTGCCGAAGGTCAGGCGGCAGTGGAACGGGGCTCACCGGCCTCGCGGGTGGATTCGGCGCAATGGCAGAAAGTCGATCTCGATCCCGCCAGTATCGAAGGGTTCAGGGTATCGTAAGCGTGTAGGAGCTTGCCTGCAAACGACCCAACCCACCGAAATTTGTCGCTTGCAGGCAAGCTCCTACAGGGTGAACAGACTGCACGAATCAAACAAGCCGGCTATTGCCCGCCAAATCGCGGGCGCTGTGCTTGGCGTGGATGTATTCGCTGTGTGACAGGTGAATCAGGTCCGCAATTTTGCGGATGGTGGCTTCTTCAAGCTTGTGCACCCGCTGATCGGCATAGGCCACTTTCCACAACTGGGTGATCAGGGAAATTTTCTGTTGCAGCGAAAATTGCCGGTTCACCTGATCCGTGAATTCGAACAGGGAAACAGAGCGCTCGACCCTGGATCTGGCATCTTCCAACAACGCCTCGCTTTCCTCGTCGCTGAGTTGAAACTCTTGACGCAGGCTGTGGCGGATTTTGGTCATCTCCTCGGCATCGTTGTCGCCATCGCTCAGCATGACTTCAACCATCAGCGCCGCCGAGGCGAGCGCCATGTCCGCGGCGCTGAATGTGGATGCTCCGCCGCCGCCTTGCTCCAGGTTGCGCAGGAAGGTCTGTAGCGCCTTGATCATGGTGCGATGGCCTCGGGTTGCTCTGTTGCTGGCGCCGCCGACACGCTGGCCGCTGCCGCGCGAAAGAACGCCTTGGGTGACGGGTCGCGCCAGGCATGCTCGCTGATATAGCGGCGGAAACGGCGCGCCCCTGGCTGCCCGGCGTACAGGCCGATGATGTGGCGGGTCATGTGATTGAGGCGAATACCGTCCGCCACCTGTGCCGCGGCGTAATCGGCAAAGCGCTCAAGCACCTCTTCGCGGGAGGGAGCAGCAGTGTTGGCAGCAAAAATACGGGCGTCGGCTTCGGCGAGCAGGTAGGGATTGTGATAGGCGGCGCGGCCGATCATCACGCCGTCCACATGCCGCAGGTGCCGCTCGGCCTCGGCAAGGGTTTCGACGCCGCCGTTGATGATGATCTCGAGGGCCGGAAAGTCGCGCTTCAGCTGATAAACCCTGCCGTACATGAGCGGCGGAACCTCGCGGTTTTCCTTGGGGCTCAGGCCCTGCAGCCAGGCTTTGCGGGCATGGACGACGAAGGTTCGGCAACCGCTCTCGCTGGCCGTGCCGATGAAGTCACACAGTTGCCCATAGCTGTCCTGATCATCGACGCCGAGGCGGTTCTTCACGGTCACCGGAATGCTGCAGGCGTCGTTCATGGCGGCGATACAATCCGCCACCAGGCGGGGCGTTTTCATCAGGCAGGCACCGAAGTTGCCGGTCTGAACCCGGTCGCTGGGACAGCCACAATTGAGATTGACCTCGTCGTAGCCGGCATCCTCGACAAATTTGGCGCACTGCGCCAAGGCGGCGGGGTCGCTGCCGCCAAGCTGAAAGGCCAGCGGATGCTCGCAGGGGTCGTAACGCAAAAAGCGCGCCCGATCGCCGTGAATGAGCGCACCGGTGGTTACCATCTCGGTATAAAGCAGGGTGTTGCGGCTGAGCAGGCGGTGAAAGTGCCGGCAAAACCTGTCGGTGTATTCCATCATCGGTGCCACGGACAGGCGCCGGTCCAGCGTTGCCGCCGAAGTGTTGGCAGCCTTGGCGCCCTGTTCGTCGGCGGGCAGCGGGGGGCGCGGGAAGCTTGCGTCAGGTATGGATAGCATGGCGGCGATAATCAATGAGCGGACTGGCGCACGGCAAATCCGGGCTTTTGAGGAGTTCAAAGGCCGCTATTCTACGTAAAGTGCGGCGCGGCTCAAAATGTATATAAAGAAGACCGCATCAGACTGGCGTAATCCCCACACGTTTGGGGCAATTGCGCGAACCCAGGCGGGCTGGGGGTAGAAGCACTGGAAGAAGGCAATTCTGCCAGCGCTCAACTTACAGCTTACAGCTCCAACGAACCCAGATTTCCGGTTCGTTTGTAATTCCCCCTCGGTACAAGAGAGATGATCGCCCTACTGGAAATCGTCATAACAATGCAGGATTTCTTGTGCTATAGTTCGCCTGTCAGCCTGCAACAGCGATAGTGCAGGGCTGTCAATAAGGAGAGCTTCAGACTCTCAGTGAAAAAAAGGCAAAACCATCGAAAGATGGTGACGCAAAGCTACCTGTCTAAGGGACATATATCCTAGGATCGAGGGGCCGCCACGTATTGCTTCGCCCCTGGTGCGGAGTCCGATCTCAATTTCGTGCGCGCCAACTCCCCTCTATCCTTACTTATGACAGCAACTGCTGGCAGCTTGTTTTGCCCGCGTTGAAGCTTGCGTTTTTTTAACTGCCGAACAAAACCACTATGTCGGTGTGGTCAGGGAACACTGAAGATTTATAGGAGTGGAGACGCCTGATCGATGATCTGGCCAGTGTACCGGTGGAAGAAAATGAAAGCAGAGGAAAGGGCGGTTTGGCGTCCCGTGCAGCAGGAAAATATTACGCATAGCTGCAAAATGCGCGCTCCCAACGCGTTGCCGGAAGGCGTTTGTGCGCGCCCCCCGCGCCCTTGTTTGGTAGATTTCTGGTTTGCCGATTTTGTAGCACTTTCCAGGTTTGTATTCCCGACCCCCTCTGTTGCGGCATCGCTGCGGAGAGCCATGTCATGAAAGTCAGCCTGCACGACAGATGGCTGATTCGCACGACGCATAGAGCGCTTTGCTGCCGCATAGCAGGGGTTGCGCTGCTCTTGTTGCTCGCGCTATGGGGCTTTCTGTTTGCGGCAACGCGAGGCAATGAGCAGGAAATTCGCCGGGTCTTGACGGGCGAGCTGGCGACAATGGCGGCTGTCGAGGAAAGCGTCAATTTGATGGCGCGCCGTCACTACGCCTTTGGTGCACTGGTATCCCTGTTCGTGCTGGTGTGCGCCGGCTGGCTGTACGCACTGTGCAAGCGCCAGCGTGTTGTGGAAAATCGCTTGCATGCACTGCAGCGCGAACATCTGAAAAGAGCCGACAGCGACGGCGAATCGCGCATCGCACGCGAAATTCACGACGATCTGGGCCAAAAGCTCACGGTAATGCGCATGGACATCGCCATGCTTGTGCGGACTGTGCAAAACGAGCCTGCTGCGCAGCTTGTCGAAGCGCTCGATGACCTGAAGAATCAAGTGGATGGCGCCATCGGCTCGGTGCGCGCCATCGTCGACCATAGAGCCCCGCCCGAACTGGCTGCTGGCTTTGTGCCTGCGGTCAAGCAATTGGTGGCCGTATTCCGCGACAGCTTTTCCATTCTCATCCATTTCAATTGCTATCTCAGCGACGATTTCGCACTGGAAAAAGGCATTGAAACAACGGCCTTCCGTGTGATTCAGGAATCCCTCGCAAATGTGATCCATCACGCCAGAGCATCGGAGGTAACGCTCGATCTCGGCATTCAAAACAATAATTTGATCGTTCGCATAGAGGATGACGGCATCGGTTTTCCCAAAGGGGATACGCGGACTGTGCTGCGCAGTCTGCGGGAACGCATCGCAACAGCGAGAGGCTGGATCTACATCAGCAATATGCACAGCGGCGGGGCCTGCGTAGAGGTAAGCCTGCCGCTGAGATCCGGCAACCCACATCTTTCAACAAGGCATGAGGCACTGACATGAACATGATTGTCCAATCGTTGGCGGACTGCTCTACCGAGAGAGCGATCAATAGCTCTGATTTACGTGTCATGGTCTCTGATGACCACGCAATTGTGCGCGCGGGATTGCAGAGAATCATCGACACGGAGCGGGGCATGCAGGTGGTGGCCACGGGCACCGACGGCACCAGCACGTTGATGACATTGAGAAAGGTCAAGGTAGATGTTCTGCTGATGGACCTCTCCATGCCGTCGCCGAGCGGGCCCGAGCTGACTGCTACGATTCGTCAATGCTACCCCGACCTGCCGATTCTGGTTATCAGCATGCACGACAGCCCCTGCGTGGTATCCGCGGTGATGCATGCCGGCGCCAATGGCTATATCACGAAAGACAGCGACCCAGAAGTGCTCACAAACGCCATCCGTCAAGTGGCTGCTGGACGTTCCTGGCTCGAGCCGGAAATGCAGGATGCGGTGCAACAGAAACAGCCGGAACTGCCACAACTGTCGGCGCGCGAAACCGAGGTTCTGAATTTGCTGGCAACGGGTTATCGCAACCACCAGATCGCGGAAGTGCTGTTCATCAGTGAAAAAACCGTCAGCACCCACAAAAGCAACCTGATGCACAAGCTTGGCCTCAGCAACACGGCGGATCTGATTCGCTACGTGGATGAAAACCGCTTGATCGCCTGATTCCGCCCCGCGCCAGCAATCTGCTATGGTATGGGCACCGCGGGAGGGTGCCCAATGCAGTTTATCGAGGTGCATCCGGACGTAAGCGCGGTGCACCAGGTTAGTCAAAACTCAGGAAGAGACAATGCCAGGCCATGCCCTAAAGCTCGAAGCCCATCCACTGCCGGACCAAAAGCGCCGTTGGTATGTGGTGAAAACTAAACCTCGCCAGGAAGAAACTGCCAATAAAAATCTGATAAATCAATTGTTTGAAACATATTTGCCATACATTACCTTAAGGAAAAGAAAGCGCGGCAAGTGGCAGCAAGTGCGAGAGGTTCTGTTTCCCGGTTACCTCTTCATCCATGTGGATACGACAGTGCAAGCCATTGCGCCGGTCCGGTCCACGCTGGGTGTCAGCGGCCTGGTGAAGTTCGGTAACCTGCTGCTGCCGGTGGACGACGGCCTGATTCAGCACATCAAAAATCGAGAGCAAGCCGCCGCTGATGACGCCCCTGCGCCGGCCCCGCAGTTTCAAGCGGGTGACAAGCTCGCCATTCTCGACGGCCCTTTTGCCGGCGTCACCGCCGCGTTTCACATGGCAAAATCCGCTGATCGCGTGATGGTGCTGATAAAAATTCTCGGTGGCGAGAAAGCCATCGCCGTGGATGTCAATAGTGTCCAGCCTTTGGCTTGAGGAAGTTCGCTCATCTAGGAAACCTCCTGCTTCTGTGATTGATCTGTCTTTCCATTCTTCCTAAAATCGCGCCCGTTCAATCAGTGAACGCAGCCGCCACGATACCTGCAACAGGGTAGGGCGGTAGCGTGCTTGATCACCCTCGATGACTCACCGCTCATGTCGGCTGAAGAAACCCACTTCAAACTTCTCAAGCTCTTGCAGGACAACCCGAACATGTCCCAGCGGGAGCTGTCTCGCGAGCTGGGTATCAGCCTGGGCAAGGCTAACTATTGCCTCAAGGCCCTGTTGGACAAGGGCTGGATCAAGGTCAACAACTTCCGCAGAAACCCGCGCAAGCTATCCTACGTGTACCTGCTCACGCCAAAGGGGATAGAGGCCAAGACCAGCCTGACCAGCCAGTTTCTGATGCGCAAGATCCGCGAATACGAAGCCCTCAAGCAAGAAATCGAAGAACTCACCCGAGACGCGGCAGCGCAAGACCAAGACCGTCGGTGAGCAACCCGCTTGTGGAAACCTGCCCTGCAGGAGCTTGCCCGCAAGCGACCAATCGATGGTGATTTGAACCGGATTGTTGTCGCCTGCAGGCAGGCTCCTACAGGGTGCGCGGCCATGCGTTGGTGGTTTGAGCCGATTGTGTCGCCCGCAGAGTGCGTCTGTAGGAGCTTGCCCGCAAGCGATCAATCGATGGTGATTTGAACCGGATTGTTGTCGCCTGCAGGCAGGCTCCTACAGGGTGCGCGGCCATGCGTTGGTGGTTTAAGCCGATTGTGTCGCCCGCAGAGTGCGCCTGTAGGAGCTTGCCCGCAAGCGATCAATCGATGGTGATTTGAACCGGATTGTTGTCGCCTGCAGGCAGGCTCCTACAGGGTGCGTGGCCATGTTTTGGTGGTTTAAGCCGATTGTGTCACCCGCAGAGTGCGTCTGTAGGAGCTTGCCCGCAAGCGATCAATCGATGGTGATTTGAACCGGATTGTTGTCGCCTGCAGGCAGGCTCCTACAGGGTGCGCGCTCATGCGTTGGTGGTTTGAACCGATTGTGTCGCCCGCAGAGTGCGTCTGTAGGAGCTTGCCCGCAAGCGACCAATCGATGGTGATTTGAACCGGATTGTTGTCGCCTGCAGGCAGGCTCCTACAGGGTGCGCGGCCATACGTTGGTGGTTTGAGCCGATTGTGTCACCCGCAGAGTGCGTCTGTAGGAGCTTGCCCGCAAGCGACCAATCGATGGTGGTTTGAACCGGATCGTTGTCCCCCCGCAGGCAGGTCCCCGCAGGCCAAACTTCCCAAATGAGAAACCACTGAAATGAAGTTGCTCGTAACCGGCGGCGCCGGATACATCGGTAGCCACACCTGCGTACTCCTGCTGGAGGCGGGGCACGATGTCACGGTGCTCGACAATCTCAGCAATAGCTCGTACAAGGCAATAGAGCGCGTACAAACCATCACCGGCCGTTCCGTAACCTGGTGTGAGGGCGACATCCGTGACCGCACCTTGCTGGACAACCTCTTTGCCGCGCAGCGCTTCGATGCGGTGATCCACTTTGCCGGCCTCAAGGCCGTGGGCGAGTCGGTGGCCAAGCCGCTCGCCTACTACGACAACAACGTCGTTGGCAGCCTGTGCCTGCTGCAAGCCATGCAGCGAGCCGGGGCCAACCGTATCGTATTCAGCTCCTCGGCCACCGTATACGGCGACCCGGCCAGCGTGCCCATTCGCGAAGACTTCCCGCTCAGCGCCACCAACCCCTACGGTGCCAGCAAGCTCCACATTGAAGACATGCTGCGCGACCTGCACCGCGCCGAACCCGATTGGCACATTGCGATACTGCGCTACTTCAATCCGGCCGGCGCCCACGAAAGCGGACTGATCGGCGAAGACCCGCAAGGGATCCCCAACAACCTGATGCCTTATATTGCCCAGGTAGCCACCGGCAAGCTCGATCAACTGAGCGTTTATGGCAACGACTACAACACGCCCGACGGCACCGGTGTTCGAGATTACATACACGTGATAGATCTGGCCCAAGGGCACCTGCAAGCGCTGAACGCCCTGGCCCGACATAGCCTCATTACCTGCAACCTGGGCACCGGCAACGGCTACAGCGTGCTGGAAATGGTGAACGCATTCAGCCAGGCCAGCGGCAGGGCCATACCCTATCGGATAGTCGCGCGCCGCCCCGGTGATATCGCGCAATGTTACACAGACACCAGCCACGCCAACGCACTGCTGGACTGGCGCGCGACACGCGGGCTGGAACAAATCTGCGCCGATCACTGGCGCTGGCAACAACAAAACCCGAGGGGGTATAACCTGTAGGAGCCTGCCCGCAGGCGACAATAGCCAGGCTCAAACCACCAATGATATTGGTCGCTTGCAGGCAAGCTCCTACAAGCCCACACCATCCCGACTAGCGTGGGGATCTGATGCAGCAAGGATTCACTCGACAGAAATAGCAGGCAAGACGACCAAAACAGTAAACAAAGGAGCCAAAGCAAATATGGTAGCCTTATTGACAGGTCTCAAAAAAGGACCGAAAGTACCTTAATTGGGTACGTTCGAGACTGTTAATGAAATCGATATCTCTCGGTGACGCGCTATTTACTAAAACTCAGCAAAAGCTACTGAGTTTGCTGTATAGCAAACTGGATCAAAGCTTCTATCTGAACGAGCTAGTGAGATGGGCGGACATGGGCAAGGGAACCGTCAAGCGCGAGCTCGATAGAATGTATGCGGCCGGTATTGTCACGTGCACCGCCAAAGGCAATCAGCATCACTATCAAGCAAACCCGGGCTGTCCAATCTACAATGATTTGCACAGTATCGTTCGTAAAACTTTTGGTGTGGCCGATGTTCTGACTTTGGCATTGATGCCGATCTCGGACCAAATTGACTTCGCTTTCGTATACGGCTCCATCGCTAAAGGCGAAGCCAAAGCGGACAGCGACATCGACTTGATGGTCATCACCGACACACTGGCCTATGCTGACTTGATGGCCGTCCTGGGTGATGCAGAACGAACTCTGGGGCGGCCAGTGAACCCCACGGTATATAGCCTGGTTCAGTTCAACGGCCGCCGGGAAAGAGGCAATGCATTCATCACCCGAGTGATGGAGCAACCCAAAATATGGATAAAGGGCAATGAGAATGGAATCGGAGAAGCTGGATAACCTGGTCAGAGTCGGCAAGCTTAAAGTAGAGCCCCCGGACCAAGCCGATTTTGAGGGGATGGTCAACTCCGCTGAACGCAGACTGCAAGATGCTGCTCTTGAGTTGCTCTCTGATGACAGCAGATTTTCTTTGGCTTATGGAGCAGCACATGCCCTGGCTTTGGCTGCGATGCGTTGGCACGGCTATCGGTCGGAAAACAGGTACCTGGTTTTTCAATGTCTTGAGCAAACAGTTGGTCTGGACAGAAAGAAATGGCGAGTTCTGGATCAGTGCCACAAGCAGCGCAATCTCGCTGAATACGAAGGCCATCTGGAAATAACTCCCCAATTGCTCAAGGAGCTGATTGAAATCACGAGAGAGTTATTGCGCTTGGTACAAGATATGGGGCCCGTATCCAAAGAGGCATGATGCAGAATGCAGGCAGGCGACCCCAGCACAGGTCGAAACCACCAACGATACGGTCGCTTGCAGGCAAGCTCCTACACCCGCACCCTGTAGGCGACAATAGCCAGGCTCAAACCACCAATGATATTGGGCGCTTACAGGTAAGCTCCTACAGTTTGTAGTTTTTGCTGCTATAATCGGAATAAATCCGATTTTAAATACATTATTTACAAATGACTGAAGCCAGTCTCACCCAGTTCGGAGCCGTTCCCTTCAGCCATGGTGCGCTGTTGCCCGTGCTGAAAGATTATCGCCGTCCGAACGACAAAATTGCCGAATGGCTGCGGCAGGGCGTGCTGGTGTCCGTCAAGCGCGGGTTGTATGTACGCGGTGACGGCGTGGGGCAGGGCGTCGCTTGTCTGCCACTGGTTGCCAATCGACTGTACGGCCCGTCGTGCGTCTCGCTGGATTACGTGCTGTCATGGCATGGCCTGATCCCCGAGCGGGTGCATGAAATTACCTCGGTATGTACCGGGCGCGGGCGTGTTATTGACAATGCGCTAGGGCGTTTTTCCTATGCTCGACTGCCAGCACAGATCTACCCCTGCGGAATCACCCAGGCCAGCGTTTCGGATCAAGAAACTTTTTTGATCGCCTCACCGGCAAAGGCTTTGTGCGACAAAGTGATGCTTACACCGCATCTGCGCATCACCAGCCGCGCCGCGATGCAACGTTTTCTGCTGGATGACCTGAGGATCGATGGCAACGCCTTGGACGAGATCGACCTGTCAGTTGTCCACGCTTACATCCAGCACGGCGTCAAAAAAGCACAACTGCAGGCCCTCCTGCGCTGTCTAGAGGCGGAGCAGTGAGCGTCGTCGAACAAATGCTGGCGCGCTATCCAGAACAGGAGCGCGATCATGCCATTCGAGAAGTGATGCAGGAAATTGCCCTGGCCGGTTTGCAGCGTGGCGGCTTTTTCGACAAAGCGGCCTTTTATGGCGGCACCTGTCTACGTATATTTCACGGATTGCCGAGGTTTTCCGAAGACCTAGATTTTTCGCTGCTTGCTCCTGATCGAAAGTTCACCCTGGAGCCTTATTTTGATGCCATGCGCAACGAATTTGCCGCGTTTGGTTTCGAAGTCGCTATTACCGCGTACAAAAAAGCAGTCGAGTCGGCAGTGGTGTCGGCCTTCCTGAAGAAGGGCACTACAATCTACGATGTGCAAGTACGGGGTCAGCGAACGCTCAAGATCAGGTTCGAGGTGGATACCGACCCACCAGCGGGTTTCAGCACAGAAGAACGCCTGTTGGTGCAGCCATACTCGTTCTACGTCAAATGCTACACACTCCCAGACCTGCACGCCGGAAAAATGCACGCCTTGCTCTTCCGCAAATGGAAGAAACGTGTCAAAGGCCGCGACTGGTTCGACTTCGAATGGTACGTGCGCAGCGGGATACCGTTGAATCTGGCCCATCTGGAGCTACGGGCGCGCCAAAGTGGCGACTGGGAGGGGGCAAGCCTGGAGAAGCCAGCCTTCCAGCAGTTGCTGCAACAACGCATTGAAAGCCTGGACATTGAACAAGCCCGCAACGACGTACAACCTTTCTTGCGGGACCCTCGGGCACTCGATATTTGGTCGACACGATACTTTCTGGACCTATCCGTGAAGCTGATGTACCTGTAGGAGCCTACCTGCAGGGGACAATAGCCCGGTTCAAACCACCAACGATATGGTCGCTTGCAGGCAAGCTCCTACATGGCAAGCTCCTACATGGCAAGCTCCTACAGGGCAGGTTCCCACAATCGGCACCCTGTAGGAGCCTGCCTGCAGGCGACCCCAACCCAGCTCAAACCACCAGCGATGGTCGCTTGCAGGCAAGCTCCTACGCGCGCGCCCACCCGGCCGGCGACACCACAAAGGACAACAGGTATGACTCCATTCCCCACGCCCGGCGCAACCCGCATTGCCGTCATCGGCCTTGGTTACGTGGGCTTGCCGCTGGCGGTCGAATTCGGCAAGCAATACGACACCGTCGGCTTCGACATCAACGCCGCACGAATCGATGAATTGCGCGCCGGACGCGACAGCACGCGTGAAGTTGAACCCCAATTGCTTGCCGAAGCCACCCGCCTCAGCTTTGCCAGTCAACTGGGCGACATCGCGGCCTGCAACGTTTACATCGTTACCGTACCCACGCCCATCGACAGCGCCCGGCGCCCCGATCTGACCCCGTTGCGCAAGGCCAGCGAATCTCTCGGCAAGGTGCTGCAACCGGGCGACACGGTGGTGTACGAAAGCACTGTTTACCCCGGCTGCACCGAAGAAGTCTGTGTACCGATTCTGGAACAGGTCTCGGGCCTCAAATTCAATCAAGACTTCTTCTGCGGCTATAGCCCAGAGCGCATCAATCCCGGCGACAAGGAACACCGCGTCACCACCATCCTCAAGGTGACCAGCGGCAGTACGCCCGAAGCCGCCGATTTCGTGGATGCCCTGTACCGCAGCATCATCACCGCCGGCACCCACAAGGCCAGCAGCATCAAAGTAGCCGAAGCCGCCAAGGTGATCGAGAACACCCAGCGCGACCTCAACATCGCCCTGGTCAACGACCTGGCAATTCTCTTCAACAAACTGGGAATCGACACACTGGAAGTACTGGAAGCAGCGGGCACCAAATGGAACTTCCTGCCGTTCCGCCCTGGTCTGGTGGGCGGACACTGCATCAGCGTCGACCCGTACTACCTTACCCACAAGGCCCAGGAAGTAGGACACCACCCCGACGTGATTCTGGCCGGGCGCCGCACCAACGACGGCATGGGCGCCTACGTCGCCAACGAAGTAATCCGCCTGATGGTGCGCAGTGGCATCAACCCGGTGCGCGCCCGCATCCTGGTACTTGGGCTCGCCTTCAAGGAAAACTGTCCCGACCTGCGCAACACGCGGGTGGTGGACATCATCGAGGCTCTGCACGGCTACAACGCCGAGGTAGACGTGTACGACCCCTGGGTGGACGCGGCGGAAGCCAAACACGAATACGGGCTTTCTCTGTGCCAAAGGCCAGGCACAGGTGAATACGACGCGATAGTGGTTGCCGTGGGGCACCAGGAATTTCGTACACTGGGCGCCTCGGGTATCCGCGCCCACGGCAAACCAGACGCAGTGCTGTACGACGTGAAATACGTACTCCCCCGCGAAGCCGTCGACGGTCGCCTCTGACCCCGATGCCCGTAACCCCGATACCTGTAGGAGCCTGCCCGCAGGCGACAAAAGCCTGGCTCAAACCACCAACGATGGTTGCAGGCAAGCTCCTACATGCGCCCGCAAACGACACCAAATCCATGAGGGTCATTGTCGGTCTGTGGCCAAACACTCTATACTGGCTTCCTGGCGGTGAAAGCGCTGCTAATACTTTTAGAATCAAATACAACCTCGGATCTTTCACGGATGAAAACACGAGATGGTCGTTATAACCCAAAGCGCAAGCTGCGCGATACGTACTCTGATGGCTGGTGCCATGACCTCGCCCGCACGGTCAAGTACGGCGGCAATCCAGAGCATAAACGTAACCCCGGGAACTTTGGCCTTACACCGCCTGCCGCCCCTAAACCTCACAAAACGCTGTGCGATGATTGCGGCATTTTCGACAGGGCCGTTGCCAAGCAGCTACTGGCCAGCGGGGCGAGAAAAGGATTGGTGAGTGTTCAAATGAAAGGTGAATGGCCACAAAATATTTGGGCCGTCACCGAAGATGGCTGCCCGCTTGAAGCACAGCTTGAGAATCAGGAAACAGGCATCTATCACGGCTACCCTCTACCCGAGTCCGACCCCATGAGAGCCAAGGTGTTGGCACGATGGTGCGAGTCGACACATGAGCGAGGCGAATGATGCGGTTTGAGATCGAATGGCTGGAGCAGGCGGAGAAGCCAGCAGCCTCAGAAGAGCTACAGACCCGCTGCCGGATAGGGCTATCGTACGGCGGTAAAAAACTGTTCCGTCATGAGGACTTGCTGGGTGAACGCCAGGTAAGAGACGTCATCGTCGCCTCTGCCTATCCGTTGGCGCTATGGTTTGCCGCCAATTGGTGGCGTCTACGATGGGAGCCTGCTCCACCCACGGGCACAACCCGTCACGACTGGAACATGAGCCACATGATGGGCGCGGCGGGCAGCGGTTATGCTTGGCCGAACCTGACACTTATATCAGACGGCGAAAACATGCAGCTAACCCTGCAACCCACTCAAGAGGATAAAGGGCCGGTTCGCTACCTTTCCAGGGAAAACATCTGGATGCCGGTGCAAACCTTTGAATCCTGTGCAGACCAGCTTGTCGAGCAAACGTTGAAGCGCCTGTCTGGCAAGCCAGAGCAACCACCGCTGCAGGCGCTATGGCAAACCCTACGCGATGAGCGGGCAAGTCCCACGCTGGCGGCGCAGCGCCAACTGGAAGCAAGATTGGGCTTCGATCCAGAAGAAGCACCAGAACCCTTGATGACCTCATTGACTCGACTAGCAGCTATCCGAGGCGACGCCGCCGTTCAAGAGCTGGCCTGTCTGGGGCATGAGCAGATCAGTCAGATTCTTGGCGACATCCAGGAAAGCCTTAACGCTGCAAAAGATACTATCACCTTGCCTCTGAGAAACGTGCGCCGCGCAATGAAACTGATCTCTCCGGAAAACTTTCCCTGGAAAGAAGGGCGAGACGCAGCCAACGCAGCGAGAAAACAACTTGGCGTTGATGACGGGCCGCTAGGTAATAGCAAACTGGCTGAACTTCTGGAGACCCGCCAAGCCTTTCTGGAAGACGCCTCAACCTATCGCCCCCTACCCCTTGGTATCGGCGAGGTTACCGGTGATGGACGGGCCAAGGTTTGTTTGGGAAAAACCCGCAAAGAGTCCCGTCGGTTTATGGTGGCCAGAATGATCGCAGCGGGCGTCTACGATGGAAGAGAGCACGGCTGGCTACCCTGCACCAACACTTCAACAGTGCAACAAAAGTTTCAAAGGGCCTTTGCACAAGAGTTTTTGTGCCCCTACCAGGATCTTATTAACTGGATGGATACGGAATCGCCCGACGAAGACCTGATGGAGGCAGCGGCAGAGCATTTCGAAGTGTCGCTTTTGCTCATCAATACCGTGATGGTAAACCGTGGCCATATTTCCTCCTCAGAGCTGGACGCATTCCAGCCTGCAATATGAAGCCAGGTAAACGTTTAGTGTCAAAAGCAGCGCTCTCAACCCCGGTCGCTTGCAGGCAAGTTTCTACACGCGCACCCTGTAGGAGCCTGCCCGCAGGCGACAAAAAGCCCGGCTCAAACCACCAATGATGATCGCTTGCAGGCAAGCTCCTACATGCGCCCGCAAACGACCCCAAACCCGTGAGGGTAATTGTCGGCCTACGGCTGCACACTCTATACTGACTTCATGCAAACCCCGCAAAAGCCAAGACGTGAAGCGCCGCCTGACCACTGCTGGCTTGCTGCACGATATTGGCCATCCACCGCTGTCGCACGGAAGGTGAGATCATGATCCAGGTCGGTCGGGCGTCGTTGAAGCCACTTGCCCGCAAATACATCTGGTGGAAAACACCAGAAGAAGCCGTGGCCATGCCTGAGCGCGTGATTGCCCAAGTCATGAACATCGGCGACTACTCCGATGTTCAAGCGCTTGTCGGCATAGTAGGTGACGAGGCACTTCGCCACGTCCTGATGCACGCAGAAGCAGGGCAGTTTAACGAGCGCTCCTGGGCGTATTGGCACTATCGCCTTGGCCTGTCGAGCGTGGATCAAGTGCCGCCCTTGCCTGTGCGGAGGTTTGCATGACGGGCAGGTTCAAACCTTGCATGGATACATTACCTGCTGCCCAGAAGCGCCTATGGCCAGAACTCGGAAATGCCCCGAATCTCGGGTTCACGTTATACGGCGGCACTGCAATCGCGCTTCGCCTGGGACACCGCAATTCAGTGGACTTCGATTTTTTCTCAGAAAAGCCGCTGGATCGGGACACCATCAAGAGGGCTTTTCCGTTCATGGAACAGTCCACGACACTTCAAGACCAAGACAATACCTGGGTTGTGCTTGTCCCCCATGAAAATTCAGAGCGAGAGCAGGTCAAGGTTTCGTTCTTCGGCGCTATTGCTTTCGGAAGGGTGGGAGAACCGGATTTTACCAATGACGGTGTTTTGCAGGTCGCATCTTTTGATGATTTGATGGCGACCAAACTCAAAGTGGTACTCCAGCGTGCAGAGGCCAAGGATTATCGTGATGTCGCTGCAATGGTCAATGCCGGTGTGAGCCTGTCACGTGGACTCGCATCTGCACGCCTGCTATACGGACCCAACTTCCAGCCGAGCGAGAGCCTGAAAGCACTGGTCTATTTCAGCGATGGCGATCTGGAAACACTGACTACTCACGAAAGAAATACGCTGGTCGAAGCCGTAAAAGTCGTGCGCGATCTTCCCGATGTGGAGCTGGCATCAAAGTCCTTAAGCGCATACATCCCCCTGTAGGAGCCTGCCCGCAGGCGACAAAAGCCCGGCTCAACCCACCAACAACGGTCGCTTGCAGGCAAGCTCCTACATACGCACCTTGCGGGCGACACCAAACCCATGCACCAACCCCAAAAAAACCATGCCAACACGCTACGACCAGCTCCAGCAAACCCTGAAAGCCCAACCCGCCACCTGGCTGATCACCGGCGTAGCAGGCTTTATCGGCTCAAACCTGCTGGAAGCCCTGCTTAAACTCAACCAGAAGGTCGTCGGGCTGGACAACTTCGCCACCGGGCACCAAAAAAACCTCGACGAGGTCAAAACCCTCGTCAGCGCCGAGCAGTGGGCCAATTTCACCTTTATCGAAGGCGATATTCGCAACCTCGACCACTGCAAAAACGCCTGCACCGGCATCGACTACGTACTGCACCAGGCCGCCCTTGGCTCCGTGCCGCGCTCCATCCACGACCCCTTAACCACCAACGCCACCAATATCGACGGCTTTCTCAACATGCTGGTGGCGGCCCGCGATGCCCAGGTCAAAAGCTTTGTCTATGCCGCCAGCAGCTCCACCTACGGCGATCACCCCGGCTTGCCCAAGGTGGAAGACGTGATCGGCAAACCCCTGTCGCCCTATGCCGTCACCAAATACGTCAACGAACTCTACGCCGATGTATTCGCCAAAACTTACGGCTTCACCACCATCGGCCTGCGCTACTTCAACGTATTCGGCAAACGCCAGGACCCGGAAGGCGCCTACGCCGCAGTAATCCCCAAATGGACAGCGGCGATGATCAAAGGCGAAGACGTATTCATCAACGGCGACGGCGAAACCAGCCGCGACTTCTGCTACATCGACAACACCGTTCAAATGAATCTACTGGCGGCAACCACAACCAACCCGGAAGCCCGCAACCAGGTATACAACGTCGCAGTAGGGGACCGCACCACCCTCAACCAACTCTTCAACGCCATCCGAGATGCCCTGCAAGAAAATGGCGTCCACTACACCAAACCCGCCCAGTACAGAGACTTTAGAGCCGGAGACGTGCGCCACTCCCAGGCGGATATCAGCAAAGCCGCCAACAAACTCGGCTATGCACCGCAATACAGAATCAGCGAAGGAATAGGGCAGGCCATGCCATGGTACCTGGCGCAGTAGTGCGCCCTTACTCCCATGTCATCCCGACCGTAGCCGAGGGATCTTAACCACCCAGCCATCAGATCTCTCCCGCTGGTCGAGATGACCGATAGAGTCGAGATGACAGATGTTGGTCGAGGGCAGATAGAGCCGAGATGACAGGCAAGGCACATTGTTGGTCTACGGCGAAACACTCTATACTCCACACAAACTCCGCAAACAGCAAAGTAGCAAAAAGTACCCATAGGCCATGACTGCTATTACCAGGACACCAGTTGAGAAGGAGCAAGCTTCCCTCTTGCTTGCCCGCTCTAGCGAGCAGCTTCACCGCTGGATGACCCAATTGCCCGCTGATCCCATAGTGGCAGAGGTGATCAAGTCCGCCGCTTTTCAGCGGCTCAGGCAGATTTCCTTTCTCGGTGCTCTGGACCATATCGGGCCTACCCACAAGCTGGACAAGAAACTGAGATCGCGCGCGGATCACTCGCTGCACGTTGCAGCGCTTGCCAGCTTTGTGGCGGAGAAGCGCGGCTACAGCCAAGACTTAAAGCGTCATTTGATCATTGCTGGCCTGCTGCATGATATTGGCCATCCACCGCTGTCGCACAGTATTGAGCCCTACCTTGAGAAGACTTTTGGCTATGGGCATCATGAAATGGGCGAGATGTTGCTTTCCGGGCAACATACAATCGGCAAGCCGCTCAAAAAAACGCTGAGGAGAGGCGTGGATACCGACTTCATCCGTACACTTATCGCCGGTAAAGCCTCCGACGACAACGGGGGTGACTTGTTCAGCAGCCCGATCAATATAGACACAATCGAAGGTATTATCCGCAGCTACCGCTACCTCTCGCGCACCCCAACAGCCTTGAATCCACTGCATGTTGCAGCAGCGTCATTCTTGGGCAAAGGGGAAGAGCGATACAGCGTACTGGACAAGTTTTGGAAGCTTAAAGACTTTATCTACAACAACCTTATCACTAAAGAACTGGGCCTCATTGCCGACCAGTTCAGCCAGGTTTATTGGATGCAAAGCAAAGAGCCCCTGCGCGAGGAAGAGCTATTTGGCACCGAGAAAAAATGGCGCAAGAAGCACAACAACCTTTTTTACCGCCTGGAAAGTATCAAAAGCAAAGCCGATACACCGCCCGAGCTGGATAACAGGGTAGTGCTATACAAGGCACGTCAATACCTCGTCAAGCCTGAGCAATCAGGCATGAAACGCTATCAAAGTGCCAAATATGCCGCGCAGAAAAGGCTTTCGGTGGACAGCATGCACTCATGTACACCTTACAAGCAGTTAGGTTTTGCCCTATAAAAATTGAAAGGAGCTGTAAATGGATAAGGAAATCTACCCTGGCATTGCTCAGACACAGGCTTTTACACAAGAAACCTTGATTCAACTACGGGAAAAGCTAGAGAAAGCGCTGACTGGAACATCCTACGGGAATGTAATCACCCTGGTTGCTAATGGCTCTTATGGTCGCGGCGAGGTAACTCGGAAAGGCAACAAAAACAACCCACACCATAAACCAGAATGCGAATTCGTGGTGGATACAAGGAGAGTCTGGTGAACAGCAACGAAAGGGATGACTATCAGGCTGCGGGCGAACGTATGTACCAAGACGCCAACGCACTGTACGATAACGCCCGCTACGGTACAGCCACGCACCTGTTTGGCCTGGCGGCGGAGTGTGCCATCAAAAGCAGCTTGCAGAGACAGCCGGGCACCACCACGGCGCTTCCCTACAAACACATCCCAGAGCTGATAGACGACGCCAAGCGACTCATGAGTGGGCGAAGACGAAGCTACTTGGTAAGCTTGATCAGCCATCCCGACTACATGGCTGGCTGGAAGGTTGTTAACCGCTACTGGTCGGATGAGCTCTTCAATATCGCTCAATGCCGCAAATATCGCGATGATGCCAATAAAACGATTCAAGCAATGTACACAAGCGTATAGGGCAGCCCCATGGACTTCGACGATAGTCTAGCTTGCACTGTACAAGCTGTCAGGCAACACTTGCCGGACCTTGCAGCCGAACATTTTCGTGTCATACGCGACATCGAAGGTCGTCTGCATCTCGTTGTGCCAGATGAAACCGATGACGCTCTCCTTGATGCACTCAATGAGACCTTGATCGCACGATTGCAGCACTTCGCCGGCTCGTCCCGGCCCGCCGTGCGGGCAGGCGATACGTTGACGGGCGAGGCACTACTGAGCGAGCCGGTACTGATCCAGATCGTCGACGGCTTCCCGTGCCGTGTCATCGAGCGTCGCGCCATGGGCAGTGACTGGATTGTGCAGCCGGATGACAATAGCAGTGACGATTCCAAGCGATTCGTGTTCTTCAGCCTGAAAGGCGGAGTAGGGCGCAGTACTGCCCTGGCTCTGTGGGCGCGACACTTGTGCCAACAGGGCAAGACCGTACTCGTGATCGACCTGGATCTGGAAGCCCCCGGCCTTGGCGCACAACTGCTGGAAAGCACCGGCAAACCTCAATACGGCATCGCTGACTGGCTGGTGCACGATCTGGTGGGGGCCAATACCGCGGAATTGCCGTCACAAATGTGCCGTCAGAGCCCGGTAGCCGATGTCGGCTTGTGGGTAGCTCCCGCTTTCGGTGCAAAAACAGACCTCAACAGAGAAAACGTGATTGCCAAACTGGCCAGAGCCTATCTCGACAAGCAAGATGATGATGGCCTTGTCAGCTACGCCAGCAGACTCAAAATCATGGTCAAGGCCCTGGAACTGGAATACCAGCCCGACGTAGTGCTCATTGACAGCCGCGCTGGACTGCATGAAACCGTTGCCGCCCCATTGCTACACCTCAATGCCGAGGTGCTGTGTTTTGCTGTCGATATGCCTGTTACCTGGCAAGGCTACAAATACCTCTTCAGCCATCTGGCGCAACTGGCGCAAACCTCCATTACGCTAGGGCTGGCGACAAGCTGGCGCGACCGTATCCAAATGGTCAGCGCCCGTGCGCTCCCCGGTACCAGAGCTGAATTCATCGCCAATGCCTATAGCCTGTGGGTGGATACCCTGTACGACGAGCAAGAGCCCGAGGACGGCGATGTGTTCAGCTTCGATGAAAGGAACGAGTCAGCCCCTCATTACCCGATTGTCATTCCTCGTTCTGACCTGTTCGAGCGCTTTGACCCCGTTAAACAACTCAATGAGCTCAGTGAATCCCAGATCAACGAAACATTCGGTGCCTTTTTCAAAGCCATGTGGCAACGTCTGGAGTCAACCCAATGACTGACAGCAGCCTGATCGCCACCGTGAAAGCCGCTTTACCCCTCATCCCTGAGATAGTGGCGCATTCCAGCACCGTTCCGCCTCCGATCGAAGACATCTATCTCGCCAAGGGGCATGAAAAAGCCCTCAACCTTGAAGCTACCCTGGTGGTAGGTGACAGGGGCAGCGGCAAAAGCTTCTGGTCCGCCGCTCTCAACGGTGAGCAGACGCGCAAGCTTATCGGGCAGCAGTTTCCGCGCCTGCGTTTGGATCAATGCACTGTCAGCTGGGGCTATGCCGCTGAAAGGGGGCACCCAGACTATCCTTCGCGCCAGGTTCTCGAGCAACTTGTCGCACGTGGGAGCAACGCCGAATGGATCTGGCGCACCGTCATTCTCCATCAATTACTACCTAAGATTGGCGAGCAACTGCCAATGGAAAGCTGGCAAGAGCGGGTAGAATTCGTCGCCAACAACGTGGAGAAGGAAGAAGCATGGCTGACAGCCATCAATGCCGCCCTGCGAACAAGCGGTGAGCGCCACCTCATCGTTTTTGACGCACTGGATCGTCTGGGTAACGACTGGAGCACCATTCGTTCCCTGGTGAAAGGCCTGCTGAGGGTTTGCCTCGATGCGCGGTTCCTCAGCAATATTCACACCAAGCTGTTCATGCGGCCCGATATGTGGGAAGACCAAAGTATCTGGGCGTTTCCTGATGCATCAAAGCTCCAGCACAACCGCGTCGTGCTGGAATGGACTCGCGTCGACCTGTATGGCCTGCTATGGCACTGGCTGGCGAACCACCCATCCGACGCCGACAACGGATTCAGAAACTGGTGCAGATCGCATCACAATCATGACTTCGTAAAGCTGAGTAATTCATCGCAGTCAATATGGTTGGTGCCTGCCTCACTCGAAAGCAACGAAGAGAAACAGGCCGAGGTGCTGAGTGCCATTGCCAGTCCCTATATGGGCACAAACAGCCGCCGCGGCAAGACCTACACCTGGCTGCCCACCCACCTGGCCGATGCGCGTGGACGTGTTACCCCGAGGAGTTTCCTGCTCGCCATCAAGCATGCGCAGCAGGAGAGCGAAAGTGGCAACTACAGCGAGCCGTTGCACTATGAAGGCATCAAAAAGGGCGTGGCCCACGCCTCGCGGGTTCGGCTGCAGGAATTGAAGGAAGATTACTTCTGGATCGATGAAGTGATTGGCGCCCTGAAGGGATTGACAGTGCCCACCTCGGCTGAAGAATTGATCCAGCGCTGGAGAGACAGCCAGGCCATCGAAAAAATCGAAGCCCGAGTAGCCCAGGACAATACCGATGAGAGCACATTCCTGCCGCCCCATACCCTGGAGAGCAGACAGACGCAGGTGCAAAAAGAAGAGGCGCTAATCGCCGCTCTGATCGAAATTGGCGTAATGAGCCGCCTGCCCGACAACCGCCTTAACATACCCGACCTGTTCCGGGTTGCTGCGGGCATCAAACGCCGGGGTGGTGTCAAGGCAGTGAGATGATGCGCCCCATAGGGGACCGCACCACCCTCAACCAACTGTTCAACGCCATACGAGATGCCCTGCAAGAAAACGGCGTTCACTACACCAAACCCGCCCAGTACAGAGACTTTAGAGCCGCAGACGTACGCCACTCCCAGGCGGATACCAGCAAAGCCGCCAGCAAACTCGGCTATGCACCCCAATACAGAATCAGCGAAGGAATAGGACGAGCGATACCCTGGTTTCTGCACCAGGCTCAGCTCGATAAACTGTAGGAGCCTGCCCCCAGGCGACCCAAAGCCCGAGCCGCAACCACCAACAACGGTTGCTCGCAGGCAAGCCCCTACACACGCCCCCTGTAGGAGCTTGCCTGCAAGCGACACCAAACCCAACCGACACCATGTAGGAGCCTGCCTGCAGGCGACCAAACCCCAGTGTCCCGAGGAATTCATCAACCCATGCCCAAAATCACCGTCGTAGGCACCGGCTACGCAGGCCTCTCCAATGCCGTACTACTGGCCCAACACAACCAGGTAGTAGCGCTGGACATCCTGCAATCCAAGGTAGACCTCATCAACAACCACCAATCTCCCATCGTCGATGCAGAGATCGAAGACTACCTGCAAAACAAGCCGCTCAACCTACAGGCCACAACGGACAAAGCCGAAGCCTACCAAAACGCTGATTTTGTCATTGTCGCTACCCCCACGGATTACGACCCGCACACCAACCGCAACGTTAAACCCAATTGAACTTTAAACCATGAAGCTACTTATCACTGGTGGAGCGGGTTTTATCGGCTCCGCTGTTATTCGTCACATAATTGCCAACACAGCCGACAGCGTGATCAATGTCGACAAGCTCACCTATGCAGGCAACTTGGCCAATCTGGCAGAGATCAGCAACAGCGACCGTTACGCCTTTGAGCAGGTAGATATCTGCGATACCAACGCAATCGACAGAGTTTTTAATGAGCATCAGCCCGACATCGTTATGCATCTGGCGGCTGAATCCCACGTGGATCGCTCCATCGATGGCCCCGCAGCTTTTATAGAAACCAATATTGTAGGCACATACACCTTGCTAGAGACGGCCCGTCATTACTGGAGCAGCCTAGACGATGAGCGAAAGGACGCTTTTCGCTTTCACCATATCTCCACTGATGAAGTGTATGGCGACTTGCCACATCCAGCGGAGGATAGTGATTACCACCAGCACCTGTTCCATGAAGCTACGCCCTATGCGCCCAGCTCACCGTACTCGGCCAGCAAAGCCAGCTCTGACCACTTGGTGCGTGCGTGGCAACGAACTTACGGCCTGCCAGTGTTGATTACTAATTGCTCAAATAACTATGGCCCTTTTCACTTCCCCGAGAAGCTTATCCCGCTGATCATCCTCAATGCGTTGGAAGGCAAGCCTTTGCCCGTTTATGGCAAAGGTGATCAGATTCGTGACTGGCTGTACGTGGAAGACCACGCCCGAGCGTTGTATCAAGTGGTCTCTCAGGGTAGGGTAGGTGAAACCTACAATATTGGTGGTCATAACGAAAAGCGGAATATCGAGGTAGTGCATACCATTTGTGACATTCTGCAAGAGTTGGTTCCACCTAAAGGACCAATTACCCATTACCGTGACCTAATTACTCATGTCAGTGATCGTCCAGGCCATGACCGACGCTACGCTATCGACGCTAGTAAAATTCAGAGTGAACTGGGCTGGGTACCACAGGAAACTTTCGAGTCCGGAATTCGTAGAACCATCGAATGGTATCTGGTCAACCAGGCGTGGTGTCGTCACATTCAGGAAGGCACTTATCAGCGCCAGCGCCTTGGGGTCTTAGCATGAAAATCCTGTTGTTGGGCAAGAATGGGCAGGTTGGATGGGAGCTGCAGCGTGCTTTGCTGCCCCTCGGTGCAGTGATCGCACTTGACCGTCATGGTGGTAGTGGCTTTTGTGGCGACCTGGCTGACCTTGATGGCTTGAAAAAAACCGTACGCCGATTGCAGCCTGACGTTATCGTTAATGCTGCTGCTTATACTGCTGTTGATAAAGCTGAGAGTGAGCGGGCTCAAGCCTTGCGTATCAATAGTGAAGCTCCTCAGTTACTGGCAGAGGAAGTGCGACGCCTAGGTGGGTGGCTGGTGCACTATTCCACCGATTATGTTTTTGATGGGCAAGGCACAGTTCCCTGGCGAGAAGTTGATTCTACCGCTCCGATTAACCATTACGGCTACAGCAAATTGCTGGGGGAACAGCATATTGCCACCAGCGGTTGCCAGTACTTGATTTTCCGCACCAGCTGGGTGTACGGCTCTCGCGGCAATAACTTTGCCAAAACGATGTTACGCCTAGGGCATGAAAACGAAGAGCTCAGAGTGATTTCTGATCAGTACGGTGTACCTACCAGTGCCGAATTGATTGCCGATATCACTGCCCACGCGCTGCGTACCGCTCTGGTCAATCCACAGCTTGCTGGCCTGTACCACTTGGCGGCGTCTGGTGAGACTAACTGGCACGACTATGCAAAGCTGGTAATAGACCATGCTCGCCACTGTGGAGCGGACCTTAGGGTTAGAAATGTCGTCCCTATCACTACAGCAGAATACCCAACTCAAGCTCCGCGACCCGCTAATTCCCGGTTAGACACAAGTAAATTGCGAGAGAGTTTTAGGCTAAATCTACCCATTTGGCAAAGCGGTGTAATCCGCATGTTAACTGAACTTTTATAGACCCTGTTTTAACGAGAACACGACTAAACAGTCGCAATCCCCGGCGCTGAAATTTAGAAAGGTACTAGAAGGCCTTATGATCACTACTGCCGCTCCGAACCTCATCTCTAGCTCGAACCGCAAAGGCATCATCCTCGCGGGTGGGTCTGGCACCCGGCTGCACCCCATTACCCTGGGGGTATCCAAGCAGCTGCTGCCTATCTACGACAAGCCTATGATCTACTATCCGCTGTCGGTACTGATGCTTGCTGGCATACGCGAAATACTGATCATCTCCACACCAGACGACCTGCCCAACTTCAAGAAAATGCTCGGTGATGGTGGTCAGTTTGGCATCAAGCTTAGCTATGCAGAACAACCTTCTCCAGATGGCTTGGCCCAGGCCTTTCTAATCGGGGAAGAATTCATCGGCGACGATCAGAGTTGTTTGATTCTCGGCGATAATATTTTCTATGGTCACGGCTTCACCACACACCTGAAGGCAGCTAGCAGTCGTACTATGGGGGCAACGATATTCGGCTACCAAGTGGCAGATCCTGAGCGCTTCGGAGTGGTAGAATTCGATAGTGATGGATGCGCCATTAGTATTGAGGAAAAGCCAGCCAAGCCTAAATCGAACTACGCGGTTACCGGCCTCTATTTCTACGACAGCAAGGTGATCGACATTGCAAAGCAGATCAAGCCTTCGTCCCGGGGCGAGCTGGAGATTACCGATGTAAACCTTGCTTATCTAGAAACAGGTACTCTCAATGTGGAATTGCTAGGCCGAGGCTTCGCCTGGCTCGATACCGGTACCCACGACAGTCTGCTAGATGCCGCGCACTATGTAGAAACCATCGAGAAGCGCCAAGGTTACAAAATTGCCTGTCCAGAAGAAATTGCATATCACCATGGCTGGCTTGATGCCAATGCGCTGTATGGGCAAGCACAGCGGTTGGCAAAGTCCGGCTACGGTGAGTACCTGCTTAAAGTAATCAGAGAGAGCGAAGAGTTAAGCGGAGAGCGCTCTCGTTAGGTGTGCTTTTAGGGCCAACATTTGTAGAGTTATATTGATGAACTTCACTCAAACCAACATCCCCGATGTTGTCATCATCGAGCCCGCCGTCTTCACCGACGAACGCGGCTGGTTCATGGAAAGCTTCAACCAGCAAAAATTTGAGCAAGGTATGCAACAACTCGGCCTGCCTATCCCAAGGCCTTTCGTACAGGACAACCACTCCTGCTCGAAAAAAGGTGTGCTGCGTGGCTTGCACTACCAGCTGCCGCCCCACGCTCAAGGCAAGCTGGTACGTGTCACCCAAGGTGCCGCTTTTGATGTGGCAGTCGATATCCGCCAGGGCTCTCCCACCTTCAGCCAATGGGCCGGAGTCGAGCTGAGCGCTAGTAACCACAGAATGCTCTGGATACCCGAAGGCTTCGCTCATGGTTTTATCGCCTTGGAGGACGAGACCCATTTTCTTTACAAAACAACCGACTTCTACGCACGCGATTGCGAAGCCGCGATACGCTGGGATGACCCGAGTATCGCTATCACCTGGCCCGACAGCCAAGCTCTGATCATCAATACCAAAGACCGCGAAGCACCAATGTTAGAAAACGCCAAGCTGCACCCACGTTCTCTTGGTCGCTCTTGATGTCATCCACACCAGTAACTTGCAGCAAGTAAGCGGCGCAAATCTGTAACGAGTAAAACAGGAGTTTGTGATCTGATGCTGGCAAGATTTCAGGAAAAGTACAAGGAACAACACCCATTGTTACGAAGTTTTTTAGGTGTCGGCGGCATGTATATACTGGGTGTGCCGCTAGGGCTGGCTATTAATATTCTATTGGCACGCCAGTTAGGGCCCACCGAGTTCGGTCAGTATTCTTTTATTGTTTCGGTTCTAGCACTTCTAGTAATGCCTGTTTCAGGAGGCTTGCCGCAATTGCTCACACGGGAGATAGCACGTTTTTCTCAATCGGAGCAATGGGGATTGTATCGAGGTGTTATCAAAGCAGCACACGCTTGGGTGTTGATAGTTGCGATAATCGTTATGGTTATCTACTACGTGTTTCATATTGCTGGAATAATTCCAACTGAAAGTAAGTGGGCATTGTTAAGTATTATCGTCCTGTTAGTGCCGCTGCAGGGTCTGAATGCTGTCAGGAACGGCACAATCAAGGGGCTGGGGCTGCCCGCGTTGGCAGAGATGCCATTGCAGACCATTCAGCCGCTGCTTTATCTTTCCTTGTTGGGCGTATTATCACTAACTGCAACGATGTCTGCGGCACAGGCTCTATGGGCACAAGTAGTAGTTACTGCGATCACGTTTCTTATAGCGAGTGTACTGTTTCAGAAAATAAGCCCTAGCACAGCTAAAACTTTTGTAGCTGAATACAGAGTATTCAGTTGGCTACGATCACTACTACCGTTTGCCTTGATTAGCTTGGTCGGCACGTTCAATGCCCAAATTGTAATTGTATTGCTCGGCTTAATGGGAACAGATGAAGCTGTGGGAGCGCTGCGTGTAGCAGATCGAGGTGCTCAGCTTGTTGCTTTGCCTCTTGCATTAGTAAATATGGTTATTGGGCCTTATGTTGTCAGGGTATGGCAAAGTAACGACAGAGAGACACTACAGAGCATGTCAAGAAAAGCAAGCCGTGGAGCCCTTCTGCTTGCCTTGCCCGTAGCTATAATTTTGATTTTCTTTGGAAAGTCAATCATCGGAGTTGCCTTTGGAGAGGCCTATGTAGAGAGTAGTTATCTGGCTCTCGCTATTCTCGTCTGTGGGCAGCTTATAAACGTTGCACTAGGTCCGTTAGGATTAATGCTTTCAATGGCAGGTAAAGAGCGTCTTACGTTATATAGCTATATTGCTTCAGTGCTTATTACTTTTGTAGTGGCCTTTGTACTTATACCTAATTATGGTCAGGTAGGGGCGGCTCTTTCAGCAGTCAGTGGAATAGTTTCTGTGAAAATAGTAACTGCAGTAGCCGCAGTGAGGCTGCTAAAAATTAGGCCGGGGATTCTTTAGTTATGTGGGTAATAATTTCTGTTGGATTCACTAAGTTAAGAAAAATTTATATTTATTTATTATATGGAAAATATTTGTCGCTAGGTAGGAATGTAGCATTTGGAAAAGGTGTCTGTATAAGACCCATGAGAAACCGAAGTAAGTTGCGTGTAACCCTTAAAGGCAGCAACACGATAGGAAATTATACTGTAATTCAAGGGGCTGGAGATCTTGTCTTTGGTCTACGAACATTCTGCGGAGATTTCTGTGTTTTTGGTGTTAATGAAAAGCTACAAATTGGCAACGACGTCATGATTGCTCAAGCAGTAACTATGCGAGATACTGACCATGTATTTGATAGAACAGATGTTCCAATGAATAAACAAGGAATTACTACAAGGCCAATAAAAATTGAGGACGATGTATGGATAGGGCATGGCGTGTCAATCCTTAAGGGAGTAACCATTGGGACAGGTAGTATCGTCTCTGCTGGAGCAGTGGTTACTAAAGATGTACCGGCTTACGCTATCGTAGGCGGCGTGCCGGCAAAAATTATTAGGTACAGAAAGAATCCGAGTACTGTAGGTTCATGAAAACACCAGATTTTCTCGTTATCGGTGCACAGAAAAGTGGAACAACAACGCTGTTTTCACTTCTTCGACGGCATCCTCAAATATACCTTCCACCTCAAAAAGAGGTTCAGTTTTTTTCAAATGATAATCTTTATGAAAAAGGAATGGATTGGTATTGTAGTGAGAACTTTGGAAGCTTAAGCGCGCATGAAATTGCCGGGGAGATATCACCTCAGTATCTTTTGTACGAAAAAGTTCCAAAGCGTATAGCTAAGGACCTACCGAATGTTAAACTAATTGCTATATTGAGGCATCCCTTAGAAAGATCATACTCGCATTATCTAATGTCCAGGAGGAGAGGGCAGGAGAGCAGAGGCTTCCGAGAAGCATTTGAGGATTCTGTTAGGTATTTTCGTGATGGAAAGCCAATCCTTGAGGCTGAAGCCTATTACCAAAATAGTAATTATGCAGAAGCATTACAAAAGTACATTGAGCTGTTCGGAGGAGAGAAAATCCTTATCCTTTTTCAAGAGCAGCTTGACAAGTCACCAATCGATGTCCTGTATAAGATATACAGCTTTCTCGGAGTTGATGCCATATATCCTGACAATATTGGAGTCCGTCTTCATCAGGCAGGGAAAGTTAGATACCCTTGGCTGAATGACGTTTTGGGTGGGAAAAGCTACGCCAAGTCATTTATCAAGTTGCTCGTGCCATGGAGAATTAGGTCGGCTGTGAGATTCTGGGTAGAGCAGAAAAATATTACTAATTTCCAATTTGAACCAATCGATACTCAAATCTTCGAAGATTATAATTGGATCGTCGCTGAGCAGAAAGAGTTTCTCAAAGAGAACTTCTATCTTGAGGCACCTTGGGAATTGTGAGATTAATAACTGTTATTTGCTTTGAGGATTCAGTGGAAAGTGTTAAAGAAGAACTAAGTGCTATAGGGTTCATAGAGAGCAAAAAACTTGATGGGATTTTCCCGTATATGGTGGTTCAGGCACGCTCAAATTCTCGCAAGTGGCTTATTCCACTTAATAATCGACTCACGACTGTTTCTGGGTTTGCGTTATTTCAACCGCTACTGCTAAGCGCTCGAATCGCAAAATTCACAGCGTTGGTGCTCAGTTATTTGGGGGCCACCAAGTTTTTGGCAAGGCGAAGAATTTTTCTATCTGGAGAGTGTGTGCTACGAAACTATGTTCCTGCTACTAGCGAACTGGTATATGCTTTTTTTACCGGGACTGCCGGCCCGCATCGTAAACTTGCTGTGCAGATAATGGATCAGCGTGGCCACATAGAAGGTTTTGCAAAAGTTAGTGTTAATCCGCGAGTTGAGAGTTTATTGCGTCACGAAGCGGCAATGCTTGAGGTGGTTGGCTGCTTGAAGCTGCAGAATGCCAATACGCCATCGTTGCTCTATGCGGGGCCGTGTAACGGGGCGACACTTCTGGTGACTGATACTCTGAAAACACTTTTTACACGAAGTGTTACAAATTTCACTAAAGAGCATAAGATTTTTCTGGAGGAATTTGAGCTTAAAACCCGTCAACCACCGCAGGCCGTAGGTGCATTTGCAAATGTCTTTGAGGGCCGCCTGTCAATGCTTCTGCCCAGGCTTGCCGAGGTATGGCAAAGGCGAATCAAGAAGGCTCTGAGTTTTTTGGTAAATAATGGTGATGCATTAGTGCCATGTTGTATGAATCATGGCGACTTCACACCTTGGAATACTTTTTTAGCAAAGGGAAAGCTGTACGTCTTTGACTGGGAATATGCAGAAATATGTGCACCGCAATCGAACGATTTAATCCATTTTTTATTAAGTCAGTCCCAACTTCGCAAAAAGACTCCTAGTGAGAAGCTAGCGTATATACGAAGCGTACTTTATTCAAGTATAGAACTGACTAAGACTACTGTGGACTCGGCTATTATTGTTTACTTGATTGGTCAGGTTCTACGTCAGCTAGAGCGGACGCCCCAGCAGATTGCCACCATCATTCAGTGGGATGGCATGGCTGATCAGGCAGCCCTTCTTGATCTGCTTACAGCAGCAAAGGTCGAGTATTTATGAGCCAGAATAGGCATATCGCCTCCGTTGTCCTAAATTACAATAGCGCCGATGATGTTGACGCTATTTTGCCTCAGCTATTGGCGCAGGTCGGCATCCAACATTCGATCATCGTGGTGGATAATGCTTCACAGTCCGATCAAGCGGCGAAACTTAAAGATGTCTTTTCCAATCACTGCACGTCGGGTTATATTTTATCGTCGCAACAGATACTCGAAGTATGCAAGAGTGAGTTGACCACCAACTGCTACTTGGTGATGAATGATGATAATCGTGGATATTCAGCAGGAAACAACGTTGGTGTTATGATGGCAGCGGAACTCCAATGTGACGCTATCTTAATTGTTAATCCAGATATCCGTATCGATAATATTACTTATATAGCTGAGCTTTCGAAGCAACTTTTTTTAACTCCGAAAGTAGTAATGGCCGGATCCGCTATTTATAATTTAGCTGGCGAAAATGAAAATCCAATGCAGGAGCCGTCCTTCATCGAAGAATTACTCTGGCCAGTTACGATGTTGCTTAAGGCGGTATCTACGCGCTCTGGTTATGGATGCATAGATAAGAGTAAGTCTGAAGAATCAATTATATATATAGCCGATAAGTTGAGCGGTTCGTGCTTTCTGATCAGTTCCAAATTTCTGAAGGAAATAGATTTTTTTGACGAGGGTGTATTTCTCTATTGCGAGGAGTCTATTCTCTCTTCACGCATAAAAGATCTGGGATTAAAGATAGTTTACAATGGCCATCTTAGCGCCCGCCATATGCATGACGCTAGTGTAAAGGGGGACCAGTTTAGAAGGCTTTCTATTTGGAGTTCGAGCAGAAGATACTTCCTTGAAAATTACTCTGGATATGGATATTTTTCACGTTTGATGCTGGGGGCTTCCCGAAACGTTTGGTTAATGATGATTTATCTAAAGAAAGTACTCAGGCGCTAGCGCTTCAAGAAATGGTAATGATTAATAATCAATGTTGGTTCATCGTACTGCATGATCAGCTGCCCAGCTTGGGTAAGAGAGGATGAGCTATCACGGCAGCTATAGCACCTCGGTTGTATCCGTTGACAACTTTGTATGGGTGCACCGGTTGCGATATTGGTCCACGTGAGGTTGATAGGGCAGACAATGAGCAGTATTGTACGGCTATGCTTCCAATTGAGTTTCTCAATCAACGATTCTCACTTAGGCTGCTTATAAGTTCTTTATTTTATTGGAGGCAACTTGGAGCCATCAACGAAACCAATTCTTGGCCCTGGATCGGGCTTTAGGCTGTCTAAAAGTTGGATTGTCATACTAACATGCATACTTATTCTTGGGACGGCAATATCACCTTTTATTCTTGAAGGGCAGATGAATGGTCTTGTTGTCATATTGGGATTTCTTGCTATACCGGGGCTAATGTTACTTAGGCTTCCGCCTATTGGTGACATTTTCTGGGCTGCACTGTCGCTGACATATCTCTTGATTGCAGTGCTCGCTTACGGGGAGTTAGAAAGGTTAACGAGCGTTGGATATACGATAATGCTGACAAGTATTTACCTAGTTTTTTCAGGCGCACTGTCTACATATCGTGTTACTCCAGAGCGGTTTAGAAAAGTCTTGGAGGTGCTAATTAAAGCATATGCGATGGTATCACTTGTCCAGATGTTGGCCTCTCTCGCAGGCATACCAGTTCCCAATGAAATCCTTTCCAAGGGGTTGTGGAGCTACAATTCATTGGCAGTTGAACCTTCGCATGCGGCACGCATTCTTGCTATAAGCATGCTAGCCTATATTGTTCTCGTATATATAGAGCATGGTAAAACCTTAACTTTTTCTATTATTTGGCATATGGAGAAATCGGTAATTATAGCATTTTTGATTTCTATTTCTCTTACAGGTAGCGCTCTCGGAGTAGCTGCTATTTTTACTGTTTTACTCCTATTGCTGCGTCCGTTATGGCGGGTTGTAATACTGTTGGCAATAATTGTTGTGTGGCCTGTCTTGCTTTCAGTTGAAGTTGAATCTATCAGAAGGTTAATGTCATTCATATCTGTTCTTCCAACTATGAATATAGATAGAATTTCTGCAGCGGATCATAGTGGCGCGATACGCGTTATGCCTTTGATTTTGTATGTTGAGCAAGCTCACCTGGATAGTCTGTCTACTTGGTTTGGTGGCGGCTTTTCGTCAATTGCCTCGTATGTGCAAGGGAGAATGATTGGTGTTAAAGCTGATTCAGCGATGGCTGGTTTTGTTCCTGGTTACATCATGGTAACTGGTATCTTGGGCTGTCTAATATTTTTATATGCTTTTATTTTTCGATTTCTGAACAAAGAAACATCTACATTGGTCGTTCTATGGGTTCTTCTGATTGCAACAGCAGCCTGGAACTCTCAAGTGTTTTGGTTTGGCATTATTATTCTGCGGGCTGTATATCATTACAGTGAAAAGGCCAGGAAATCAGTACCTGTGACTTCTTCCTCTAAGCTGATCTCCTGACCTCATTTCAGTATGATGGGGGCTTCACTTGGAGTGCGCACCCGAAAGTAATACAGTGAATCTGATCCTGTCGCTGTGGAGTCTTAGGGTAGCAGCTGTGTGCCAAGCCATTGGAAGTAGTAGGGGGTTCGTGAAGTAGCTGGTCTGCTGACGTTTACTTTATAGAAGTCACTACTTCATGAAAGTTGTTGAGATACAGAAATGAAAGTTTTAATTTCGGCGTATGCCTGTGAAACAGGACGTGGAGGTGAAGGTGAGATCAGCTGGAGATTGGTACACCGGTTGGCGTCCTATCATGATGTCTATGTTATCACTCGTGCAAACTTACGTGCGACTCACCAGGCTGCATTTTTAGTTTCGCCTAAACCCGAGCGATTACACTTTATTTACTTTGATTTGCCTTGGATATTCCGGTTCTACAAGCGTAAAAAGCGTCTATTCTTGGTCTATTATTACCTATGGCAGTTAGGTGTTGGCATAATAGCAAGAAAGATCGTCAAGGAGAGAGAGATTGATATTTTACATCATCTTATTGGCGGTATGGATTGGATGCCTGCAGGTCTTTCACTGGCACCAGGACCGCTAATCTGGGGGCCGGTTGGAAGTGAAAACACGCACTCATTAATGAAAAGTAAGCTACCATTGCCAAGTCGCATCAAAGACAATTGCCGTTCTTTTGCTCGATGCTTGATGCGAACCCTTGATCCTTTGGTTAGGCTTTCTGCCATGCGGGCTTCGGTTATTTTATCGCATACCCCTGAGACCATGCCTAAGCGTTATCACCCAAAGTTGGTGCCCTTTGTTCAGACAGGGATAGAGAATACCTCTTATCTTGCTCACGCGAAGACAGATCTGACCCGTTTATCATGCCTGAGACTGATATTTGCGGGTGAGCTTAAAGACTGGAAAGGAGCAAGTCTTGCACTGGATTCTGCACTTCGATTCTTTGAACAAGAGGATGAGGCCACTTTGGTTATCATTGGCGATGGGCCACTGCGAGCGTCAATGGAAGCTAAAGCTTATTCTCACAAGCATGGCAACCGAGTAAAGTTCTTGGGTAAGGTTCCTATGGAAACTCTAGTGAAAGAATTACATATGGCAGATGTATTTCTTTACCCATCTTTTCATCACGGAATGGCTACGGTTGTCTTACAAGCAATGTTGACTGGTCTTCCGATCGTATGCATTGAAGGGGATGCAATAGGACGGGCAATAGGTCAGACAGGCGGTATTACCGTTCAGCTAGCAAAAGATAGAGATCCTGTCGATGATCTTGCCGGTGCTCTGCTGCACTTGGCAAGCAATGAGACCTTGCGGCAAAGCCTTGCCAGTACTGCTCGCGAGATGGCCCACCAAAATTTTTCTTATGATCATCAGGCTTTAGCGCTGGCGAAGATATACGAGAAAGTAGCTGATAAATTTGAAAATTTAGGTAGCCTGTGATGGAGTGCATTAGTGTTATTGTTTGCTGTTACAACGCCGAAGAAACAATTTCAGATACATTGTCAAGCCTACGGCTGCAGACGTGGACGGACTTAGAGGTTTTGGTAATCGATGATGGCTCAGAAGATAATTCAGCTCAGATTGTTCGTGATATTGCTACACAGGACAGTCGTATTCGAATCTTACAGAACGAAAGAAATTGCGGTACAGCCTTCACCCGTCAGCGTGGCCTAAATGAGGCAAGGAGTAATTTAATCATATACTTTGATTCTGATGATATAGCGAGACCAGAGATGCTTTCTAGTCTCTACGAGTTGCTTAAGTCTGATGAGTTAATAATGGGTGTTTCTTGTTATGCGGAGTATTTTGATGGCCATGATGTTTTTGGCATTCAACGTGTAGGTTCTCTCGACAAATCATCTTTTATGGAAAGTTGGAAGAAAAATAAATTATTCTTTCAAAGCATGGTAACATTAACATACTGTGATCTGGTTAAACGCGTTGGTGGCTTTCGATTAGGTATATTTCCTAACATTGAAAGTATTCGCTATGAAGATTTTTGTGAAGATCTGGATTTATGGTGTCGCATGTCTGATCTTGCTGGTGAGGGTCGTTATTTTCTCACCATTCCGCAACCTTTGTTCCATTATCGTAAGCCTATAAATTCTCTTTCTACTCGCAACTTACGTTTGATGCAACTTAAGATGCGCTGGATTAAAGATTGCCTTTTGCGTCGGCGTTCAGGTAGACCAGAAAGATCGATTGAAGAGTTTATTCATTCCCGTAGCCTATTGGATCGAATTCATGATTGGCGATCAGATAGAGCCGCGGAGTGCTATAAAAAAGCTGGCTTTTGCTACTCAAGGCGTAATTGGTTGAGGTTGGCGCTCTATCTGGGCATGACCGGTTTTTTTTCACCAAAGTTGGTTCGTCAAAAACTGCGTACACAAATGGTTAAGTTACGGTTATGAGTGATGAAAATCTACTATCTGCACGAAAGAATCTTGAATCGCGGGCACTTGAAGTACTATTTTCCAGCTTTGCAGAACGGCGTATCCGTTATGCGGTATTGAGGAATTTTGAACATCTCCCGAAAAGCATAGGTGCTCGTGATATTGACATTGTAATTTTTCCTGAAGATCTATCGTCTGCTTGTGCTGTGGTGTTTACTTTAGCAGAGCAAATGGGTTTTCAGTGTGCGAGTTACTTTCGAGACGAACGCCTGACCCAATTTACATTGGTTCGCCGCACATCCGAAGTTGGCATATTTGATCTCAAAATTGATTTTTTTACTAATAGCCAAGTTTATGGTGTAGAAATATTATCTGCTGAAAGGATGATTGAAGATCATAAGCTGCATAATGGGATACCCGTAGTTTCTGATTCTGTGCTCTTACTTGATAAGTGGCTATTTCACTTGATTGTAGGTCGGCCTCTCAATCAAAAATATGATTTGCTCTTTTCTAAAATTTCTCGCCAAGAAAATGATGAAATCTTTTCTGCGTTACAACCTGTTTTTGGGAGGTCTGTAGCTCTAACTTTGCTAGGAAGCTTGGCTGATGGCCGGGGGTCTTCTTCACCACCCCTTGCGCGCGGCCAACGATTTAGGGCACTTTTCAAGCTATGGAGGAGTCAGGGAATAGTTGCGGGGCTTCGATCCATTAAATTTCTTCTTTATCGACTGAAGGATAGGGCGCGCCCACGGGGGGTTTTTCTGTCAATTAGTGGCCCTGACGGTAGTGGTAAGACTACCGTGATTGATAAGGTTATCATGCAGCTGCGCCAGATATATGGTGATAGTAATGTTCGTTATGGTCACTTTAGGCCTGAGGCGCTTCCTCGTATTGCAGAAGTTGCAAAGGCGGCGCGGATTGTCGAAACGGTTGATGAACAATATGATCGCCCTCATCGTGCGCAGCCTTCAGGTCTGACTATGTCGCTGTTGAGATTCTTTTACTATTGGCTTGATTACCTTGTTGGATATCTGCGAATGGTGCACTCTGCTTTGGTCAGGCGCGAGGTGGTGCTGTTTGACCGGTATGTCTACGACATGGTCTGTGACCCAGGCCGCAGTAGAATTGCACTGCCGGGATGGCTTATTCGCTCTTCTATCCGCTTTCTTCCCTTGCCAAAATGGGCTTTTTTTATCCGAGTATCTGCTGATGAAGTGTATAGGCGTAAGCAGGAGCTTGATCTTGACACTATCCGTGAGCTTAATTCTCACTACGAGGAGCTTGTCGTTAGAGAATTATTGATTTCTGTTGACAATAATGACAGGCCTGATGTGGCCGCAGCGCAAATTGTAGATATTATTGTTCGTGACAGAGATATTGCTGTTCGTCGGAGCCTCTCTAGATTTTTGCCATGATTGTATTCTGCCATCTCCTTAACGATCGATCCGGCAGCCCTCGCATTTTGTGTTCCGTGATTAAGACCTTGGCCAAGTCCCATGATAGATCATGTCTTTTTGTTAGTAGTGATGGTGAGGGATACTTAGATGGCACGGGATTGCCTATCACCCGCTATTGGTACTGGCGCACACCTTGGCGTTTGCTTACGCTACTTACTTTTTTGTCAAGTCAGGTATCTCTGTTTTTCAACTTATTGGGGGATCGCCGTATTGATCGTGACGCTGTTCTCTATGTGAACACTTTACTACCCTTTGGTGCTGCGCTGTATGGCAAGTTGACCAACCGCCGGGTTATCTATCACTTACATGAAGTTTCAGTGAGTCCGGCTCCGCTACGATGGTTCTTGACGGCTATTGCTCGTGTCACAGCAAGTGATCTTGTGTATGTCTCGGACTTCCATCGACATCGCCTGCCCATTAGTGGGGTGCGCTCGCACACCGTTTACAATGCACTGGATGCAAAGTTTTTTGACAATGCCGGTCAGCATGTTTATCAGCACCGACACGATGGCAAGTTTCGTGTGTTGATGCTAGCTTCATTGCGTGACTACAAGGGTGTGCCTGAGTTTTTGTGGTTGGCTTCAAGCTTGATTCAGCATGATGATATCGTCTTTGATCTGGTTGCCAATGATGATGATTTAGACATTCAGCGTTACTTTTATGCCAAGCAGAAATCTGACAATGTCATTGTGCATCGCCGCACAGACAACCCCGCAGCTTATTATGCTACTGCCAGTCTCGTGGTAAACCTTTCTCGCCCGGATCAGTGTATTGAAACGTTTGGCTTAACCCTACTAGAAGCCATGGCCTTCGGTATACCTGTAATCGCACCGCCGGTTGGGGGGCCGCAAGAGTTGGTTGATAGTGGCGTTGAAGGTTACTGTATTGACAGCCGTGACGGTAAGGCATTGATGGAGACAGTGCTGGAACTTTCTGCAAAGCCTGATTTGTGTGAAGTATTGTCAACCAATGCACGTTTGCGTGCAGAACAATTTTCGCCTGAGGCTTTTGCCCAGAACTTACGTAATGCCCTACGCTTTTAAGCATGGAGTGCCGGCTAATGAAATCAATTGCTATTGTTGGCACCGTCGGAATTCCTGCCCAGTATGGTGGCTTCGAGACATTGGTTGAAAACCTGGTTCAGCATCATGATAAGAATCAGATACCATGTGAAGTTGTAGTGTACTGTAGTGGGAAGGCTTATCCTGAGCGGTCAGCTTGCTACGGTAGTGCAACATTACGCTATATTCCTATTTCAGCCAACGGTGCGAGTAGTGTTCTATACGATATAGTTTCTCTTCTCCACGCCTTATGGCGTGGTGCCGATGTAATCTTGTTATTGGGCGTATCGGGGGCCATTGCATTACCTCTAATTCGAGTCATATCTCGTGTCCGTATCGTTACAAATGTAGACGGCGTTGAGTGGAAGCGCGAAAAGTGGCAGGGATTGGCGAAGTGGTTCCTGCGTGTCTCAGAGAAGTTGGCCGTGCGTTTTTCGGATCAGGTAATTGCTGACAATGGCGGCATTGCCCAGCATGTTGAGCGCTGCTATGGCCAAGCGAGCTTGGTGATTGCCTATGGTGGTGATCATGCTACTAAGGCGAAGCCCAGTCCATGGCAGGGTAATCTGCCTGAAAAATACGCTTTGGCAATATGTCGTATAGAGCCTGAAAATAATGTAGCCATGATATTGGAAGCGTTCGCTAACCAAGATCGTCTCTCACTGGTGTTTGTTGGTAATTGGGACAGCAGTGAATATGGGCGGGCTTTGCGTTCGCGGTACACCAATATGGAGCAATTTTATCTTCTTGATGCCGTTTACGATGTGGGCCGACTATATACTTTGCGTCGTGGAGCAGCATTTTACCTTCATGGGCATTCTGCAGGTGGCACCAACCCATCACTCGTTGAGATGATGCATTTTGGGATACCAATCTTTGCTTATGACTGCGTATTTAACCGTTTCACAACAGAAGATAAAGCAATTTTCTTCAAGACGCCGGCACAGCTTGCACAGTTTATCACCGAGCTAAGTGAGGCAGAGGCGGCTAGAGTTGGGCAAGATATGGCTGAGACGGCTCGGGAAAAATTCACTTGGGAAGCTATTGGGGGCGCATACTTTGCTACGTTGCTTGAGTAATTTTCCAAGCTTTGTTGAACCTATTAGGCGGCGAGTGCTAGGTTCTATTTGACAAGTGCCACCACATCGTGGACAGGAAGATGTGCCATGACATCGTGGACAGCGTTCTTTAACAATCGAGTAGCCACTTCGTGGAAAACCCTGAATGTCACCTATCGCATTGGAGATATTCATGAAAAAACTGAGGAACAACTGCGTCAACGGGCCGTTCAGCGGCACCGGGATGGAGAGAGTCCGACCAGTATCTATTTTAGCTTGGGCAGGTCAAAAGCCTGGCTGTACAAGTGGCTGAGTCGCTACGATCCCGCCCGCCCGGACTGGTTTACAAGCCGTTCCAAACAACCCCAGTGGCTGCCGACTCAGTGTCGTAGGAGCTTGCCCGCAAGCGACCGATAATGCCCAAGATAAGCACTTCGGCTCGACGAAAAGATCAGAAAAACCAGACAGAATCATCTGGTTTTGAGAGATGTATAAACCCTGCTCTTTTCTCGTTTCCCCACCGCAAGCACATAAACAACCAACTCGTCATCCACTACCTCGTAGGCCAGCCTGTACCCAGCTGACCGTAGCTTAATCTTGTAGACTGAGTCATAGCCGCTCAACTTATCCGCCGCCACCCGGGGATGTTCTAATCTTTCTGCCAGCTTCTTCTTGAATTGGGCTCGAACTGGAGCTCCAAGCTTTTCCCATTCCTTCAGGGCAGCCGGAAGAAAGCGCAGCCTATAGGTCATCCAGCGATACCGATATTGATTGATCCTTGTCGCCCAGGCGCTCTTCCACGAGCTTCGCCAACTCGTAGTCTTCGATCATATCCATCAGGGCTTCATAGGTCTCTGCCGGAACCAGGTACGCCGCAGGCTTGTTGTGGTTGAGGACGGCAATGGGAGATCCACTAGCTTGGGAAAGCAACGCCGATGGATTTTTCTTTAGTTCAGAGATGCTTACGGAGAAGTCTGCTAATATTTGACGCATAAAGCCCTCTACTGGGTGCTATATTTGGCTCAAATGTTAGCCCATATCTTTGGGCCACGCTACAGACCTGACGCATAACAGCATGTTAATGAGGTCTCCGGCCTCATAATAGAGGGAGCGCAGGGGGAAATGCCGTCAAAGTGAGGGTTTTCGTGCCCCAGTGGTCGTTATGAGGCTATAGCATCGTGGTTTAAGAACTCTCCGCTCCGGGGGAGATTACAGGAGATTCATAGCTACCTTGATCAAGGATATCGTCGGTGAGAAACCTTGTGTGGTGGTTGTCGCCTGCAGGCAGGCTCCTACACGGGTAGTTCCATGGGCGCCAGTAGGGTAGATTTGGGTATATTGAGATCGAACGGTTGATATGTACGCGTTATGGCGTACAATTGGGGCTGTCATGGGCTACAGGGATGTTAAAGCTCAGGTGTTGAGCTGTTTGCGGACAGGTGACATTCTTCACGAGAGTAGGGGCGACATTGATATCAAGAACCTGCTCGCCACGGGCCAGGTCACCCTTGCGGAAGTCGTGGAGGTTATCGGGCGATCTCGGGGCTCTGATTATCGCTGCAGCCCGCACCACAGTGTGGATGGCGTGGATGTGCACATCATTCAGAGGCGACATGAAGGGGTGGATTGGTACATCAAATGGTACTTCGTTGAACCAACCACCGTCTTCATCAGCGTGCATCATTGAGGTAGTGGTATGAGAATTTTCAGGGTAGGCGATTCCCAGAAGGTCATTTGCGAGCATTGCGGTTCACTTGAGAGCGCAACGTTCAAGCTGCGGGATGTTCCTTTCAGTGATGGCAGTGGCATTGTCAAAAAGGTGCTGGTGGGTGTATGTGACTGCTGTGATGAAGTTTGTGTGATTCCGCACCAGTCTACCCCTGCCGTGCGCAGGCAGCTGGAATGCCAGCGCAAGGCGGTTGAGAGCCGTTTGCCGGCGCATCTGCTGGATATTCTCGGTTTGGCAACGAGTGAGGTGGGCGCGACCGCTGATTTTATACCCAGCCTGGTCAAGTATTATATTCATCAATTGGCAACCGACCCTGAAGCGGCGGGGAAGCTGAAAGCTTTTTTGCGCACTGAGCTTGCCGCTGGCAAGGCAGACAAGCGCCTTTCTTTGAAGGGCAAAATCATTTCAGAAGAGTTGGAGTTGGTAAAGTCTGCGGCAGACATCGACAGTACCACTGATGTGATCAAGGGCATTATTCTCAAAATCAACGAAGACATTCTGCTGTTGAAGCGCCCTGAGGCCATGGCTGAGCTGAAGGGTATTGTTGCGGCGGTTGCTTGAATGGTTGTCGCCTGGGGGCAGGATCTTCCATTCAGTTGATAACAATGATATTGCACGATAACTTTTGTTATGTTAGCGTGCGATTTTACGTTATTGGTGCTTTGCGCCATGCTGAATAAAGCTAAGTCTTATTTGCAAGATACCTTGGGCAGTAATGCTGTTAGCGAGGTATGGGGGCTGCCTTGGCCGGAGGCGGCACAGTTGTCCTTTTTTTTGCATGACCGCTATACCTTCTACCAAGCCGATCTACTGGGTAGCCCCTGCCTGTTGATGGTAAACCGTGCTCAACAGAGGGAGACGCCCGCTGTGGTGCGCAAGCACTGGCAAGCGGTGAGTAAACACTTTGCCGGTGATGTGGTTTATGTGGTCG
>JALOAH010000133.1 GCA_023228865.1 Porticoccaceae bacterium | reverse complement strand
TGCGCGAACAATGGTTGCGTGAGGATGATGGAAATATCGTCAGCACCTATTTCTGGCACAGCTCTGATGGATATGTTATCAGCGGCATCTTCTACGATGGGTTGCTGACCGGGATGGCAGGATTGTCCTACTATCAACCTTAACGAGTTTGGTAAAGCTGGAAAGACTAAATCAGGGCTCGGAATGGTCCGGGCCCTGATTTCACTATTCACTATTCCTTATTCACCACTCTCTGTTTGCAATGGTACTGGCGAATGCCCTTGACCGAAGGTCTCAAAACGTAAATTGTGAAACAGGAAGCAGGAATCAGGGTTTTGGATATCGTGTACTGTGGTTGTTGCTCCGGTCTGGAGACGGTCGCAATCAAGGGATGACAATCAGCTAATGCGAGGTATTGAATCCGTCCCCTATATGTGCTAGAATTGCTTCAGTATAACGCATAAACATCATGGCAGGAGTAGTAAGCCATCCGCCAGCGAGCCGGGAAACGGTGTGAACCCGGCAGGTGTTACGGAACACCCCAGGCTGAACTCGCCTTGCCGGTCCCTATCCGGGGACAGATGGCGCTGGTGAACCCCCAGTAATCAGCGACGACGACCGCCCGTTAGCGCGGCCCAAGCTGCCCGGCCTTGATAGAGCGCCGGGAAGCAGGGTGGTACCGCGAAGTTAATCGCTTCGTCCCTGTTCGGACGGAGTTTTTGTTTTAATTACAATTATGGATGACCACTGAAATAATTTTATTTAGGAGAAGATCATGCCAGACCCAACCAGCATACCCATGTATAAACCAGCAGAGATTGAGCCTAAATGGCAGGAACGCTGGGAGCGAGACGGTCTTTACCACGCCGATATTGACCCGCACCGACCCAAGTTTTACGCGCTGACCATGTGGCCTTATCCTTCGGGTGATCTGCACATCGGGCACTGGTACGCCATGAGCCCTTCGGATGCCCGCGCCCGCTTTAAGCGCATGCAGGGCTACAACGTGATGTTCCCGATGGGCTTTGACGCCTTTGGGTTGCCCGCGGAAAATGCAGCCATCCAACGTGGCATTCATCCCCACCAGTGGACCTCACAGAACATTGATGTGATGCGCCGACAGCTCAAGTCGATGGGCGCCATGATCGACTGGCGGCGGGAGGCAACCTCTTCAGACCCCAGTTATTATCACTGGACGCAGTGGTTCTTTATCCAGTTTTATAAAAATGACCTGGCTTATCAAAAGGAGGCGCAGGTTGATTTCTG
This sequence comes from Porticoccaceae bacterium, assembly GCA_023228865.1. The sequence goes on along the minus strand of JALOAH010000133.1, from coordinate 7,261 downwards.
CCCGCATTGCAACACCACCCTGGCACGGGAACAGGTACACGGCGATGACCGTCACTGTGAACGCTGCGGCACACCGGTGATCAAGAAAAACCTGGTGCAGTGGTTCTTTCGCATCACCAATTATGCTGATGAATTGCTGGATTTTTCAACGATCGACTGGCCAGAGCAGGTTCAAACCCTGCAGACCAACTGGATTAACCGCTCGGAGGGCGCCGCGGTCGTGTTCAAGACTGAAAATGGCGATGAGATTGAGGTTTTCACTACCCGACCGGACACCCTGTGGGGAGCAACCTTCATGGTGCTGGCGCCGGAACATCCACTGGTGAAAAAGCTCACCACACCCGAGCAGGCGCCATCCGTGGCGGAATATCGAGCCCAGGCTGAGCGCATGGGCGAAATCCAGCGCGAAACTGCTGACCGTGAAAAGACCGGTGTGTTCACCGGTGGGTACGCCATCAACCCGGTTAACGGTGAAAGGATCCCGGTGTGGACAGCCGATTATGTGATGATGGGTTATGGCACCGGCGCGATCATGGCGGTGCCCGCCCATGATCAACGCGACTTTGAATTTGCCCGCAAGTACAACTTGCCAGTCGTCGTGGTCATCCAGCCCCCGGATGAGCACCCCCTCATCGTGGATGAAAGGACAATGGCTGTCCCTGCCGTGGGCGAGATGGTCAACTCCGGACCGCTGACGGGAACGCCGGGCGAGGTCGCCTTTCAGCGGGCGATTGCTTATATTGAGGAAAAGGGCGTCGGTCATGGTGCGGTGAGCTATCGGCTGCGTGATTGGCTGATCTCGCGCCAGCGCTATTGGGGCGCGCCCATTCCCATCATTCACTGCCCGCACTGCGGCGCCGTGCCCGTTCCTGAAACCGACCTGCCGGTTGAACTGCCGATGGATGTGGAGTGGCTCCCCACCGGCGAGAGCCCACTCAAATTGCATCCCACCTGGCGCTTTACAATCTGCCCCCACTGTGGCGAAAAGGCAGAGCGGGAGACCGACACCATGGATACCTTCATGTGCTCAAGCTGGTATCACCTGCGCTACCTGAGCCCTGACTATAACCAATATCCCTTTGATCCGCGTGAGTATGACTACTGGATGCCGGTGGATACCTACACCGGTGGGATCGAACATGCGACCATGCACCTGATCTACACACGCTTTTTCCACAAGGCTTGCCGCGACCTGGGCATCACCCGCGGAGCGGAGCCCATGCAGCAATTGCGCAACCAGGGGATGGTGCTGGGTGAAGACCATGAAAAGATGTCTAAAAGCCGGGGCAATGTGGTCGCCCCGGATGACCTGGTGGCTGCCTACGGCGCGGATACCGTGCGGGCTTACCTGATGTTCTTTGCCCGCTGGGAACTGGGCGCGCCCTGGAACAGTAGTGGGATTGAGGGCAGCATCCGCTGGCTGCGGAAAGTCTGGTTCACCCTGCTGGAACCTTCAGAGGTTGATAAACGCCCTGGCGAAGAAGATTTGCGTAAGCTGCGGAGGAAAGTTCACCAGACCCTGGCTTCCGTCACCCATGACTTTGAGACTCTCAACTTTAATACCATCGTTTCGAGTTTGATGGAATTGAACAATGAAATGATGCTGGCGAAGGGAGCGGGCGCCTTTGGGACGGAGGCCTGGAGGGAGGCAGAAAGCCTGTATCTGCGGATGTTGGCCCCCGTCTGTCCGCACATCGCTGAAGAACTGTGGGAGCGTACCGGTCATGACTACTCAGTGCACCTACAGCCCTGGCCGGAGGTTGATGTCGAGGCTGCCAGGGAAGACGAAATCACCCTGGTCGTCCAGGTGAATGGCAAATTGCGCGAGCGGCTGATTGTTCCGGCTTCGATCAGTGAGGCGGATGCAAAGGCAGCAGCCCTGGAAAGCGACTCGGTCCAGGTTTACCTGGAGGGCAAACCGCCCAAAAAGGTGATCTATGTGCCTGGCAAGCTGGTTAATATTGTTGTGTAAGCAGCGCATGGCAACCAGGCACTTTTGTCACTGCGATCGTTAATAACATAACATCTGCCACCCAACCGGGTGCTATAATGGAGTTTTGAACACAGAAAAACCAGGAGAACGCCATGAAATTCGAAGATCTAAACTGGATGCAGGTTGAGGATTACCTGAAAACCGACGATCGGGTCATCCTCGTGCTGGGCGCTTGCGAGCAGCACGGCTATCTGAGCCTGATGACCGATGTTAAAATCCCCATGGCGCTGGCGGAAGAAGCCTCGCGCCAGTCTGGCGTTCTTTTAGCGCCTCCGCTCAACTTTGGGTGCTCGCCCTATTTCTTAACCTATCCCGGTACCATCAGCCTCAGGTTGCACACATTTCTGGATGTGGTTGAGGATATTTTACGCTCACTGTATGGTGAGGGCTTCCGCCGGATTTTAATCTTAAACGGGCATGGCGGCAATACCCCGGTCAAAACGCACCTGGTGGAACTGCTCAACCAGCTTCCCGACCTGCTGTTGAGCTGGTATGCCTGGTGGACCACGGACACCGTTGCTGAAATTGCTAAAAAATATCAGTTGGATAGCGAACACGGCAGCTGGATGGAAGCCTTTGACTTCACCACGGTCGCCGAACTGCCAAACGGGGTCAAGCCCATTCCGGATATCGGTTATGATGTCCTAGGCAAAGCCGCTACTCGAGAGATCTACCAGGATGGGGTTTACGGCGGCGCCTACCAGGCGGACCCGGCCATTATGGATGAACTATTCACCGCCTGCCTGGCGGATGTGCTGAATTTGCTGAACTTTGCTGAAGAAGGACGCTAACTTGTAGTGAGCATGGCTGGTTTTTTAGCGATAAGGCTGATGGATTACCCCGGCAAAACCCTGTTCCCCACGCCGGACCCGGTTTAGCCCCGCAATGTTATAATCAAGGGTAATTATGATTAACACCAATTATTGAAAGGCGGTTCTTGCTATGTCTACTCCTGGTCACGAGAAGAAAATTGTTATCACCGATAGAGTCCCTAAAGCCATCGGGCCGTATTCGGTGGGTGTGACCACCGGTACGCTGGTGTTTACAGCCGGTCAATTACCCATTGACCCGGCTACAGGCAAAATTGTTGAAGGCGGTATCCAGGCACAGACCAGGCAAGCCCTCATCAATCTGCAAGCTGTTATCGAAGCTGCCGGCAGCAGTCTGGATCAGGTGATCAAAACGACGGTTTTCTTGCAGGATATGGGTGAATTTGCTTTGATGAACGAAGTGTATGCCACTTTTTTCACCAGTAATTACCCTGCCCGCTCGGCTGTTCAGGTGGCTGCGCTTCCACTCAACGCCGCAGTTGAGATTGAAGGCATTGCGCTGCTGCCCTGAGAGCGTATCGAAAGCTAAACCACGGTATTTGCAAGGCCATTTTCAAACCTGCAAAATATTCCGTTTGGTAGTGACGGATAAGCATGTCATGAAATCTGGTTCTTCAATCAACCTCGCCTGAACGCACCCTGAGATTTGTAAATCACTCCTTAAAAATATGCCTAAACCAACAAAGAGCATCGAAACCTCGATTATTGTTCCCTGCTACAATGAGAAGGCGACCATTCACCTCCTGCTGGACGCCCTGTATGAGCAAACCTACCCGCGCGACGCCATGGAGGTTGTTATCGCAGACGGCATGTCGAACGATGGCACCCTCGATGCAATCCAGGCCTGGCAAAGCCAACACCCTGACCTGGCAGTGACCGTGGTGGAAAACCATGCCCGGGTTATCCCGGCGGCATTGAACACCGCCATCAAGGCCTCAAAGGGAACCACCATTGTGCGCCTGGATGCCCATTCCAGGCCGGACCCGCACTATGTTGAAAGGTCGGTAACCGCACTTGCTGAGGGGCGCGGGCAGAATGTGGGCGGTGTATGGGATATCCAACCTGGCAGTGATCACTGGATGGCGCGCAGTATTGCCGTTGCAGCCGGTCACCCGATTGGTGTGGGTGATGCCAAGTATCGTTACAGCGACCAGCCGGGGTATGTCGATACGGTCCCTTTTGGCGCATTTACCCGCGAATTGCTAACGCAGGTGGGCCTGTTCGATGAAACCTTGCTCTCGAATGAGGATTATGAATTCAATACGCGCATCCGTCAGGCGGGGGGCAAGATCTGGTTCGACCCCCAGATCCGCACGGTATATTATGCACGACAAAACCTGGCAGAGTTGGCGCGTCAATATTGGCGTTATGGGTTCTGGAAGGTGCACATGTTGAGGCGTTATCCCAACACCATCCGCTGGCGCCAGGCTTTACCGCCATTGCTTGTAGCAGGCCTGGTTCTGCTGGTTCTTCTAACCCCATTTATTCGTTGGGCAGGATATCTGCTGGCTGGCATCCTGGTTGTGTATTCAACCACTCTGATTCTGGCGGGCTTTCACCTCAGTGTAAAGCATAAAACAATCGTATATGCGCTGGGCGTACCCCTGGCGATTGCCTGCATGCACTTTTCCTGGGGGGCAGGCTTCCTGTGGGGAATTATTTCACCACAACAAAGAAAAAAAGGTTAAAATAACGCTTATGAACACCATCTCACAGCCAAAACGTTGGCAGATGCAAACTTCCGAGCGTGTGACGATCCTAGTAATCGGCGATTTTCTGGTTGCAGCGTTAGCCCTGTTCTTTGCCCTGTATATCTGGGCTGCTGGTGATGCCTGGATGAAATTCTCCCTGGAATTTATCATCGACAGGCCCCCTTTCTGGTATTTTCTGCTGCCTTTCATGTGGATCATATTGCTGGTTGAGCTTTACGACATTCATCGGGCCAGTAACCACCGCGAGACTTTTAAGGGCATTGGGCTGGCGACGCTGATCTTCACGCTGATCTATTTATTGTTCTACTTCACTTCAGAACCTAACTCCCTCCCCAGACGGGGTGTATCCGTTTTTATCTTCCTTGCCGCGGTGTTCACGCTAGTGTGGCGGCTGATCTATATCCGCATGTTTACTGCTCCGCATCTCCTGCGGCGTGCGCTGATCATTGGCGCCGGTAACGCCGGACAAACCCTGATCGATGTAATTGCAGACCTGTGGCCACCGCCATTTTTCACGGTTGGATTGGTCGATGATGACCCCAAAAAACTGGGTAAAGATATTGGCAAGTACTCCGTTCTGGGTAATTCGCACCAGCTGCTGGATATCATCAACGAAAAACAGGTAACGGATTTAATCCTGGCGATCAGCGGAGAGATAAAGGGCAGTATGTTCCAGGCGATTCTATCCGCTCAGGAAATGGGTATCAACCTGTCACCGATGCCCCAGGTTTACGAAGAACTCTTATCTCGCGTGCCGATTTTTTTGTTGGAAGCTGAATGGATTGTGCGGTCCTTTGTAGAAAAAACGCATACCAGCACGTTTTACCACCTTTCAAAAAGTCTACTCGATTTTACAGGCGGATTGGTTGGGAGCTTGATCATGGCCGTATTTTTCCCTTGGATCAGCCTGGCGACCCTCCTTGAATCTGGCTTTCCAATCTTCTTTGCCCAGGAACGCCTTGGACGAGGTGGTCAACCCTTTAAAATATTTAAGTTTCGCACCATGGAACGCGATGCGGAAAAGGACGGCTATGCGCGCATGGCAGAAGAAAACGACCAGCGTGTGACCAGGGTGGGGCGGTTCTTGCGTAAAACACATCTTGACGAATTACCACAGTTTATCAATGTGCTGCGCGGCGAGATGAGCCTGGTTGGTCCCCGTGCAGAGCGTCCTGAAATGGTGGTGAACTTCCAGAAAGAAATCCCCTTTTACCGGGCGCGTTTACTGGTTAAACCCGGGATCACGGGTTGGGCGCAGATCAATTATGGCTATGCCGGTACAGTTAAAGAGACCGCCATCAAACTGGAATATGATCTGTATTATATTGAACATCGCAGCCTGTTGATGGATATCTCGATTATTTTGCGAACGATTGGCACCGTTCTCGGCTTCAAAGGACAATAAACCCACAGGGAAAACACTCATGCATATTTTTGGTCGGAACGTCCGCAATCGCTATCTGTTTTTTGGGGATATTTTCCTATCGTTAATTGCGGTACTGGCCAGCTACGTGGTTCGGCTGGAGTTGATCGCGATATTTCCTACCTATCAATACAGCATGTTGTGGATGGTTGCCATGGCAATCATCATCAAACCCCTCGTGTATTATTTGTTTGGCATCTATCGCCATGTCTGGCGCTATGCCAGCACCCACGAGCTGGTGCTCATTTTCTCTGCGGTAACCACAGCATCGATGATCCTTTCAGCAGTCATGATCGGTTTGCGCGCGGTAAATACGTTTTATGGATTTCCACGCTCGGTTTTGGTCATCGACTGGCTGTTTTCGATGGGGTTTATCGGTGGTTCCCGGCTTCTCTTTCGCGTTCTGGCGGAAACAGCCAGTTCATCAACCGACAGGTCTTATCTCCACTCGAGACGGCGGAAAAGGGTCCTGGTAGTCGGCGCCGGTGATGCGGGGGCGATGGTTGTCAGGGAGATGTTGAGGAATCAACAATTAGATATGACGCCAATCGGATTTCTGGATGACGATCCTTCTAAACAGAACAGCAAAATTCACGGCATTCAGGTTCTGGCTCCGCTGGATGAGATTGACCAGATTTTGAAAAAACACTACGTTGATGAGGTGGTTGTGGCTATCCCCAGCGCCTCCGGCAAGGTGGTTCGGAAAGTAACCGAAGTTTGCCAGTTGCGCAACATCGCCTTCCGTACCATGCCCGGTATTTACGAGTTGCTGGGTGGGGTGGTGAATGTCAGCCGTCTGCGGGAGGTGGACATCTTCGATCTGCTCAGACGTGAACCGGTGCATATCGAAACCGGTGCCCTTGGCGACGTCCTTGCAAGCCGAGTGGTGATGGTCACTGGCGCAGGTGGCTCCATTGGAAGTGAACTTTGCCGGCAAATTGCCCAGGTTTACCCGCGTCGGTTATTGGCATTGGGGCACGGCGAAAACAGTATTTTCAGCGTATTGAGCGACCTTAAAGAGAGTTTCCCCGGCCTGGAAGTCATCCCGATAATAGCAGATGTGCGTGATCTGCCACGTCTGGAGGTCATTTTTAATCGTTGGAAACCGGAGATCGTCTTTCATACTGCGGCGCATAAACATGTGCCGTTAATGGAAACAAACATCGAAGAAGCGGTTACCAATAATGTGATTGGCACACAAAATGTTGTCAATTGTGCCCTGGCGCATGATGTGCTGCGGCTGGTGATGATCTCTACGGATAAGGCAATCCGACCAATCAACGTGATGGGCGCCACCAAACGT
>JALOAH010000132.1 GCA_023228865.1 Porticoccaceae bacterium | reverse complement strand
TCAGCATGCCTGGAGTCAAAGGTTGCGTCCACGCTTCCTCGACAATTCTTAATTCTCCAAAACCAATCGCACCGTTGCCCCACAATCCTTGCAGCAAGAAACCAGCGGCAGATATCATCGCGCCATAATCTGGAAACACAGCCTGGACCACACCCATCATCCCTGCCCTGACCTGGATCGTCCTGTACCCGACCTCGAATGCCGCCTTGCCCAGGTGAAGCCCAATAAAGCGTCCATCTGCTGGTACGCGGACCAGGCGTGAAAGCGGGCCGGTTATTTTTGCGATGACATCGCCCTCGTGGAGTTGTTCGCCCGGCTCGCGCACCAAAAATTCCTTTACCGTCAGAACGTCTACCCCCAAACTGTCTGCGATTTCCACCATGAGGATCTCGGCAGGCAAGCTCGCTTGCGCAATCACATCTTCGGGCAAAACCTGCTGGCCCTCATAGACCAGCACTTCCCCTGGGTATTTCAGCCTGCGTACGCGTTGAATCTCCTTGATGGTTCCTGCCCTGGCCACCGGTAATAACATCGTTAATCTCCCAACTTATCCATGATCAGCCCGCAACATGCGCTGCCAGTGATTCAGAAATTCAATTCGTAATTCGGGCTGCTTTGGCAGTTGCAAGGGGCGGCCGCGCGCATCGATCACGACTCCCAGCCTGCCGCCGACCACCTTTAGCCGTCCCCCCCCCCCCCGGCCTCCAAAACCGATGTCCACGCGGCGATGAGGGGTTAATTCGAGCACAGCTGGCTCACCCTGGGGGACCTTCAGACGTGCTAACCAGCCGTGTTGCACCTCCTGACTGAAACTTACGCCAGATGCGGTTTTAACATCAACTAACAGGGCTGTTTTCCCCCGGGGCAGCTCTCCCACCGTCGAAATCACAGTCCCCAAGTTTTCAAATGCCGGAGAGGACAATAAGTGCACCGGTACAAGGGGTTCGACTTCTCCAAACTTGGCTAAAAGCGGAAGAAGATGGTGACGATCAAGCACCATTGTGGTAATTTGGCGTGGCTGGAGCCCGTCCAACAAGGTCAACATCACATGGGCTGGGTCCGGTGCACCTGTAAGCACAGCGCCGCTGGCAATGACAGGCTCAAAATACCCCTGCAAACCGCGCTCTGGATGATATTCCAGCCAATCATGATTCCTTGCCAGGTAGATTAATCCCTGCTGCAGCCGATAACGGGCAAAGGACAGGGAGAGGCTGAGCGTTTTCTGGGTGTCAGGAATCCATCGGGGTACCGTAGCGTAATTGCACAAAAACTGGTCAGCTTCGTCAAAGGTCACCGGTGTGTCTGACCAATCACAAATCGCCTGAGCAGCCGCCCGCCGATCCACGTGAGCCAGGTCGGGAAATTTTTCCAGCATCACAGCCCCGCTGATGCCATTTTGGCTTGCCGCAAGCGTGGTGTACACGCCGCCCAGGTCAACCGCCAGGAAGCCCCTTGAGGTGACCTTTTCTGAATCATCTGCTCTTACCTGGCTGAGCCAGCGAATCATCCGCTCTGCCCCGAGCCCTGTGAGCCCAAACAAATTCTCCGTGAGCGCAAACAAAACCTCAGATCCAGGTAAGTCTGTCTTGCACGAACGCAGGATCTCACGTTCCAGGTAACTTTGAGCAAGCGTAAGGTCATACTTGCCAAAGGCCGGCTGAAGATTGGGCACAATCCGCAACCTGGCAACCCGCTCCAAACGTTGTTTTGCTGTGGCTTCCATGGCAGCATTCCCGGCATAAAGGATCAGCGGTTTTACAGCGTGGGGCAATAGACCGCAGATGGTGCGCACGATTTCAATAGTACGGCGCATCGTCTCTACGGCGCCGTGATCCTCCCCGCCGGTAACAATCACAATCTCCGGCAATGCGGCAAGCAGACTCCCAATGGCGCGTTGCTCATCCATTTGCATTGCAGCATCTAAGCAAGTAACAGCACACATCGGCAACGAATCGACTAAAACCCTGGCGGCTTTGAGAGAACCCTGATCGGAGAGTCCCAACAGGGCTACCCTGATCCGCCTTCCAGCAGACAGGGTCATCCCGACCCGGTCCAGCCCGCGCCCGATACGGTCAACCGGCGTTAATAAACCGCCATCTTCATTTAGAAACAGGTGGTAGGTTTTCCCCTGCAAGGCTTGCACAGCCCGGTCAACACCGCTGCCAATGTGCAGATCCTGTCCAAGGGAGGTCAGCGACTGGGCACTTGCGAGTAAGCGATATTTCCCATCAGAAATCCCCACCAGACTGACACGTGAATTCACCCCACCCACATCCAGCCCCAAAAGCGCATAAGGGTGCCTGTTCGGACCGGTCATCACCCACCCCCAACCCAACGGGCAATCCATCCCCCAAGGAAAACAATTCGGTCAATCATCGCCAGCAAGGCAGATGAAAAAATACCTGCAAACACTGCACCGAGGGCAAACCCAATAAAAACCTCACCCACGCGCGCCAGCGCTTGCAGAAGGCGCGGTCGTGAATGATCTGAGGAATCAGTCTTGCGTTTAAATCGACTTCCAAAGTGAAAATAGCTTAATGTGCCGATCACGCCAATCAGCATCACGACTGCGTCCACGGTATGCATCCATGGACTGCGAGATTCTGTGTGCCATGCAGCGGGCTGAAAACCAATCACCACCGCCCGCATTTGTGGGATCATCGTTCCGAAAACCGCGCCGCCGATGACCAGCGCAGCAGTTAACCCGGCTAAAAACGCCAGTGGAATACGGCTAAGCGCACGCAACTGGGAAATTTGACTCAAGATCAACATCAGAGACAATAGCAGCGGGATCAGCACCCACAACCGCTGATAGGTTGACCCCTCCAACAGGGGTTGGAGCAAATAAGGCCACAGGATTTGCCGGGCAATCAGAACCGTCAGAAATCCAGCGGTAACGCCCACGAAAAGGTAAGCCGCCAGCCGAAAAAAGAAATTGTCGCCGATCAGATAGCTTAAAATCATCACAGTCAGCAGGAAACCAACCACACCCCACACCAGTTCAGGCATGTTCATCGCTCACCACCGTCATCACCCAGTGACCCCCGAGAACTGGGAAAACTCATGCCAATCACTAACATAAGGATCATCAAAACAATACCCACCCTGTAAGCAAACCAGTGGATGGAAGACATGGCGTTTTGCCCTTCCAGATTGACTGCATCTGCAATGCCGCTGATCATACCTGCTATCTGTCCAGATTCCCAGTAGGGCTGCAATAACGGTCCTGCCTGGGCGCTGAGGAGTAAAAAAATCGGTACATCGGGTTTCAGGCCCTTGATTTGCTCGATCCAGGCCATCACACCCTCATAATCATCCCCTAGAATCAAAATTACATCAAAGGGCTTAACAGGCAGGGTCAACGCAGACTCCGGTTCGTTTTCACCCGGCAAAATCTGGCGGGCAAGCCCGTAGGCGCCAAAAGATCCTACCGGGTAGTACCCCAGATCCGTCACAACCCGTTGATCAACCAGGGTCACTTCCTCAACCAGGTGATCGAAAAGTAAACGCCCAGCAGGCGCTGATGAGAGCGTCGATACTTCAGCGCCTGCCTCGAAAATTCCTCTGAGGATTGGATTTGCGATCAACGTCATTTCCCCTGAAAATGCTGCTGAATAATCCATCACCAGCAATACCGTCGATTCTTCCTGTAATCCGCCCACCCATTCCACCATATCCCTCACATGAGGGGCTGCTACCCCGGAGACCCTTTCCCCGGGGCGTCCCATAAAAAGGACCAGACTCAAGATCGTGATCAACAAAAACCCGATTCCCAGGCGTAACCCGCGGTTAAACGCCGGCTTGTCTGAGATCTGCACAGGGCGTTTCTCCTTATCGTAGCGCATCGTCGCGGCGAGCTGATCTGCTCTGGCCTGCTCTTCGCGACTGATGGACAATGCCATTGCTTCGAGCTGGGTGCCTTTGATGTCGTCAAGGATAATTTCCCTGGTGGCCTGTTCAGAACCCCCCGAAATGGCAGTCTCCTTTGTGTCTTCGGCACGACCTGCCTCATCAATAGGAGCCTCTTCCACAAGCTCTTCCATGGTTTGTTCGCCATTTTCCAACGCAACCAGCCAGTGCAGCAGGCTGTCGCCTTCCCTTTCTGAAAGGATCTCCTTAGCGTCCTCAGCTTCAGCCGGGCGATGCTTCCTTCGGATGCGCCTGAGCCAATTTTCGTGTACCGAGCCTGGAGTGCTGATCTCCTCCGAATCTTCGAACTCATCAGGGTCTTGATCGGGCGGTTTTTGTTCAACCTCACCCTGAATTTTCTGCAAAACCGATTGTAACTGCTGCTCCTGATCCTCTTTTTGCGCCGTTTCAAGGCTTTCACGGGCTGCGTTGATCTTCTGGGTGATCTCGCCAATAGAATCCGGTTCGGTTTGTGCACGTTGCCGAATGCGGTACAACCACTCCGGCACGTGTGGCTCATCATCAGGCTGCTCTGTATCTTCAAGAATTTCATCATGCTCAGGTGATGGAGAAATCTCTTCTTCAGTCCCGTCAAAAAGTTGATCCTGGTCTTCATCCTGTTTGAGGGAATGCAGTAAATCGGTGAGGTGCTCCTCATCCCCTGGTGAATCTGGCTGATCATCCTGTGGCAAATCCACAGGGACGATACCCTCCAGGGACGCCCCACACAGCTCACATTTTTCTGCACCGAGTGTGTTTTCTGCACCACATTCAGAACAAATCAACACAAGCATTACGACTCATCCTCATAAGGGCGATCCATGCCCAGTAAAACCCGCAACCCAACGATCAACCCACCCAAAGCAATTCCGATCAGAATACCCCTCAGACCTGCCAGTGGGAGTCGGCGGGCAAATTCAAGCCATTCAGCGCCCACTGTACCGATCGCAGGGCTCAGGTAATGCAAATTCAAGATCAGAGAGATCAGAGCGCTGATTAAAAAAGATACCGACATGAGCGTCCAGCCCCGGGTGCGAATTATCCGCAAGCTGGCGAATAGCATGGTCACCGCCAGGATGGCCAGCAGGCTGGTCTCTACCGGGATCTGGATGTTGAGCACCCAGTTGCGGAAAAAGGCACTCTCGGGAGGCAAGAAAAACCCGATGCCGACGGTGACCAGAAAAGCCACCAGGACGATCAGGCTTAACAAGCTGCCCTTCTGCCAGTGTGCAACCCGGAAAAGATGCATTTTGAATAAATACCCGACCCCGATCACCCCGGCCAACCCCACCAGCAAAATCCCCCATTCGATCAGCAATCCTGTGAGATTCGCCAGTTGTGTCTGGAAAAAATATCCCGCCAAAATGGTCAGCCCGGTCAGGCTGGCGGTCAAAATTACAATAATTCGCTTCATAAAACACCCGCCAGCGTCAATCCTGCTGCAATCACCAGCAGTGCAATCATTAAAACACGAAGGATGTCCTCGCTGATCCAGGCTGCCTGGAGAGAAGGCGACCGATCCATCAAGCCGGGCAAAAGAAATATTTCCTCACCAATCAATAGATCACGCGTGGTCAAAAACAGGGCTGCCTGCGCGCTGATGGACCCGGCTGCAGCAAAGGAGTGTCCCCCTTTCATCTGCGCGGCTTCCAGGATCAAAGCCTCCATCGGGCCGTAGTGGCCGAATAATCCCACAGAGCCCGGTGAATGCAGTCCCATCTCTGCTAAGAAACCCGCCAGGAAGGCGTGCGGTGTGGGTCCGGTTAAGATCAAATTCAACGCCGATGAATAGCCATCCTGGTAGGTGCCGCAGAGAATTTGGCGGGCAAACAAGGCAAGCTCGCCAGTGCCAGCAGCAAAGACCTGTGTTTCCTGGGCACCCGGGTCTGCCTTAACAAGGCTGGCGCTCACCGAAAGAGCATGCAGTCCCAATACCGGGTAAGCCCGCGACCAGAACCGGTCTCCTAATACAACCTGGCTTTGTTTTCCCCCTTCGAGAGTGCGCACACGCTGCTTAACAAAGGCGTTAACCGCCGGGTTAACCCGCACCGGGTACCAACCGCGCCGTGTAAATAGGAGGTTAAAAAATAACAGCAAGACGACAGCCAGGCCGATGATGACCCATCCGATCTCAGTCCAGGTCATGCCCCGGTCTCCTGTAAAAAGGTTTTAAACTGGTAGATTTCATCAGGGTCTCCCAACAAGTTCAAAAGGTTCGCATAAGAAAGACCAAAAGGGGTGGCTTTTAATAACGGTAACCCCAGGAACATGCTTTGGGCAATCAAAGGCAGCAGGGGCTGAATTAAATCCAATAATTCGCAGGCTGATGATATCAATCCCCTTCTTGCAAGAAAACTTTTCCATGTGAGCCAGTTAGTATTCTGCATAACAAAAGTATAGCATAAGGGCGCGAAAAATTAATCCCAGAAATTCTTCATTTTCATTCGCTGAAGAAATGGTAACGACTTGGTGATCTCCAATTGAATCCAGCTTCAAGTATAATTGGTTTGATGGATCAAAAATTAAAGGTTTTGACGATATTTGGCACCCGCCCGGAAGCTGTTAAAATGGCACCGGTGATTAAAGCCCTGCGGGAACATCCGGATCACATTGATATTACGGTATGCGTCACTGCCCAGCACCGCGAAATGCTCGACCAGGTCCTGCAGGCGTTTGACATTACCCCGGATATCGACCTGGATTTGATGGCTCACGACCAGACACTTCCCGAGTTGACCGCACGGATCTTCACCCATCTGGACCCTGTGCTGCTTCAAACCCGTCCCGATTGGCTGCTGGTCCAGGGGGATACCACGACGGTCATGGCAGCCGCGATCCTCGGGTATTACCGCCAAATCCGGGTGGGTCACATTGAGGCCGGGCTGCGAACCCACGATAAATGGCAGCCCTTCCCCGAGGAAATGAACCGCCGCATCGCTGGTGTGGTGGCAGACTTGCACTTTGCCCCAACAGAAAACAATCGCCAGAACCTGCTGCGAGAGGGCATCCCGGACGAGATCATTAAAATCACCGGCAACCCGGTCATTGATGCCCTGAAGATCATCAGCCAGCAACCAGCCCCTCCGCAGGTTGATCAACTGCTTGACCAAACGGGCGTATCCGGCGGCAAGTGCCGCCTGGTGCTGGTAACTGCACACCGCCGGGAAAACTTCGGTCAACCCATTCTGGATATTTGCCTGGCTCTCAAACGCCTGGCACAGGCTTACCCGGATGAAATTGCCATCGTTTACCCGGTTCACCTCAACCCCAACATTCATGTACCGGTCCACCAGGCGCTATCCAGCATCAATAACATCCACCTGCTTCCGCCCCTGGATTACCTGCCCCTGGTCCACCTGATGAAACATGCCACCCTGATCCTGACCGATTCGGGCGGCATCCAGGAAGAAGCGCCGTCCTTTGGCGTTCCCACCCTGGTCTTGCGCCAGCTCACTGAACGCCAGGAGGGCGTCCAGGCAGGCACTTTGAGACTGGTCGGCACAGATCCAGACACCATTTACCTGGAGGTCCGGAAACTGCTCGATGACCACGCGGCCCGCGCTGCCATGGCCGGGGCCGTCAATCCCTATGGCGATGGGCATGCAGCTGAACGTATCGTTGCCGCACTTTTAGCTTCACAAGCGGGGTAAAACATGGCAAAAGCAATTGATACCCAATCGGATGACAGGCTTTCATGAAGGGTCAAATCTGCCTGGTGCCTGAGCTGACCGGGTTGGGTGGAACAGCCTCCTTCCAGGCCAGAATGATTGCCGGCCTTCAGTCCCGCGGCATTCCCCATACCTTTAACATCGCCAACCCTGAGAATACCGCCGTTCTCGTCATCGGCGGTACCCGGCAACTTATAAAGCTCTGGCAGGCCAAACGCCGTGGTGTGCGGATCATTCAACGCCTCAACGGCATGAACTGGATTCACAGGCTGGAAAAGACTGCTCCGCGCCTTTTTTTGAGGTCGGAGGTCAATAACCGCATCCTGGCCTTCATCCGCCGTCACCTGGCACACGGTATCGTGTACCAGAGCCACTTCTGCCACGACTGGTGGAACAGGGTTTACGGTCCTCGACCGATCCCGCACCAGGTCACTTATAACGGGGTTGATCTGCAAGAATTTTCTCCCAACGGGCCTGAAACTCCGCCAGAGGATCACTTTCGGATCCTGCTGGTGGAAGGGCGCCTGGTTGGCGCTTACGCCCGCGGGCTGGAAACCGCCGTAAAACTGGCCAGTGCGGTCAGAACAAACTGCGGAAGCCCCCTTGAATTGATGGTTGCCGGCGATGTCACCGACGAAATGAAAGCCCGTTCCCACAGCCTGGCGCCTGATCTGTGGATCACATGGCGCGGCGTGCTTCCTCGCGAGGACATCCCCGCCGTTGACCGCTCTGCCCACGTGCTGTTCAGCGCTGATCTCAACGCCGCCTGCCCCAACAGTGTGATCGAAGCGTTGGCTTGCGGCACCCCGGTTTTGGCTTATGATACCGGCGCACTGGCTGAACTGATCCAGGACGGCGCCGGTAGGGTCGTGCCCTACGGCGCTGATCACTGGCAGTTAGAGGATCCGCTGATTCCGCCCCTGGCACAGGCTTGCGTTGAAATCTTGCAGGATAACCCCACTTACCGGGTGCGCGCCCGCGCCCGGGCTGAAGCCGTATTCAGCCTTGAAACCATGCTCGCCGGCTA
>JALOAH010000030.1 GCA_023228865.1 Porticoccaceae bacterium | reverse complement strand
GTTTACAGCGGGGCAGCGACGGTATTTATACGGTGATGCGCGAACAGACCGAAATTGACGGCCTTGAATTCCGTACCACCTGGATGGCCACGGAGGCTGATACCCTGGGGCTGCGTTATGCCCACACCGATGGCCGTTACGATTCAAACGATGACGGCAAAGTGGATACGGATCTCGGTGGCGCCAATATTTCCCCTGACCGCGTCAATCTCAACTGGGATCGCCGCTGGTCCGAGGGTATCAGTTCGCGCCTGCAGGTAAACCATGTTCTGGATCGGGATTTCGACAATAGCGCTGGGGTCACCACCAATGAGTTTAACGGTTATACCACGGTGGATATCAGCGCTGACTTTGCCGCCCTGGCAGGCAATATCACGGTGGCGATACAGAATCTCAATAACCGGGATTATTTCACCTACTATTCCCAGACGAGCCCCAACGATATTCGCAACTTCAAGGGGCTGGGGCGCACCTTCACCCTGGGTTACCAAAAGTCATTCTGATGACTGCCGCCAATCCCGCTGTTGCCAGAACCCCGTCGCGACCTTTGCGGCGGGTGTCGCCGTTGCGGCGCTGGCATCGCTGGTGTGGTCTTGCCGTGCTGCTTTTTTTGTTGGTTGCGGCCATCACCGGGTCGCTGCTGGTTTATAAAAAGGCATTGATTCGGCTCCTCATTACTCCGGATGCGGCACTGCCTGCCAGTTTAAATAGCTCTGACATGGCAACAGAACTGGACAGAATTGTCGCCATCATTGGCCTGGAGAATGTCGGGCTGATCAAAGTGCCAAATAGCCAGGAACCCTATTGGACAGTGATTCCGCCCTTGGCAGAGAAGGATGTAAAAACAGAAAAAATTCCGATCCGGCTGCTGGCAATCGGTACGTTGGAGCCCTACAAAAATAACCTGTGGCTGCTCGACAGCCTGGCGTTTATTCGCAAATTGCACACCGATCTGCTGGTCGGCGAAATTGGCGAAGCTCTGTTGCTGGCGAGCACCGCTGGCGGTTTATTTTTGAGCATTACCGGTGTTGTGATTTGGTGGCCGACGCGGAAAAGTTTTCGCTGGCGCTGGGTGTTGCCGCGGCCAATGGCTCGGCAGATGTTGATCCATTCCCACCGCCACGGCGGCGTTGTTGCCGCAGCGGTGTTGATCATTGTCCTGGTCACCGGTGGCATCATGCTGTGGCAAAAACTGGTGCGCCCCATTTTGCCCCCGGTTGCCGCGCAGCCATTGCCGCAATCTTTTAAGGGGGGCGAAACTTTAAACCCCTCCTGGTATCTGCTCACCGCTGCCGCTGCGGTGCCCGATGGCTGGCCAACCTATATACGCCTGCCCGGCATAACCAACAGCGAGGCAAATATTCGTTTTCGCCTGCCCGGTGAATGGCACGCCAATGGCCGCACGGCGGTGAATTTTGATGCGCGCCAGGGCACTGTTACCCTCACCACCAGATCCGACCAGGTTTCCCCTGCGCGCAATGTATTGAATCAGTTATACCCGCTGCACTCCGGCTACGGTATGGGTGTGGTTTATGTGGCGTTGATTTTTCTGAGTGGCGTCGCCATGTTGTGGCTGGGGATCAGTGGCGGCTTGAGCTACCTGGCAAGGCGCTCGCGATAGACAACCCTTTCTCGTAGGAACCGACCCCGTTGGCGAAAAATGGCTGCTGCGGCCGATGTTGAGCCGGTTTTTTTCAGTTTCCCTGTGCCACGGCAGTGGCTGCTGTATTCAGGTGAAATTGATGATTTTTCAATAAATCGGCAATCACTTCCCTGGAAACAGCTTTTGAAATCAGGTAACCCTGAATATTGGGGCAGCCCATATCGAGGAGCCACTGGAATTGCTCGCTGGTTTCAACCCCTTCGGCGATGATGTTGACGCCCATTAATCTGCCCATGGCGACGATGGATTTTACAATGGCTGAGTTGTCGCTATTTTCAATCATCTCGCTGACAAAGGAGCCGTCAATTTTAATGGTGTCGTAAGAAAATTTTTGCAGGTGGGACAGGGATGAATAGCCGGTGCCAAAATCGTCCAGATGAAGGCCAATCCCCAATCCCCGCAGCTTTTTCAATTCGACAAGCGCCATGTACTGGTGATCCATCACCGAGTTTTCGGTAATTTCCAGATGCAGGTGTTTAGGGTTTATATCGGTGCGATCAAGAATGGCCTTGAGTTTTTCGGTGGTGTTGCCAGCGTTAAAAATTTTTCCTGAAATATTCACGCTCAGGGTGATGTCGCTGGCTTCGGGGCATTCCCGGTGGAGCATGGCAATATCGCGACAGGCGTTCTCCAGTACCCACCAACAGATCGGCACCACCAGCCCGGTGTCCTCAGCAATGTCGATAAAGGTATTGGGGTAGAGCAGCCCTTCCCGGGGGTGCTGCCAGCGCAGCAGGGCTTCAACGCCGATGATTTTGAGTTTTTCCGTGGAAAAAATCGGTTGGTAATAAATTACAAACTCACCGCGATCGATGCCATTGCGCAGATCGGTTTCAAGCTGCAGGCGGTTTAAAGCCAGCTGATGCATTTCGCTATCAAACACTTCGTAGGTTGTGTCTGCGCGTTTCGCCCGGTACATGGCGATATCCGCATCCCGTAAAATTTCTTCTGCATAATGGTATTTGTTTGAACCCGTGGCAATGCCAATGCTGGCACCTGTATAGAGGTCGGCGTCATTGATGGTAAATTTCTGCTGCAGCTGATGGTGAATGCGGGCAGCAATTTGCAGAACCGTATTGATATGCTGGTACTCGGTGACCAGAATGGCGAACTCGTCGCCGCCAAGACGGGCGAGGGTGTCCGTGGGGCGAATTTCCGCCCCAAGGCGATCGCCCACGGCTTTTAAGAAGGCATCGCCGACAGAATGGCCGAGACTGTCGTTAATGCTTTTGAAACGATCCAGATCGATAAACAGAATTGAAAACTCGTAGCTCTTCTGGCGCCGGCATACGGCCATGACCTGCTGAACCCGATCGAGAAACAGGGTGCGGTTGGGAAGGCCGGTGAGAGTGTCGTGAAGGGCGTCGTGCACCAGGCGCTCTTCGATGGTTTTTCGGTGGGAGATGTCAGACAGGGAACCCGCCATGCGGGTCGGTGTGCCGTCAGTGGCCCGCACAGCGAGACCGCGGCATAGAACCCAGCGATAATGACTGTCCCTGTGTTTTATGCGATGTTCGTATTCAAAGTAGGGAATGGCGCCAACCAGGTGGGCGTCGAGGGATTTCTGTAAATTTTCCAGATCGTCCGAGTGAATTTGCGTAAACCAGGCATCGCTGGTGTCGCCGAAATCGCCGTCGTCATAACCCAGCATGCGGTGCCAGCGGCTGGAGAAATAGATGTTTCCCGAGATTAAATCCCAGTCCCAAATGCCGTCATTGGCGCCCGCCAGCGCCAGGGCGTAGCGCTCTTCGCTGAGCTTGAGGTTCTGTTTGGCCGCCTGGCGCTCCATGGCGTAGCGAATGGCTCTTTCCAGCATTGGCGTATCGAGATCCTTTTTGAGCAGATAGTCCTGGGCGCCCAGCCTGACCGCCTCTGCGGCCAACAGCTCGTTTTCGTTGTTGGTGAGCATAATCACGGGGCGACCCCTGGCCGCTTCGAGGACTGCAGAGAGGCCGTTCAAACCCTGGCTGTCGGGAAGATTGAAGTCGAGGAGAATGGTGTCGAAGCGATGGTTTTGCAGAGAGGCTGTAGCGGAGGCAATGCGGTCAACCCAGTGGGGCTGGTACTGCTGAAGAATACCGTAGCTGAGCTGCAGCCTGATAAGGTGCGCCTCCGCCGGATTGTCCTCAACGATGAGAACGCTGATGGGCGCTTTTGCTGTTGAGCCGGTCTGTTCCATTTTGCTTCTCGTCTGAAGTCAACCCCTGCTTGGGCAGGGTAAAATGAATGGCTGCTCCCTGTCCGGGCTTGGCGCGAGCCCAAATTTTACCGCCCTGGTCTTCAATAATGCGCTTGCACAGCGCCAACCCGAGGCCACTGCCTGCATATTCATTCTGGTTATGAAGGCGCTTGAACAGGGCAAAAATCTCATCGACCTTGTCCTCGGCAATGCCAATGCCGTTATCTTCCACAGTAAACAGCCAGTTATCGGTGACGTCAAGGGCGCTGATGGTGATGATTGGCGCGGCGCTGCCGCGAAATTTAATGGCGTTGGCCAGTAAATTCTGAATCACCTGGGTAAGCGGTCCCCGGCTGACCTGGAGCCTGGGCAGATTGCCGACAACAACCCTGCCGGAAACCTCGTCGAGGCTCGGCTGCAACACGGCGATGACTCTGTCAATAACAGCGCCAATGTCGGCCTGCTCCCCCGGCTGGTCGTCGGGGCTGGGGTGGTAATAGGCGAGAATCGAGTCCAGCAACAGGCGCATTTGCGCTGCCGTCAGCTTGATGTTGGCCACCAGATTCTGGCCTGAGGCGCCGAGTTGATCGGCAAAGCGTTGTTCGAGCAGGTCGGTTTGGCGACAGAAAATCTGCAGGGGCTGCTTGAGATCGTGGGAAATGGCGTAAAACATTTCGGCGGTAAAACTGTCGTCAGTGGCAACGGCGGCTGGCGCCGAGACTGCAGAAATTGGTTGAAAATCTGGCTCGGGATTTGATTGATCGCCCGGCGCGGCATTTTCTGGCGATGGCAGGCGCTGGTGAAAAACCCGGGGAATTTCCAGCAAACTGGCAGGGTCTTTTCTGTAGAAGGCCGTGAGGCCAAGGTCGGCGATTTCCGGGGTTAGGGCGTCGATTCCCCCAGCACTGTAGAGAATCACCAGGCATTCAGGGTTGGCGGCTTTGAGCTTTGCAACCAGGGCAAAAGCATCACACCACTGCAAATCCGCGTCGATCAGTGCGCCATTGGCGCCCCCGCCACTGAGTATTTCAGGCAGCGTCAACGGGTCAAGGACAATCTGCAACTGAGCTGCGGGTAGTTGCTGGCGCAGTACCACCTCCATCAGCGCCCTGTCTGCCGCCTTGTCGTCAATGAGTAAAATGCCTAACGGATTGCTCACGGCTATTCCCGATTGATTATGTCCGCGCCCAGCGACTCTGTGAAACAGCGCCAATACCACAGAGATTAAGTCATTATCAATAGTAAATCACTTTGCCGGGCAGGTAGTGGCCGTGGGAGCCAACGGTGATTTTTGACGATAAGCGTGTGGTTTTCTCTGCAATTGACGGGTTTGGCACTAAGTCAGAGTCATTCACACCAGGGTAATTTTGTCCGGGTAAATCACAATCTGCCCCTGTTTAAACAGAGCGCCTATGGCTTTTTTAAAGTTGCCTTTGCTGACACCGAAAAGACGGCTGATCACTTCCGGGGGGCTTTTGTCGCTGAGGGGCAGAGTGCCGCCGGCGTCTTTGAGCTTTTCCAGAATCAGGGTTTGGAGTTTGTCCCTGCCCGCGCTGCCCAGAGGTTGCAGGCTGAGGCTGATTTTACCGTCGTCGCGAATGTCTTTGATGTAGCCCTGTTCGCGCATACCGTTGCGCAGAAATTTAAAGGCGTCATTGTTGTGAATCAGCCCCCAGTGTTTGCCGTTGATAATGGCCTTGTAACCCAGGTCGGTACGGCCAGCGATCAGCAGCTGCACTTCTTCGCCAATCTGATAGCTGGCGGGGAGCTGATCCAGATGGCGGTCGAGATGGGCGGTGGCGGTGATTCTCTGGGTTTGGTCGTCGAGATAGAGATAGGCGACGCAATAATCCCCCACTTGCAGTGGTCGTTTGATTTCGGAATGGGGCAGAAGCAGGTCTTTGGGCAATCCCCAATCGAGAAATAGGCCAACCCTGTTGATGTCCTTGACCTTGAGGCTGGCGAATTCCCCCACCTGGGCTTTGGGTTTTTCCGTGGTGGCGATGAGCCGGTCTTCGCTGTCGAGGTAAATAAATACCAGCAGATTGTCGCCGGGTTCTGCCCCTTGGTCTTTGGGAATATAGCGGTTGGGCAGGAGAATGTCGCCGTCCATGCCGCCATCCAGGTAGAGGCCAAAATCGGTTTTTTTGACGACGGGAAGACGGTTGTAGCGCCCGATATCGGCCATGGTGATAGCACTCTTGATGGAAGGCCGTTATTGTAACAGGCACAGATGCTGACGCGGTTTTTTTCCGGGTTTACAGCACCCGCTGGTAGCCCCCCGCCAGCCCCCGTTTTGACAGCACCCATTGCCACAACTGGGTGTTTCTCGCTCTGAAAGCGCCAGCGCAACTGAGCAGATAATAGCGCCACATGCGGTAAAACCTGTCTCCTAGAGTGTCTTTGAACTGCGGCCAGGCCGCTTCAAAATTGCGGTGCCAGGCCATCAGGGTTTTGTCGTAATCCGTGCCGAAATTGTGGAGGTCTTCGACAACAAAGAGGTGGTCGAGGCTGTCGCCGATCTGGCCGACGGAGGGCAGTTCGCCATTGGGAAAAATATATTTGTCGATCCAGGGGTCGACGCCACTTTTGCGGTGGTTTTTGCCGATGGTGTGAAGGAGAAAGAGACCGTCCTTTTTCAGGCAGCGATGCGCCACTTCCATATAGGCGCGGTAGTTTTTGTGACCCACATGTTCGAACATGCCGACACTGACAATATGGTCGAAGGGTTCGTTGAGGATGCGGTAGTCCTGGAGGCGGAATTCCACCGGCAGGTGGGAATATTTCTCCCTGCCGAATGCACATTGTTCTTTGGAAATGGTCACACCAACGCATTCGACAGCGTATTTTTCGGCGGCGTAGCCCATAAAACTGCCCCAGCCGCAACCAATATCCAGCACGCGCATGCCGGGTTTGAGATCCAGTTTGCGGCAGATCAGATCCAGTTTGGCCTCCTGAGCTTGGGCGAGGTTGTCGGCATCCTGCCAGTAAGCGCAGGTGTAGGTCATGCGCGGGTCGAGCATGGCGCGATAAAAATCGTTGCCCAGGTCGTAATGTTGTTCGCCCACCTGCCAGGCGCGTTTTGTGGTCTGGCGATTGAGGAGTTTTGCCTTGAGAATATGGGGAAGAAGGCGCAGGGGTTTGAATTCTTTTTCGAGATCGGCGCGCAGCACGCGGTGGAAAAATTCGTCGAGATGTTCCACCTCCCAGTCGCCGTCCATATAGGATTCGCCGAGGCCGAGATTGCCGCTGGAAAGCACCTTTTCGTAAAGGTTGGCGCATTTTACCCGGAGATCCCAGGGACGGTCGCCGTTGATGCGAATATCGGCTTTGGCGAGAATCTCGGCCACCAGCCTCTGGGTGGAAGCCGCAAGGGTATCGCTGCTGTCGGCGCGCAAGTCTGTTGAAGTCTCTGTCATAACTGCTCCTTTTTAGTGGATGCGTCAGCAGAAGGGGACACTTTATACAGCGCTAATGGTGACGCAATTTTTAAGCCTTGGTCCCCGTTTGGCCACGGTTAGCCGGGAAAAAGTGACAATCACGGGCGGCTCTCCTGATCCGTAGAAGCGAGCCCGGCTCGCGAAATGGGCTATCGCAGCAGCAACAGCGGCACCGGGCTGTTGCTGATCATTTTTGAGGTATTGCTGCCGACGAAAAATTCGCGAAAGCGGGAGTGGCCGTAGGCTCCCATGACTTTAAGGTCAATATTATGAGCGAGGCGAAATTTTTCCAGTTCATCAAGAACATTGCCCTGAAGGAGATGGCTGTCGACATCGTGGCCGCTGTCGGCAAGCAGCGCCGTCGCCTGGCGCAGGTGATCGCGGTTGTCGTCGTTATCTGCCCCCACCATCACTACGTCGCCTTTCATGGCTTTCAAAAGGGGGCTTTTGGCAATTCGCGCGATGGCACTATCCGCCGTTGGGCTGCCATCGTAGGCGACCATAAAGCGGCTGGGAGCGGTGAAGTTGCCAACAGTGACCAAAATTGGTCGGTGAATGGCGCGCACCACCGTTTCTATATGGGAGCCAATGGCATGGGCGCGGCGACCCTGTGCTTCGCCCTGGCGACCAATGACAAATAAGCGGGTATCCTCTTCGCATTCAAGGAGAGACTCCAGCAGTTCGCCGTGGCGCTGCTGGAGGAGAATATCTGTAACGCCATTATTTTCCGCTCTGAGCTTGGCGTCTGCCAGCATATGCCTGCCGTGTTCGATAGCCAGCTTGCCGCGCTTTTCGTCGAGATCGATGAGCTGGTCGAGCAAGTGCTCCCTGCTGCCGAGACCAATGGCGCCGGACAGATCTTCCTTTGCCGGGCTGGTGGTTTTCTCCAGAACATGAAGAAATTTCAGCGGCGCCTGCAATGTGGTGCTCGCCCAGGTGGCGGCGTCGCACACAGAACCGGAAATGGCGGAGCCGTCTATACAGACAGTGACTGTTTCCATGGTTATATTTTCCTCACCCTTTACCTTGGCAATTGTCATCTTAGTGCCCCGCCATCAGTTTTTCGACTTCTTCGGGTTTGTCGTAGACACCGAACTTGTCAACCACCGTCTGGGTGGCGGCATTCATGCCGATAATCTCGACGGTGGCGCCTTCGCGGCGGAATTTGATCACTACCTTGTCTAGAGCCGCGACCGAGGTGATATCCCAAAAGTGCGCCTGACTGAGGTCGATGGTGACACGGTCGACAACTTCTTTGAAGTCAAACGATGCCACAAACTGGTCAGCCGAGGCAAAAAACACCTGGCCGAGGACCTGATAGCGGCGGTTGCTGTCCTCTTCGGTTTTATCCCTCTTCACCACCATAAAGCGGCCAATTTTATTGGCGAAAAACAGCGCCGCCAGCAACACGCCAACAAAAACGCCCATGGCGAGATTGTGGGTGGCAACCACCACGGCAACGGTGGTCACCATAACAATATTGGTGGAAAGCGGGTGTTTTTTCAGGTTTCTCAGGGAATCCCAGGAAAAAGTGCCGATGGACACCATAATCATCACCGCCACCAGCGCGGCCATGGGAATCTGTTTGATCCACTGGTCGAGAAATACCACCATCACCAGCAAAAAGACGCCGGCGGTGAAGGTGGAAAGGCGGCCGCGACCGCCGGATTTTACGTTGATAATGGACTGGCCGATCATGGCGCAGCCCGCCATGCCGCCGAGCAGGCCGGCGCCGATATTGGCAATACCCTGGCCTTTGCACTCGCGGTTTTTATCGCTGCTGGTGTCGGTGAGATCGTCGACAATGGTGGCTGTCATCATCGATTCCAGTAAACCCACGGCGGCGAGGCCCACCGCATAGGGCAGAATAATCAGCAGGGTGTCCAGATTCAGCGGCACATCCGGCCACAGAAAAATGGGCAGGGTATCGGGCAGTTCGCCCATATCGCCGACGGTTCGAATGTCGAGGCCAATCACCATGGCGATTGCAGTCAAGACCACAATGCACACCAGTGGCGAGGGCACGGTTTTACCGATCACAGGCACAAGGGGGAGCAGGTAGATAATGCCAAGACCCGCCGCCGTCATGGCGTAGACATGCCAGCTGACATGGGTGAGCTCCGGCAGCTGCGCCATAAAAATAAGGATGGCCAGGGCGTTGACAAAGCCCGTTACCACCGAACGGGAAACAAAGCGCATCAGATTGCCGAGCTTGAGAAAGCCGGCGGCAATCTGCAACAGGCCGGTGAGCAATGTGGCCGCCAGCAGGTATTCGAGGCCGTGTTCTTTCACCAGGGTGACCATGAGTAGCGCCATGGCGCCGGTCGCCGCGCTGATCATACCGGGGCGGCCGCCGACAAAGGCAATCACCACGGCAATACAGAAAGAGGCGTAAAGCCCGACCTTGGGATCGACCCCGGCAATAATGGAAAAGGCAATGGCTTCGGGAATCAGCGCCAGGGCGACCACGGTGCCCGCCAGCAGGTCGTTTTTGATATTGGAGAACCAGTCTCGTTTAATGGCTTCGATCATGGGAATTCGCTTTGCGTTTTTGAAAAATAAGCCCCGCCAACAACCCACAAATAGTGGTGTCAGCGTCAGTGGCTGCGAGTAAAAGAATCAAACTGGCCTGTCGCACAGGGATGTCAGGGCGCAACACCTGATAATGGCGTTGCCGCAAGCAATCTGGCAAAGGCGCCGCCGCAGTGGCAGAGGAGGGTTAAGGTGGACTGATAAAAAAATAATTCGCAGTGTGGTGGTAGTAAAGGGCGGCATCATAGGGGATTTGCGCGCCACTGTAAAATTAGCACCTTTGCGTTATGGTCTAGAAATAGACAACACCCCTTCCAGCGCCCTGTGCCAGCCTTGGTAAAGGCGTTCCCGTGTGCCCGCATCCAGGCGGGGCTTAAAGCTGTGCTCACAGCGCCAGTTCTCTGCCAGTTCCTCAACAGAACCGTAAATGCCCGCTTGCAGTGCGGCGAGCATGGCGGCGCCGAGGGCGGTGGTTTCACTGATGACGGGTCTGTCGACATCAAGATTGACGATATCGGCGAGGAATTGGGTCAGCCAGTCGTTGGCCACCATACCGCCGTCAACCCTCAGGGTGCTGAGCTGTTCGACGCCATCGGCTTTCATGGCTTCCAGCAGATCCCGGGTTTGGTAGCACACCGACTGCAATCCGGCGGTAATAATTTCCGAAATGCCGGTGTCCCGATTGAGGCCGAGAATGGCGCCTCGCGCATTGGGATCCCAGTGGGGGGCGCCGAGGCCGGTAAAGGCGGGTACCAAATAGACGCTGTGGTCGATGCCGGTTTTGATGGCGTGTTCGATACTGTCGCTGGCCTGCTTGATGAGTTTGACCCCATCCCGCAACCATTGAATGGTGGCTCCCGCCATAAAAATACTGCCTTCGAGGCCGTAGGTTGTCTCGCCGTTGAGGCGATAGGCGATGGTGGTGAGCAACTTGTTGGTGGACACCAGGGGTTTGGTGCCGGTGTTCATAATCATAAAACAGCCGGTGCCGTAGGTGCTTTTACACATGCCGGGTTTAAAACAGGCCTGCCCCACCAGCGCCGCCTGCTGATCGCCAGCGACGCCGGAGATGGGCACCGGGCTGCCAATAAAATCCGCTGTTGTGGTGCCAAAATCGGCGGCGCAATCCAGCACTTCGGGGAGCATGGCGGCGGGAATGTTGAACAGGTTTAGGAGCTCTTCGTCCCAGCATTGCTGGTGAATATTGAAAAGCAAGGTGCGGCTGGCGTTGGTGGCGTCGGTGACATGGCGCTTGGCGCCGGTCATTTTCCAGATCAGGAAGCTGTCGATGGTGCCAAATAGCAGTTCGCCATTTTCTGCCCGCGCCTGGGCGCCGGGAATTTGGTCGAGAATCCAGCGAATCTTGGTGGCGGAAAAATAGGGGTCGAGAAGGAGGCCGGTTTTGCCTTGCACCGCCTTCAGGGTTGCGTCATTGCGCAGGCTGTCGCAGTAGGACGCGGTTCTGCGATCCTGCCAGACGATGGCGTTGTAGACAGGCTCGCCGCTGACGCTGTCCCAGACCAGGGTGGTCTCGCGCTGATTGGTAATGCCGATGGCGGTGACACTGGCGGCGCTGATGTCGGCTTTAACCAGAACCTCGCGGCAGACATTGACGACGCTTTGCCAGATTTCCCCAGGGTTGTGTTCAACCCAGCCGTCGCGGGGGAAGTGCTGGCTGAATTCCTCCTGGGCAACAAAGGCCAGCTCGCCGCCGTGGGTGAACAGAATGGCTCTGCTGCTGGTGGTGCCCTGGTCGATGGCCAGGAGATAGTTTGTCGCCATAAATATTCTGACCCTTGAGTTAATTATGGGCGGTAGTTAGGCCTGGGCTACATCAGGCTGTGGTGTTTATCCTTGGTGCCGTTAGCGCTGGGTTTTTGCTGCGGCCAGCCACATAGGCGTCGATATAATCGGCAACGGCCTGTTGCTGGTCATTGTCGAGGAACAAGCCCATTTTGCTGCGCCGCCACAGGGCGTCTTCCCCTTTGCGGACAAATTCACAGTCAACAAGGTAGTTCAGCTCCGCCTCGGTAAACTGCTGACCAAAGTTTCGCCCCAGGTCGGCGCTGGATGAGGCACCCTTCAGTATGATTTCAGCCCTGGCGCCGTAGCAGGTGGCCAGACGCCTGGCGGTGGTGGCGAGGAGAAACGGATAGTGCTGCAGCAACTGGCGGCTGTAGTCGCCAACCGCCATGCCCATATCGCCGCCGGGAAGCAGGCTGCTTTCAGTCCACGGCGGTTTCATGGCGGCAAAGAAGGGTTTGAGCTTGTTCAGCGCCGCTTCGCTGAGTTTGCGGTAAGTGGTTAATTTTCCGCCAAAAACGGACAGTAGCGGCAGACCGGCAACGGTTTGCAGGGCAATGGTGTAGTCGCGGGTCAGCGCCTGGGGGCTGTCGGATTCATCGTCGCACAGGGCTCTCACGCCGGAGTAGGTCCAGACAATATCGGCGGCGCTAACCTTGCGCTGGAAATGGTCGTTGACCACCGCGCACAGATAGTCGATTTCTGCCGCAGAAATGCTGGCTTCGTCCGCTGAACCGCTGTGTTTGACATCCGTGGTGCCGATCAGGGAAAAGTGATCCAGATAGGGAATCACAAAAACAATGCGGTCATCACTGTTCTGAAGAATATAGGCTCTGTCGTCGTCATAGAGCCTGGGGACAACCATATGGCTGCCGCGAATCAGTTGAATATGGTAGGGGCTGGTGCGCGCCATTGCTGTGGTAAGCAGGGATTCCACCCATGGGCCTGCTGCGTTGATCAGGCCGCGGGCTTTGAGTGTGCGCTCGCTGCCGTTGTCCGTGTCGCGGACGGTAACATGCCAGAGATCGTCCACCTGGGTTGCGCCTGTGCATTGGCTGTAGGTGAGCACTGTGCCGCCCAAGTCGCGAAACTGCACTGCGTTCAAGGCCACGAGGCGAGCGTCATCGACCCAGCAGTCGGAGTATTCGAAACCCTTGGTAAATTCTGCGTTGAGTGGCGATGTCGCCGGATTGAAGCGCAGAAAGCGGCTGCCGGGAAGGACATCGCGCTTGCCGAGAACGTCGTAGAGAAATAACCCGGCGCGAATCATCCAGGCAGGGCGCAGTTGTTTGCGGTGGGGCATGATAAAGCGCAACGGCTTCACCAGATGGGGCGCTTTTTTGAGCATCACTTCGCGCTCGCTCAGCGCCTCCCGCACCAGGCGAAATTCATAATGTTCCAGGTAGCGCAGGCCGCCGTGAATCAGCTTGCTGCTGGCGGATGAAGTGGCCGAGGCGAGATCTTTTTTCTCGATCAGAGCCGTGGACAGGCCGCGACCCTGGGCATCCAGGGCAATGCCGACACCATTAATGCCGCCGCCGATGACAACAAGGTCGAAAATAGGGTCTGCCATTCGTTCAAGGCCTACTGTGGTTGATGGCTGTGACTAACCGAGGGTAATGCACGTCCTGTGCCTGTTTGAGCAAAATAGTCGCGAGCATTATACATGGCAAGCTTGCGTAGACTTTATGACAAAGCCATGAAATAGGTGAAGGCGGGCATGAATATGAAAAGATGGGATAACTATGTGCTGCACTAAAAATAGGCGCGGCATTATTGCCTTGAGTGCTTGAATAATGGTGGCTGCTGGCGCCCTGACGGGCGCCAGGCCTGATTGCTACTCCGCAGAATTGGCTTTGCTGCGCAAAAAACGTTCTCGGATGATAAGGTAAACGGGGAAGGCAAATGAGACGCCGATAAAGGACAGCGCCAGAAAGCCCCAGCCTTTTTTCTTGCCAAGGCCAATGCGCTCGGCATCAAAGACCACCCAAATCATAAATACCAGCCACATGACCAGCAGGTCGATGCTGAGGAATGCCGAGGCGCCGCCAGCGGCGATGGGGTCAATAAAGAATTCGATAGGGTTGAGAATATTGCCGCCAGCGGCAATCCAGTCAAAGGCGTGGGGCCAGGCGAGAATCAGGGCGGCGACGCCGAGAATCAGGAATATTCCGTGTTTGATGGTTTGGCATGACATAAATAAGCTCCGCGGATAGGTTTTTTAAAAGTAGTTATTTCGATGCTTGCCATTGCTGGCGATGGCGGCTTGACAAGACAAAATCAAATTGAAATGTCTTCTATCCCTGAGGCTGTGCTCCTCAGGCTGTCGCGGCAATCCGGCTTAAATTCGGGTTACCGCGACAGGGGGCGATTATGGCGCAATGGTGCTTAGATGTCAGTAAATACTGCCATGCCCTTGTTGAGGACGATGCGGTCGTTGACGCTGGCGCGGAACAGCCAGGTGTTTGCCTGTTGCTGCCAGAGTTCAAAGCTGAGTTCGTCGCCGGGGAGTACGGGGCCGGTAAATTGGCACTCCAGGTGGCGCAGGCGCGTGACGCCCAATCCCGTCACCTGGGACAGTGCCCAGCCGGCGATGCCGTAACTGCAATAGCCGTGGAGAATCGGCTGGGGAAAGCCCGCCTGGGCGGCGATATCCAGGTCGATGTGGAGCGGGTTCCAGTCTCCGGACAGGCGGTAGATAATGGCCTGGCCGGGGGTGGTTTTAAAATTGAAGAGTTTTTCCGATGGGGTGTCGGGAAGATTGACCGCAGGTTTGGGCGGCGGATTGCCACCAAAGCCGCCGTCGGCGCGCAGCATCAAGGTCTGTTCGAGCTTGCAGTAACAGGCGTCGTTGTCGGCATCGTGAATGCTGCGCTCGACAACAATCACCGCGCCTTTGTCGGCGCCGCGATCGTATACCTGACTGATGCGTGCGCGACCCACCACCGCCGCTGCCGAGGGCAGGGGCTTGTAGAAGGTGGCGCTCTGGCCGCTGTGCACCAGCTTGGTCCAGGTAATCCCGGTCTCCGGGTTTTTAACCCAGAGTCCGAGGGTTGCCAGGGTCACCGCAAAGGTGGGCAGGGCGACAAGCTCTTTTTCGTAGACGTAGGTCAGTTCATCCCGATTGAGGGGGTCGCGACCCAGTCCCACACCCAGGGCGTAGAGAATCACATCCCGGTGAGTATAGCTGTGGGGAACCTCGTCAAAATGCCAGTTGAGCAGGGTTTCGGGGTTGATTGCCATGACGTCTCCTTCTTTTTTAGACCGGATCCCAGGTGAACACGTCGCCGGAGCGGTGGAGGGGATAGAAATCGTTTTCGAACATGGGGAATACCCGGTCGATCACAGTTTCCGGCGTCCAGCCGTCGGAGGTGTGGGCGGTGCGAATGGGGCGGTTTTGCGAGAACAGATAGATTTCGTTGTTGCGCACGCCGAAAATCTGGCCGCTGACATGCTTGGCCTGATCGGACACGATGGCGACAGCGAAAGGCGCGAGACGCTCGGGCACCAGTTTTTTAAGACCTTCAACGCGCTTTTGCTGCTCGGGAGTGTCGGTGGGAATGGAACTGACCATGCGCGTCCAGGCAAAGGGCGCGACACAGTTGGAGCGCACGCCAAAGCGCTGCATATCCACAGCGATGGCTTTTGACATGCCGACAATGCCCATTTTTGCCGCGCAGTAGTTGGCCTGGCCAAAGTTGCCAACAAGACCTGAGGTCGAGGTCATGTGGAGATAGGCACCGCTGTTTTGCTGTTT
The DNA here is from genome assembly GCA_023228865.1 of Porticoccaceae bacterium. The sequence continues at coordinate 30,773 of JALOAH010000030.1, read as the reverse complement.
GAAGAACGGTGCAGCCGCGCGGCTCATGTTAAAGGTGCCCTTGAGGTGAACATTGATAACCGAGTCGAAGTCTTCCTCCATCATTTTGTGGAAGATGACGTCGCGAAGGTTGCCGGCATTATTGATGATGGCGTCGAGGCCGCCAAAGGTGTCGATGGTGGCTTCCACCATTCTGCGGGCAGCGTTCCAGTCGCCGACGGATTCGGTGAGGGCAATGGCGTTGCCGCCCATGGCTTTGATTTCAGCAACCACTTCGTCGGCGGGAGATTCGGCGGTGGCGTCGCCAGTGAGGGAAACGCCGAGATCGTTGACGCCCACATTGGCTCCAGCCTCTGCAGCGGCCAGGGCAATCGCCCTGCCGACACCGCGTCCGGCTCCAGTAATAATGACGGTTTTGTTTTCTAAAATACCCATAATGTCCTAACTCTTTGAATTTAATAATGTACTAAAAAATTAAGGAGGCTCTGCTTAATGTCATTCCCGCTTACGCGGGAGTGACGAAAGCAGTATTAGTCGGAGTCTCCCTTACATAGTTCTTTAATAGCTTTTAGGCAGATCCAGAACTTTTTCGGCGATAAAGCACATGATCAGCTGTTCGGTGATCGGCGCGATGCGGGTCACGGTGACTTCCCGCAGCAGGCGTTCGACATGGTATTCCTTGGCGTAACCCATGCCGCCGTGGGTGAGCACGGCCTGCAGACAGGCGTCGTAACCGGCGCGGGCGCCGAGGAATTTCGCCGAGTTGGCTTCGGCGCCACAGGGTTGGTCGTTGTCGTAGAGCCAGGCCGCTTTCATGGCCATATTGTAGGCCGCTTCCAGGTACATCCAGTTTTCCGCCAGGGGGTGCTGAATACTCTGGTTTTTGCCGATCTGACGGCCGAAAACTTCCCGCTCTTTGGCGTACTGGGTGGCGCGGCGCAGGGCATCCTGGCCGATGCCGATGGCTTCCACGGCAATCAGCACGCGCTCGGGGTTGAGGCTGTGGAGAATATAGGAGAAGCCTTTGCCCTCTTCGCCGATCAGATCTTCATCGGGCACAAAAAGGCCGTCGATAAAGGTGGAGTTGGAGTCGACGCATTTGCGCCCCATCTTGGGAATGCGGGTGACTTCAATTTTGCTGCGATCCATGTCGGTGTAGAAAATGGAAATGCCGTCGGTGGGCTTTTTGCAGTCTTCAATTTTGGTGGTGCGCGCCAGCAACATGATTTTGTTGGCCACCTGGCCGGTGGATGTCCACACTTTCTGGCCGTTGACGATGTAGCCGCCATCAACCTTCTGGGCAAAGGTGGTGATCTGGGTGGTGTTGAGGCCGGCATTGGGCTCGGTAAAACCGAAACAACACTGGTCTTCGCCGGACACCAGGCGGGGAATCCAGCGCGCCTTCTGCTCGGGGCTGCCCTTGACCACGATGGGGTGGGGGCCGAAGAGGTTAATGTGTACCGCAGAGGTTGCCGCCATGCCGCCGCCGCTGTGGCTGGCGATTTCGTGCATCATAATGGCCGCCTCGGTGACGCCAAGGCCGGAGCCGCCGTACTCTTCCGGCATGGTAATGCCAAGCCAGCCTGCCTCGGCCATGGCGCGATGGTATTCGAAGGGAAATTTGCCGTCTTCGTCGCGAGCCAGCCAGTATTCGGCATCGAATTTGCGCATAATCGATGCCACGCCTTCGCGAAGCGCCATATGATCTTCAGAAACAGAAAAATCCATCAGTGTTACCTCTTGTTAAATGCCTGTTAGGCCAATTTTGTCAAATTCACTGCCGCAGCGGTAATAAGCTTTGGCAATGGCTGGTATTCACCAAAACGACTACAGGTGCATATCAGCCGCTGGGGGTTTAGTCCCAAACGCATCGAGGTGATGACCTCGCTGCGGTGTCGGTAGCAGACAAAACACAGGGTGTCGTGTCCGTGCCCGTAAAATGGTAGTAAAGCCGATCGTTCTGATAGGCTTTACTGTCGCCCGCAACACTCAGTGGAATCTAATATAACCCATTGAATGTTGCTGTATTTCTTAAGTTCGAGGCTCGGGGAGCCACATCATCGTCTCGCTCGGTTAGCGATTGCTGGCAGAACAGTCTAACCGAGCAACCCCAGAAGTCCCACAGCCACCACGTTGTTGCTGGGGGAGCCGCCAAGGTTGTGGATCAAGCCCGTGGAGGGGGATGACAGTTGGCGGTCGCCGCAGCGGCCGAGGAGCTGGTTGTAGACTTCGTAGGTCATTCGCAAGCCGGAGGCGGCCACCGGGTGGCCGAAACATTTGAGGCCGCCGTCGCTTTGTACCGGCAGTCTGCCGTCGCCATCGTAGTGACCGTCGAGAATATCCCTGACGGCGCCGCCCGGTTTGGAAAAGCCCAGATCTTCCATGATCACCAGTTCGGTGATCGAAAAGCAGTCGTGAACTTCGGCGAGACTCACCTGGTCGGGAGTAATGCCGGCTTCCGCATAGGCTTTGCGGGAAGCCTCCCGAGTGTTGACCACATAGCTGCCGTCCCATTCATTGGCGCCGCTTTCCCAGCCGTTGCTGGCGCACACCTGCAGGGATTTGATGGTCACCAGATCCTGCTTGCCCAGGGATCGGGCGATTTCCGGCGTGGTGACAATGGCGCAGGCGGCGCCGTCGCTGACGCCGCAGCAGTCAAACAGCCCCAGTGGCGGGGCGATCATGGGGGCGTTGACAATGGTGTCCATGTCCACGGCTTTTTGCAGGTGCGCCTTGGGATTCCTGGCGCCATTCTGGTGGCTTTTCCAGGAAACATGCGCCATGGCGCGTTTGAGTTCGTTTGTGCTAATGCCGTGTTTGGCACTGTAGGCGCCAGCCAGTTGTGAAAAATTGCCGGGGGCGGAGCCGTAGGGCATCCACAGGTCGTTGGCGAGGCCTTTGGTGCGCAGGGGCAGGCCGCCGTAACCGGTGTCCTTGAGTTTTTCAACACCCATGGCCAGGGCGATATCCGCAGCGCCCGAGGCGACGGCGTAGGTTGCCGCCCGCAATGCCTCGGTGCCGGTGGCACACATGTTTTCGACGCGGGTGACGGGAATGCGCGGCAGGCGCAGGCCAAAGGCTAGGGGCAGTGCGGAGCCGCCCACATTGACGTCGTCCAGTGCAGAACCGAGCCAGGCGGCCTCGATGGCCTCTTTTTCAATGCCGGCATCCGCCAGTGCTTCGCTGAAGGCTTCGACCATAAGGTCTTCGCTGCTAGCATTCCAGCGTTCGCCAAAGCGGGTGCAACCCATGCCGAGAATGGCAACCTTGTCTCTGATACCCTCTGCCATTACTGCGCCTCCGCTTTGCTGAGGGGCGCGGCTTTCCAGAAGTAGTGACGGTAACCGCGCTCGCGGTCAAGGCTCTTGATTCTGAATTTCATTGCCACCTTGTCGCCGACGGCAATTCCGGAGGCGGGAATGTCGACAAATTCCATCAGCACGCGGGCACCGGATTCAAATTCCACCAGGCCGTATTGAAAGGGCGGCTCGGGGGTGAAGGTCAGGTTGTCGATGGTAAAAGCCACCACCCTGGCGGTTTCGTCGGCGAGGCGAACATCGATATAGTCTTTGCCCGCCATCAGCGTGCCGTCCAGAGCCATTGGCGATTTGGGAAACTGGCTGGGGGCGTCTGGGGACGTTTTGCCGCCCAAAAAGGCAGTGATATTTTTGCGATCGCGTTCATGAACGCTGAGAAAAGTTTTGTCGATTCGCTCACCCCTGGGGCCGAAATCCAGGTCGATAAGCCCGCGGCTGGTGACGTAGGCGCCGTATTTGACGGGCACGGATTCGCCGAGCTGGGCGGATGCGCTCCCCTCGCTGCCCGCTGTTGGCAGGGGACTGTTGACCTTGAAAATCAGGGTGTCGCAGCCGTTGCCAAAGCTGCTGACGAGAATACGATCGCCGCTTTGGGCGCTCTCAAGGGCGACAGCCAGGCCGTACAGGGGCAGTGCGCTGCCCAGGTCTCCGGCGCTGGCCATGATAGTTTCGGTGATCAGTTGCGCGTTGCTTAAGCCCAGTCCTTTGGCGAGGGATTTTTCCGATGCCGACAGCGGCGCTGGCAGAACTGCCCAGTGAATGTCGGCGCCGCCGACGCCGGCGGCGGCGAGCGCCTTTTTGCCGCTGGCGACAACGCTGGGGGTAACCACCTCATCCTTGACCCAGCGGTCTTCGCCGGGGTATGGGGCAAAGCCATCGGCGGTGTAAAAGTCGATACAGTCGTCGCTGTTGCTGTGCCAGCCTACCAGGGTGGCAATGGGGTTTTCGTTGTCGACGACAACGGCGGCGCCGCCGTCGCCCCAGAGAATTTCCGCCCAGCTGCCGGGGCGGGCGGTGCGCTTTTCGGCGCAAAGCACCGCCGTGGCGCCCGCCGCTTGATTGAGCAGAGCCTGAAGCAGCGCCGAGGTTCCGGCGCGGCGGTTGCAGCTGGTGTCGGCGGTCAATGTGGTGTCAGGCAGCGCCAGGGCAGCCAGGGCAATGGCTGACGAGCTGCGATCCCGAAAAGGGTGGGAGGTGGATGCCAGGGTCAGCTGGTTGATGTTCCTGGTGGCGGCACCGCTGTTGCGAAAAGCCTCAACGGCCATGGTGATACTGTCCTGATCCCAGGCGGCAACAGTTTTCGTGCCCTTGGCTTTTCCTTTCAGCCCGGGTAGTGCCCAGCCGTGGATTTGCGAGACTTCACTGCGCGCTAGCCGCGCCTTGGGAAGGAAGCCTCCCGCAGCGCTAATGCCTCTTGAAATCACTGGATTTGCTCCGCCCAAACTGCCCTGAGAAGGCGACAAAATAACACAATTAACTTTACATAAGCAAACTAAAATATGTATCATTGGGGGCGATGGTAAGCTTGCTGTCTGACAGCGGCTTGCCGACAGAATTGATGGTAACGGGTTGAATCTGATCATTTTTATTATTTCAGATACTGTTGCTTTACGTTGGCAGTAGGGCTGAACCAGTCCTTGTAAACATAGAGGTGAAGAGTCGGTTATGAAAGGTTTAAAAGGAAAAGTTGCAATTGTTACTGGTGGCGCAAGTGGTATCGGCGAAGCCATCGTGCTGCGTCTCGCTGAAGAAGGCTGCAAGGTAGCGCTTTTTGATATCAACCAGGAAGCCGGTGAAAAAGTGGTTGCCGCCGCCAAGGGTGAAGTTGCTGTTTTCAAAACTGACATCACCAGCATGGACAGTATTGAAGCCTCCGTAAGCGCGGTAGAAAGCAGCCTCGGGCCGGTGTGGATGCTGGTCAACTGTGCCGGTTGGGACGCGCCCTCGCCATTTTTGACCCAGGGGCCGGATCTGTGGCAAAAAATCATCAATCTCAATCTCTACGGTCCCATCTACATGCATTCTGTGGTCTGCAAGAGAATGGCCGAGCGCGGCGAAGGCCGGGTTATCAATATCGCCTCCGATGCCGGTCGTGTCGGCACCAGCAACGAAGCGGTGTACTCTGCTTGCAAGGGCGGTACCATTGCCTTCACCAAGTCCATGGCGCGGGAGCTGTCGCGTAAAAATGTTCTCGTCAACTGTATTTGCCCGGGCCCCACTGACACTCCGGCCATGGCGGCGGTTGTCGGCGGTGGTGAGGAAGCGGAGAAGTGGAAGGATTCCATGGCGCGCGGTATTCCCCTGCGCCGCATGGGTCAACCAGTGGACTACCCTGGTATTGTCGCGTTTTTTGGCAGTGATGACGCCAGCTACATCACCGGCCAGACCATTTCCGTGTCTGGTGGCTTGACGATGGTTTAAACTGCGGCGGGGGGTGTCAAGCCCCCTCGGTTTCAAGCCCGTCGAGGTTGCATGGGGCGGGCAGTCAACTTCAATCATTAACCTGAATTCGAGAAGACATTATGAACGTTACTCTCCCCTACCAAGACATTATCTACGAAAACCGCGACGGCGCTGCCTGGATCATTATTAATCGCCCCAAAGTGTATAACGCCTTTCGCGGCCAGACCATTGAAGAGCTGATCCACGCCTTCCTGACCGCCGCCAGCGACAAAACTGTTGCCTGCGTGGTGCTCACCGGCAGTGGCGACAAGGCATTTTGCACCGGTGGCGATCAGTCCAGCCACGAAGGCGATTACGACGGTCGCGGTGTTGTGGGTCTGCCTATCGATGAGCTGCAATCTGCCATTCGTGATATTCCCAAGCCTGTGATTGCCGCAGTCAATGGCTATGCCATTGGTGGGGGGCACGTGCTGGCAACCCTCTGCGATCTCACCATTGCCGCTGATACAGCGCAAATGGGTCAGGTTGGCCCCAAAGTGGGTTCTGTGGACGCAGGCTGGGGCACCGCCTATCTGGCGCGCATCGTCGGCGAAAAGAAAGCCCGCGAAATTTGGTATCTGTGCAAGCGCTATACCGCTCAGGAAATGGCGGATATGGGGCTGGTCAACAAGGTTGTTCCCGCCGGTCAGCTCGAAGCCGAGGTCACCAGCTGGTGTCAAACCATCAAGCAACACAGCCCCACCGCCCTGGCTCTGGCCAAGCGCTCCTTCAATGCCGACTCCGAATCGATTCGCGGCCTCAGCGGTTTTGCCCTCCAGGCGGTCAAGCTGTACTACGACACTGAAGAGTCTAAAGAAGGTGTTAACGCCTTTAACGAAAAGCGTAAACCCGATTTCCGCAAATTTGCCAAATAGGCAGTAAGTCGAAATGAAAAATATCACACTGGAAGTTCGTGAGGACGGTATTGGTATCGCCACCCTGAATATGCCGGGCAGACCTTTGAATGTCTTTTCCGAGCACATGATGGATGATCTGGAGGCTGTGGTTAAGCGCGCCTCCGCTGAACTCAAGGGGTTGGTGCTGCGCTCCGGCAAGAGTACCTTTGTCGCCGGTGCCGATTTGGTCATGATCAAGGACTTTGCCAATATGCGCTTTGGCGCAGAATGGCAAACCATGCGCGACCGCTTCAGTCGCCTCGGCAAGCTGTTTCGCACCATCGAGAAATCCCCAATTCCCATCGTCGCCGCTGTCAACGGGCTGGCTCTGGGGGGCGGTCTCGAGCTGGCGATGTCCTGCCATGGCCGTGTCTGTGTCGATGTTCCGGCACCCATTCTCGGCTTGCCGGAAATTGTCCTCGCGCTGCTTCCAGGTGCCGGTGGCACCCAGCGTCTGCCGCGCTATATCGGTGTTGCCCCCGCCATGAAAATGCTCCTCGACGGCGCCCCCGTGACACCGCAGTTTGCCCTTGAGCATGGCCTGGTGGACAAGATTGCCGCCGAGGCCGATCTGGTGGAGCAAGCCGTTGAACTGGTCAAAGCCATTGAGCCTCGGGCGCGCTGGGACAAGCCCGAGTGGCAACTTAGCGTTCAAGATCAGGCGCTGCTCAACAGCGACGGCTGGGAAGATTTCTGTCTCGACGTCGGCGGCTGGACGGGGCGTCAGCACGACCTCTACCCGGCGGTGAAGGCAATTATGGATTGCGTTGGCAAAGGTGCGCTTCTGCCTATAGATGCGGGCTTTGATGTGGAGTGGGATATTTTTGTCGATTTGATGAGCGATCCTGTGGTTGCCAATATGGTGGTCACCTGTTTCCTCAACAAAACTGCCGCGCCAAAATGGACGAACAACTACATTGCACCCAATGCGGCGAGGCTCGAATCCCTCGCCTGGCAATCCGCTGTGGAAATGCCCAAGTCCGTTGCCCGCAAGGCCAAGGTGGTTGTCGATGACGACGCTGCTGTGGTGGTCACAGACGCAGGTAAAGCCAGTGGTGAAGATGCTATCGAACTCTGTAACGCGGCCGCTGGTGACAAGGCTTCCAGGGGCGTCGCCACCATTACCTTTCTGGGTTCCCTGAAAGCGGCGGAAGCCGTCGAGGTTCTTGCCCCTGAAGCCCTCAGCGCCTGTTCATTGGATCTGGCCATGGCCATGGGCAAAATTCCCGTGTGGGCAATTACTGCCGAGGGTGGCCTTAATCTGATTCTGGCGGCGGTGCGCCAGGCTGTCGCCAGCAGTGGCAAATCCCAGGATGAGATTGCCAGGGCGGCGAAGGCGGTGGATGCCGATAGTCTCTTCGGCGCAGCGGGCGGCAGCCCCGCCGCTGGCGAGGTCTCGGCTCAGGATCGGATTGTCGGCCTCAATTTGCTTGGCACAAGCGCCATTCATATCTGGAAACACTGCGCTGGCCGCTATGAAGAGATGGATGTGCTCGCGGTGCTGGGCGCTGCCTGGCCGAAGTGGACGGGCGGTCCCATCGCGTATCTGGCAATGCACCAGCGCAATGAGCTGTCTGCCTATGGCTCCTTTCCGGAATTGTCCGCAGCGCTGGCGGAGATAGATCACGAACTGAAAATCAAGGCCAGCTACAATGTCACCGCAGCAAGTCACGGCCACCTATGACCTACAAAGCGTCCTCACTGTCGGAACTTGAACCATTCTTCGCCAGCGGAGAGACGCTCTATGTCTCGGGCTGCGCCGCTGAAATTCCTGGCTTTGAACAGCTGGCTGTTTTCAGGGACAGAACATCGCCGCTGACCATCAGTGGCATTTTTCTGCCCGGCATTAACCGGCACGACTACACCCGTCTCGGTGACAACGTCGCCTGCCAGACCTTCTTTATGACCCCGCAGCTGGCCGCGGCGCGGGGGCGGGTGGAATACTGTCCGTGGCGCTATCGGGATATTCTCGCCTTCTACCAGCGCCAGGCCGTCGATATCGCCGTGGTGATGCTCAGCGAGCCCGATGCAAACGGGGTCTGCAGTTATGGTGTCTGTGCCGATTATGCGCCGCTGGTATTGCCGCAGGCACGGGTGAAGATTGGCGTTATCAATCGGCAGATGCCCTACACAATGGGCTGTTCCGGTATCCATGTTGACGATCTGGATGCCCTGTTCTGCCTTGATCAGCCCCTTATCGATGTGCCTTCGCAAACGCCTGATGAAACCTCTACCGCCATGGCAAAAACCGTCGCCGCTTATATTGGCGATGGTGCCACATTGCAGCTGGGTCTGGGCAAGGTGCCGTCTTCTGTGGTGACCCAGCTGGCGGATCGTCGCGATCTTCGCGTTATTTCCGGGTTGCTTGACGAGTCGATGCTGGCTCTTGAAACCAGCGGCGCCATGGCCGCGAATCAGCCTGCCATCGTCGGTGTCGGTCTTGGCACCGCCAATTTTTACCGCGCCCTTGATCGCAACGAGCGCTTCCAGTTTCAGCCGGTTTCGGTGACCCACGACCTCCAGACCCTGGCGCAAACGCCGAATCTGGTCACGGTAAATGGCGCCCTCGAAGTCGACCTTTTTGGCCAGGTCAATTCGTCGGTGACGTCCCGCGGCCATCTTTCCGGTCCAGGGGGGCTGCCTGAGTTTGTCAATGGTGCATTGAGCAGTAAAGGCGGGCGCTCCATCATTGTGTTGCCGGCCACGGCGGGCAAGGATGCACTGTCAAAAATTGTACCCTCGCTCACTGGCAGCATGCCCTCCGTCAGCGCCATTGATGCCGATGTTGTCGTCACCGAGTACGGCGCGGCAGAACTCCGTGGCAAATCGTTGAAGCAGCGGATTCGCGCCATGATTGCGATTGCCGCACCCCAGCATCGGGAAACTCTTGAAGAGCAATCCCGCGGGCTGGTATAGGTATTGCGGTTATTTTTTGTACATCTGCTGTCTGTGCTTGTCGGGCAGTGATTTTTCATTTCTTTCAATAGATTAGGTGCCTGTTATGATTGAACGTACCCTCTTTAATTCCGATCACGAGATGTTCCGTGACTCCGTCAGAAAGTTTATCGATCGTGAGATTGCGCCCTACCACGCCCAGTGGGAAAAAGACGGTATCGTCCCCAAGGAACTGTGGCTCAAGGCCGGTGAAGCTGGCATTCTCTGCTGCACCATTCCTGAAGAATACGGCGGCGTTGGCGCCGACTATCTCTACGATGTCATTGTCTTTGAAGAATTGTTCCGCTCCGGCTTTTCCGGCCCCGGCTTTCTGATTCACACCGATCTGGTGGCCACCTATATCAATACCTTCGGCACCGAAGAGCAGAAAAAGAAATTTCTGCCGAAAATGGTCAGTGGCGAGTGGATTGGATCCCTGGGGATGACTGAACCCCATGCGGGCAGCGACCTCAAGGCGATTCGCACCAAGGCGGTCAGGGACGGCGATGACTACATCATCAATGGCCAGAAAGTGTTTATCTCCAACGGCCAGCTGTGCGACGTGCTCGTTCTCGCCACCAAAACCGACGCTGATGCCGGCGCCAAAGGCGTTACCCTGTTCATCGTTGAAGGCGGCATGGAAGGTTTCAAGCGCGGCACCAACCTGGATAAGTTGGGCATGAAAGCCCAGGACACTTCCGAGCTCTTTTTTGAGGACGTGCGCGTTCCCGCCGCCAACATGCTCGGTCAGGAAGGTCAGGGCTTCAAGCTGATGATGCAAAAGCTGGCTCAGGAGCGCCTCGCCCAGGCGATTCGCAGCGCCACGGTTACCGAGACCGTTATCGAATGGACCCTGGAATACACCAGTCAGCGGGAAGCCTTTGGCCAGACCATTGCCGATTTCCAAAATACCCAGTTCAAACTGGCGGAGCTCAAGGCGGAAGCAGTGCTGGGACGGGTTTACACCGATAAATGTATTGAGCTGTTTATGCAGGGCAAGCTCGATCCCGTGGATGCCGCCATTGCCAAAATGCAGTTGAGTAACCTCCATTGCAAGGCGGTGGATGAATGTCTGCAGCTCTTTGGCGGCTGGGGCTATATGTGGGAATATCCCATTTGCCGCGCCTATGCCGATGCCCGCATCGTCAAAATTGCCGGCGGCTCCATTGAGATCATGAAGACCATTATCGCCAAAGATATGTTCAAACCGTACAAGAAATAGAGAGTCCTCGCTATAAACTGACAAGCTGTTTTTCTTGGCTTCCTGGCAGTAAGGCCGGTTTTGCTTTACTGCCAGAAGAAGTTGATATACCCTTGAATCTTTGCTGATTTTGTTAAAAACGACTTGTTTTTCAAGGAACTATTTCATAAGTCGCTATCTTGTCATGTTGCGAAACCATGACGGCCTGCCAAAAGCCACCAGCATAATAGTGCTGTTTTTGCATTGTTTTGTCTTTTCGGTATCAGCAAGTAAAAGAATCAAATAGTGAAATATAAGAGGTTAGTATGTGGCCGTACCCTGAAATCAGAAATATTGGCGATATTGTTCGCTTCAATGCGAGGCGTTTTCCAAATAAGCCTGCGATACTGTTTGAAGATAATGTCCTGACCATGGCGGAACTGGATAGGCTGTCCAATCAGTTTGCCAACGGCCTTATAGCCGGGGGCGTGAAGAGAGGCGACCGCATTGCCTATTGTGGCAAAAACTCCGACGACTATATGATTGCGTTGTTCGGTATTGCCAAGGCTTCGGCGGCATTCGTGCCTCTCAACTGGCGCCTCGCTACGGAAGAGTTGGTGGAAATTGTTGGCGACGCAGAACCTTCATTTATTTTTGTAGAGGCTGAGTTTGAGAGGAGTTGGCATCATGTCAGGGATGTCGGCAACTTTCATTTTGGCTCCCAGATTATTAATCCCGGCAAACCAGAGAATAATCCGTTGCGGCAGTGGCTGGCTGGCCAAAGTGAGGCCGACCCTATGCTCGAATGCCCCTTGGATGAGAACGCCTGGATTCTCTATACCTCGGGCACCACAGGGCGTCCGAAAGGGGTTCAGCTGACCACAGGCGGTATCATTATGATGCGTCTCTGTGAGCATTTTGAGCCTGCCTTCACTTGGTCTGAGAACGATACTTTTCTTTTTATAGCCCCCAATTTTCACCTGCTTGGGGTCAGTCTGACATTGCAAGCCTTTTATAACGGCGGCACTATCGCTGTGGTAAAAATGTTTGATCCTGCCCTGGTCTTGAAGGAAATCACCGCCAAAAAACCAACGATCGTAGCGCTTGCTCCTATCATGATCCAGATGTTGGTAAACCATCCAAACTGTGAAATAACGGATTTCAGCTCTGTGCGCGAAGTGGTTTATGCAGGCTCTCCCATCTCCCTTGCCGTAATCAAGCAGGCGCTTGACAAAATGCCCTGCCGATTTATGCAGTTTTACGGCGCTACCGAGAGCGGCGGCGCGATGACCCTGCTGCGACCTGAAGAGCATGATCTCAACAATGAAGAGCGGCTCACTTCCTGTGGCAAGCCACTGCCATTGATTGATGTAAAAATCGTCGACAGCAAGGGCAATGAAGTTGCCCCTGGTGAATCCGGCGAACTGCTGGTGAGAACTCCGGCCATTAACAATGGTTACTGGCGCAAGCCGGAGCTATGGCCCGACGTTTACCAAAACGGTTGGTATAGAACCGGCGATATGGCTCGCCAGGACGCTGAAGGTTTTCTCTATCTGGTGGATCGGGTCAAGGATATGATCGTCACCGGTGGCGAAAATGTCTATTGCTCCGAGGTGGAAAACTGTCTTTCCCTCCATCCATCCATCAAGCAGGTGGCGATCATCGGTGTCCCCAGCGAAAAGTGGGGCGAGGAAGTCAAGGCCGTGGTTATTCTCAAGGATGGCGAAACCCTCGACGAGCACGAACTCATTGGCTACGCCAAGGCGCGGCTTGCCTCCTATAAGTGTCCCAAGTCAGTGGATTTTGTCGAGGCGTTTCCTGTCAATGCCAATGGCAAAGTGCTAAAGCGCAAATTGCGTGAGCCCTACTGGCAGGAGAAGGGGCGCAATATCGCCTAAGCTGTTCTGCGCCACAAAAAACCCCGCTTGCGATGCCTGTTGTCGGCATCCGGCGGGGTTTTTGCATTCAGGGTAAATGATTGTCGAAATAGAGGGAAATGTCCGTATGGTGACTGTCATAATAATATGGCACACTGATTCAGATCAGCACAGATTTAGCCCGTTTTCCCATCAGGAGATAGCCTATGGAATCCTATAGCCACGTTGTCCGCCATGTCGAGGCTATGCCTTCCGGAGCATCCATAGGGGCTTTTTTTGATTTTGATGGCACGGTTATCAACGGTTATTCGGCATTCATTTTTCTTCGCGAACAATTGCGCAAAGGCTATATGAAGCCCCTCGAATTTGTTGAAATTGTGGCGACACTGGTCAACCACAGCATGGGCGCCATCGGTTTTTCCGGGCTGATGGACGTGGGCGCCAAAGTACTGCGAGGTGTCAGTGAAGAGAGCTACACCGAGTTCAGCGAAAAAGTCTACGACCACTATATTTCCAAGCTCCTCTATCCCGAAGCCCGCGCTCTTATCGAGGCACACCTTAAAAAAGGCCATACGGTGGCCATCGTGTCCTCGGCAACCCCCTATCAGGTTGAACCCCTGGCGCGGGAACTCAATATTGAACACGTCTATTGTTCTCGCTACGAAGTGGTGGATGGTGTCTTTACCGGCGAAACCCTCAAGCCCCTGTGCTGGGGGCAGGGCAAGGTCGTGGCCGTTGAAGCCCTTGCCAAACAGTACCAGCTGGATCTGGACAGCAGCTGTTTTTACAGCGACAGCGATGACGATATCGAAGTGCTTCACCACGTGGGCATGCCGCGAATCGTCAACCCCAATTCCCGCCTTCAGACCATCGCTTCCGAAAATGGCTGGCCGGTGCAGGTGTTCGCCCGCACCGGCAAGCCCACTCTGGCGGAAAATCTGCGCAGCGTCGGCCTTTATGGCACCCTCATCAGTTCCTATTTTTGGGGGCTTGGCGTCTGGAAGCTCAACGGCTCCAAGGACGAAGGGCGCCGCTTTATGCTGTCGCTGTTCACCGAGATTGCCTTTGCCTTAATTGGTCTCAAACTCAATGTGCGCAATCCGGAAAATTACTGGAAAGAGCGGCCGGTGGTGGTGGTTTACAATCATCAAAGCAAAACCGATGGCCTGATTGTGATGAAATTGTTGCGGGATAACTTTGCCGCTGTCGGCAAAAAGGAGATCGGCAAATTCAAGCTGTTTGAAAAAGTCTATGATTTTGCCGGTGTCGTCAGGGTTGATCGCCAGAATACCCAAAGCGCCATTGACGCCATGCGCCCTTTGGTGGACGCCCTCGCCGTTGAAGGTCGCAATGTGGCCATCGCCCCCGAGGGCACGCGCTCGGAAACCAAAAAACCGGGACCGTTCAAAAAAGGCGCTTTTCATATCGCTATGCAGGCCGGCGTTCCCATACTGCCGGTGGTTATTCACAATGCAGCGGACATTCAACCCAAAGGGCAATTTGCCTTCAGACCCGGCGTGGTCGACGTGGAAATTCTGCCCCCCGTGGATACTTCCGGCTGGACTGAAGCCAGTCTCGACCGCCATGTCACCGATGTTCGCAATATGTTTTTGAAGGCGCTCGATTTCCCTCCCGAGAGCATTGCCGAATCCGTTCATCGCAAAGCTCCAGGCACGAAAAAAGCGGCTCCTGGCCGGGGAACCGTGAAAAAATCACCGGCGAAAAAAGCGTTGGCAGCGAGCACAGCGGCGGCGGGCAAAAAGACAATGGCTAAAAAAACCGGTTCGGCAAAGGCGGCAATCAAGGCGCCAATGCCGGCGACCGCTACAGCCAAAACCGCTGCCGTAAAGCCCCAGAAAACCAAGCCGGCAGCACAAAAGGCCGAAGGTCAAAAAAGCGTCGCCAAGAAAAATACGGCGCCTAAAACAGCTGGTACGAAAATTGCGGTGAAGCAACAGGCTGTGCAGGTACGCAAAACTGTCACCAAAGACCGTTTAAATGCTAGGCGCTCAGATGGGGACATGGCGGAAAAGCCCTCGGCCAAGCCCCGGCCAAGGCCGGAGAAAAAACCCCTTGCCGGCGCAAAGAAACCCGTAACCGGCAAAACTGCGGTGAAAAAAACAGCGGCTAAAGTTGTTTAAAGAAGCCGACAAGGCTTAGGAGAGGAACCGTTTATGTTGCAGCTTGGGGCTCAGGACTCACAATTTCTTTACATGGAGAGCGGGCACAACCTCTCCAATGTCACCATGGTGTGCATTTATGCCAAGCCGGAAAACCCGGCTGCGGAAACCGTGTTTGAACTGGTCAAGTCCCATGTCGAATCCCGCCTGCACACCAATCCGATTTTCAGAAGGAAGCTAGTTCGAGTCCCCCTGGATCTGGATTACCCCTATTGGGTGGACGACGAATACTTCGATTTTGAATCCCACCTTCACCTTCATCGCCTCGCTTCTCCCGGCGACTGGGGGCAATTTTGCGATTTGGTGGGTAGAATCCACTCCCGCCCCCTGGATATGAACAGGCCGGTGTGGGAAATCCATGTGGTGGAAAACCTCAACGGTATAGCCGACATTCCCCCCGACAGCTTTGCCATGGTGACCAAGATTCACCATTCGGCGGTCGATGGCGCTTCCACCATCAAGTTTTTTTCCGGACTCAGCGATCTGGACGCAGAGGGTACGCCAGTCACCGATCTTTCGGTGACGGCGGAGTCGGCGGGAGAGCCCCCCACCACCAATGAAATGTGGGCCCGCTGTGTTCTCAATCATATACGCTCGCCGATAAAACTGGCGGAAACCCTGTGGCGCGCAACGCCAACCCTGGTACCCGCAGCGATCAATGCGGTGTTTAAGGTCAGGGATGACGACGAGTCCACCAGGGTACCCAAAACCCGCTTCAACAAGCCCGTGTCCCCGCGCAAGACTTTTCATGGGGTGGAATTTGAACTGGCGGATTTCAAGCGCATTGCCACAGCGGTGGACGACGCCAAGATCAACGATGTGGTGCTCGCGGTGAGCAGCGGCGCGCTGAGAAAATACCTTCTCCGCCATCACGGGTTGCCCTCTGAATCCCTGATTGCCTGGGTGCCGGTGAATACCCGCCCGGCAAAGGGCGCCAAGGGCGGTGAAGACGGCAATCAAATTACCGCGATGACGGTGGATTTGCATACGGATCTGGCCTCGCCCCTGCAAAGGCTGAAGGAAATTACCCGTTATACCCAGCTGACAAAGGCGGGCAAGACAGGTGTCTCGGCAAGGCTGATGACCGATGTCAGCAAGCATATGCCCGGTGCAACCATGGCGCTGGCCAGCAGAATGATCATGGCCTCCGGGGTTACCGCCAGTCTTTGCAATGTGGCCATTTCCAATGTCCCGGGTCCACAGTTTCCCATTTATTTGAACGGTGCAAAATGTCTCAAACAGTACGGCATGACGCCCCTTGGCGACGGCATGGGGTTATTTTTGATGACGTTGAGCTACAACAAAAAGCTCACCTTTAGCATTACCACCACCGAGGACGTGATGCCGGATGTGGATCTTTTTGGTGAATGTCTGGCGGCTGCGGTCACTGAGCTCAAAAATGCCACAGACAAAGCAAAGACCAAACCGGTCAGAAAAACGGTTGCCAAGGGGAGAAAATAATGTCATCCCGCAGCTCCTACCTGTTGCAAAAAGAACTGGACAACGCGGACACCTACGACCAGTGGCGCGACATTGCCATGCGCATTGACCAGATTGAAGGTCGCGATAAATGGAAGACGGTGGAAAGAACCAATCTCTACGATTATCAGGCCATCAGATCCCGCTACAACATTCTGCGGGAAATGCGCGAGAGCGGCGACGACCACGGCCTGTTGTTCGCCCTCAACGAAGGCATCCACGGCAATATGGGCGGTATGGGCAGCGCCGAGCTGTTCAAGAAAACCCGCTTTGGCACCAAGCAGCTCATCAATGACTATATCGATGAAGTCACCAACGCCCTTTACCACCTGGCGAGTCCAAAAGTTGACAGTATTTCCATCGATGAAAAACTGGAATTTTTCAACCGGGCGGCGCACTGCTTTGGCCGTTCTGCATTAATGCTCAGTGGTTCCGGTTCCCTGTTTTATTTCCATCTCGGCGTGGTCAAAGCCCTCTGGGAGGAAGGTCTGCTGCCTTCCGTGATTTCCGGTGCCAGCGGTGGCGCCATTGTTGCCGCCATCGTCGGCTCCCATAGCCACGAAGAGCTGGAGACAATTTTTGATGCCGAGCATCTAAAAATTCAGGTGGAGCAGGGTTTGGGGTTGCGGAGCATAGGCAATTTATTGAGCCGAGGACATGTTTCCCCCAAGGCCATCGAGGAGTTTCTGGTGCGCATTATTCCCGATCTGACCTTTCAGGAAGCGGCAGCCCGCACCGGCATCCATATCAATGTTTCGGTGGCGCCGGTGCAGCGGCACCAGACCTCCAGGCTGCTCAACGATATAGCTTCGCCCAATGTCATGCTGCGGGAGGCGCTGATGGCGTCCAGCGCCTTTCCCGGTTTCTTTCCACCGGTGACCCTCGCGGCCAAGGACAGAAACGGCAACCGCAAACCCTATCTGCCCAACAGGAAATGGATCGACGGCTCGGTGAGCGACGATTTGCCCATCAAGCGGGTAATGCGTCTCTATGGCGTCAACCACTCCATCGTCAGCCAAACCAATCCTGTGGCTCTGCCATTTATTTCTGAAAATCACTCCGCCACCGTCTTCGGGATTCTTAAGGAAACCTTGCAAATCACCACCAAACAGTGGGCGCTTGCAGGAGCGAAGATCATCGGCCACCCGATGAAATTAAACTCCAGACTGAGCCAGTTGCTGACCTTTACCAGCTCTGTGCTGGCGCAAACCTATACTGGCGACATCAATATTCTGCCGCCGCGGCGGTTGCACAACCCGGCGCAGTTGCTGTCCCAGCGCACCAATGCGGAAATTATCGAATTGATCCGCCATGGGGAGCGGGCAACCTGGCCAAAAATAGAAGCCATCAGGGTGCAGACAAAAATCAGCAATGCCCTTGACACCATTGCCAAAAATCTCGAAGCAGAACTGCTCAACCAGGTCCATGAATCCAGCATTGCCGAGAGGAAAACCGCGTGATTAACACAACAGGGAATTTTGTCGCCAAATCCGGCGCGCAGATTTTTACCCAGTGCTGGCTGCCGGATGCCGAAATCAAGGCCGTGCTGGTTATTGCCCACGGCCTGGGTGAGCACAGCGGCCGCTACCTGCCCTTTGTCGAACACTTTGTCGCCCTCGGCTATGGGGTTTACGCCCTCGACCACGAGGGTCATGGCCGATCCCAGGGGCGGCGTGGTTATATTCCCCACCTGAGCACGTTTGTCGAGACATTGTTTCAGTACATCAGCCAGATAAAAGATAAGCACCGGGATAAAAAGTTTTTCCTTGTCGGCCACAGCATGGGGGGCGTGATCAGCGTCAATTATTTGTTGCGCCATGAGGAAACTCTTTCCGGCTGTATTTTGTCGGGCTCGGCATTGGCCACCGATGAAGTCATTGGCCCTGTGCTCAAATGGATTTTGAAGGGGCTCTCCCTGTTGATGCCGAAAGCCCAAATTATCAAGCTGGAAGGGGAAGCGGTGAGCCGCGACCCTGAGGTGGTTCATCGCTACCTCAACGACCCCCTGGTTTTTCGCGGCAAGGTAACGGCGCGACTGCTGACGGCGATTCTGTCCGGCGCCGACCACGGCCTGGAGAAAGCGGCCAAAATTACTTTGCCACTGCTGATTATGCACGGTGGCGACGATGGCCTCGCCAGTCCGAAAGGCTCGCAAATGCTGTTTGAAAGGGTTTCTTCCACAGATAAAACCTTAAAAATTTACGATAACCTGTTCCATGAAATTTTCCTTGAACCGGAAAAAATGCAGGTCTTTGCTGATACCGAGCGCTGGCTTGAAGCGCGCGTTTAATTGGAGAATGGCGCTTTGCTAGGGATTGCCGCTGCGGTTTTGATCGCCGTCCTGGCGCTGTTTCTTCTGCGCTTTTGGCTGCTAGCTCAGGTCGCGAAACTGGTGTTTGCGGTTGCTGCGCTGTTTGTTGGTGCCCAGCACCGCCGGGTCAATGTCGCTGGGCTTGAATGGCACTTTCTAGATAGCCGCAGCGCCCTTGATGGCGACGGCTCTGACAAACCTGTGATGGTGGTTTTGCACGGTTATGGTGCCGATAAATACAACTGGCTGCTCTACCTAAGGGTACTGAAAGGGGAGTTTCGCCTCATTGCTCCCGATCTTCCCGGCTTTGGCCAGACCTATAGCGGCGATCTTCAGGCCAACTACCGCATTGCCGATCAGGTGGAGCGCCTCAAAGGATTTGTCGAAGCCTTAAACCTCGGCCGTATCCATCTCGCCGGCAACTCCATGGGCGGTTTTATTGCCGCCAGATTCGCCCTGGCATATCCCGACAAGGTACTGTCGCTGACCCTGATGGATGCGGCTGGTCTTGCAGCGGCCAAAAAGACGGTGCTGGAGGAATCCTTTGAACACGACGAAATTCTTTTTTTGCCGCGCACCCGTGCGCAGGCAGACGCAGTCTTGGCCATGGCGGTTGCCAAACCGGTCAAACTTCCCCTCATCGCCATCGTGTATCTGTTGAATCAAATCAACGAGCGCCGCCCTGTGCTTGAAAAAATTTTTCGCCAGCTTATGGCGGATCACAAAAGCAGCGACCTCAGCCAGAAATTGGTGGCGCTGGACATGCCGGTGCTGGTTATTTGGGGACGACAGGATCATCTGCTGGATGTCAGCGCCGCCGAAAATCTGGCGCCCCGCCTGCGCAATGGCGAATTGGTGATTCTCGATAGCGTCGGCCATGCCCCGATGATTGAAGCTGTTGACAATACGGCGAAATTCCATAGAGCATTTATTGACAGGCAGGTTTACACTCGTTGATGAGAGTTCATTATTTAGGGGGATGCAGTAAAACGCTATTTAAACGCTAATGTGGCTTTTCTTAGCAGCAGGATTGGTATTTAATCTTAAAGAGAAATGTTAAATAAAAAAGAGCAGTGCGGGGTGAAAATGACAGCGGTAAACCCTTGGCCAAAAGAGGCGGTCAGCAAGATTGTCTTTTTGCTGGATGCAAATACAAAAATTGAACAGTCAATCCTGGAAAATTATCTTCGCGACACTTACCCAGGGGCGTTGAAGTACCAGACATTACCCCTTGCATTGCGATCGAAAAAACTGCCCCAGGCCAATATCACGGCGCTTGAAAATTCCTCCTTTGAAGGTGGAGACATTTTCTATATTCCCCTGCGGCTCGCCTGGCAGGTGGAGGCCGAACCGAGCCGCAAAGGCGTTTCCTTCAAAGGCCTTATTCTCGGCAACCACAACAATCCCGGCTTGCTGAGACAGCGGATTCTGTGCAGAAGCCTGCGCTACAGCAAAGATCCTGTGCCGTACCGAATAGTGGTTGGCAAGGGCGCAACCCTTGCTGAACTCCAGGCCAGGTTCAAAAAGAACTCTGTGAATACAGAGCTGCCGCACTTTATTGCGCGCTCTGCCTTTCTGGCGCTGGAACGGGCGGAACGCAGCATCAAAGGAGCCAGGTACAAGGTTCCGAGAATGGTCGATGAAGAGGTGCTGCGCAAACCACAGCTGATTCAGGCGCTGACGGCAATCAGCCGGGACAGTGGTCGCAGTATGGATGAATTGATGAAAGAGGCGGGGGATTGTCTAAGGGAAATGGCGGCCACGCCAACCCCGGCAGGATTGGACGTTGCCGCTGCCTTGGGTCGCTTTATGTACACTAGGGGGTTTGATGAGGAAATCGAATTTGCCCCCGGCGATCTGGATCGTATTCGCAAGCTCCTCAGCGAGCGCCCGGTAGCCTTCCTGTTTACCCACAAATCCCATATCGACGGTTTTTTGTTGATTACCCTGTTTCACGACCTCAATCTGCCGCCCCTGCACACCTTTGGCGGCATCAATATGGGCTTTATGGGTTTGGGCACCCTGCTGCGCAAAGCGGGCGCCATTTTTATTCGCCGTAGCTTCAAAGGCGACGATGTCTATAAGTCCGTGTTCAAAAGCTATATTGATTACCTGGGGGAAAAGCGTTTTCCGGTGATGTGGGCGCTGGAGGGCACCCGCTCCCGCACGGGCAAATTGATGCCGCCCAGGTTTGGCTTGATCAATTATATTGTCAGCGCCTATTTGCGTGATGATGCTCCCGACCTGATGCTGATGCCGATTTCCATCATCTATGACCAGGTGCCGGAGGTGTCCGATTACGACTCCCTCCAGGCGGGTGGCAAAAAAAGACCTGAGTCTGCGTCCTGGTTTATGCAGTATCTCAGCGGTCTCAATAATCCCCACGGCAAAATCCATGTGCGATTTGGCCAGGGCGTGCAAATCAGCGACTATATTGATACCAGTACCATTGACACCAGCACCGGCGCGTCGCCGGATAGGCGCGACATGCAGAAAATTGCCTTTGCCCTGGCGGTGGATGTCAATAAAGCGACACCGATCACAGTGAATTCCATGATTACCTATGTGTTGCTGGAGCATGGACACCGGGCGATTACCTTTAATCAGCTCCAGGTTGAAATCAATCGCCTTCTGGGGTTTATTGCTCTGTTCAACTTTCCTATGACCACCGATGCCGGGCAACTGACCCCAGAAATTCTTGAGCGCTCATTGCGGCAACTCTCCATCACCGGTGTCATCAGTATCGCCGAGGAAGGCGTCGAAGTGCTGTATATGATTCCCTATAACACGGGGCGAACAGCCGCCTACTACCGCAATGGCTTGATCCACTTTTTTATCACCAGCGCCATCGCCGATATCGCCCTGCTGGCGGTAACCAATGACGGTGAGGCTGCCATCGAGGCCTTTCACCAGGAAGCCCTGCGCCTCAGAGATCTGCTCAAGTATGAATTTTTCTTTGAGGGCAGCGATGATTTTCTCAAGTCTCTGGATCGGGAATTGGATGCCCGTGTACCGGGCTGGCGTGAAACCATTGTCCAGGGAAGAAAGGCGATTCGATTCATGTTGCGCGACCTCAAGCCTATACTTGGCCACGGCACCTTGCGGCCGTTTCTCGAATCCTATCTGATCTTCGCCAGGGCACTGTCGCTGATTCCGGCGGAGGGCGAAGTCGATACCAAAAAACTCATCGCCGACAGCCTTGCCCTGGGCAAACAGCGGGTTCTTCAGCATCGGATTCACTGCGAGGAGTCCGTTTCCCAGAGTTATTTTGACAATGCCATTAAAATTGCCGAAAGTCGCGGTCTGTTTGAACAGTCTGCGGCCGCCGCACTGGGGCGCCTGCAATGGCTGGAGGAGTTGCGGGGCATTGTCGCCAATGTCCGCATTCTGGCGTCAGTTGCTGAAGCCAAGCGTCTGGCGGAAATTGTTGAGCGCCAATATGAGCATTTGTCATAAATGAGCTCTGTGCAGCACAGCATCCCGGTGATGGGTATGTTAAATTCGGGGTCTGTCTCTCTGCAAAAGAGGGCGGCAAAGGAGGGCTGCTAAAATAGGTTGTCGCCTTGATGGCTCTTTGCTATAGTACCGCCCCTGTTAAGTGGGTGGCTGTATTGCTTGATAGGTCAGGCTTTTTAGTCGCTGATGCAATCTTTCTGCAAATCTGGTGCAAGATTTTGTCTGATGGGTTGCCAGGCTCCGCTGTCAATTGCGCATTTTGATTGCGCCGCGCAAAAAGCCCCATTTTGGGGCTTTTTGCTAGGTGGTTATTTTTTGAGCGGTTTTATGGGCCTATGGCCCTTTTTTCATTTTAATATGGTGTTGGCTACGTGACTGCTGGTACTAAACAAGGCAAATTGCTGGAAATGCTCGAACCCGTGGTTACGGCCATGGGCTGCGAGCTGTGGGGCATTGAATTTAGCAGCAGTGGTCGCTACAGCACCTTGCGGATCTACATCGAGAAAGAAGACGGCATCCAGCTTGAGGATTGCGAGCGGGTCAGCCGTCAGGTGAGCAGTGTTCTCGATGTGGAAGATCCCATCAGTACCGAATATACCCTTGAGGTGTCTTCGCCAGGAATGGACAGACCCCTGTACACTCTCGATCACTTCCGTCGTTTTGCCGGTGAAACCGTCAATCTGCGGCTGCGATCACCCTATGAAGGGCGCAGAAGATACACAGGGCTGCTGGTCGGCCTGGAGGGTGATGAAGTGGTAATACAGTGCGAAGGTCACGAGTACCTTTTTCCCATCGAATCAATCGATAAGGCAAATGTCGTTCCCCGGTTTGGGCCCGAAATAGAAGAGGCTGATCTATGAACAAAGAAATCCTGATGGTTGCGGAAGCAGTCTCCAATGAGAAGGGCGTCGCCGAGGAAATTATTTTTGAGGCGATTGAACAGGCTCTGGCCACAGCGACCAAAAAACGCTACGACGAAGACGCCAATATCCGCGTCGTGATCAATCGCAAAACCGGCGACTATGAAACCTTTCGCTGGTGGCTGGTGGTGGCCGACGATGTCCTTGCCGAGTTGGGTACCGAGCTCACCACTGAAGAGGCCATTGAAAAAGATCCAACCCTCAAGGTTGGCGATGTTTTCGAAGAGCAGGTGGAAAATATCGGTTTTGGCCGTATTGCCGCCCAAACCGCCAAACAGGTTATCGTTCAGAAGGTTCGTGATGCCGAGCGCGCCATGGTTGCTGATCAGTATCGCAGCCAGCTGGGCGAGCTCGTCAGCGGTACAGTCAAAAAAGTAACCCGCGACCATATTATTGTCGATCTTGGCAACAATGCTGAGGGTTTGCTCCCCAGAGAAGAACTGGTAGGGCGAGAAGTCTTTCGCGTCAACGACAGGGTGAGAGCCATACTCAAGGAGATTCGCAGCGAAAGCCGCGGCCCCCAGCTTCTCCTCAGTCGCGCCTGCAACGAAATGCTGGTCAAGCTGTTTACCATTGAAGTTCCCGAGGTTGCTGAACAGGTTATCGAAATTCGCGGCGCTGCCCGCGACCCCGGCTCCCGCGCCAAAATCGCTGTTAAGACCAATGATGGCCGTATCGATCCCGTGGGTGCCTGCGTCGGCATGCGCGGCGCCAGAGTGCAGGCGGTCTCCAACGAGCTCGATGGCGAGCGTATCGATATTGTCCTCTGGGACGACAATCCCGCCCAGCTGGTCATCAATGCCATGGCGCCCGCGGACGTTGAATCCATTGTCGTCGACGAAGACGCCCATGCCATGGATGTTGCTGTGGCCTCCGACAGCCTGGCGCAGGCCATCGGTAAAAGCGGGCAAAATGTTCGCCTGGCGGTGGAGCTCACCGGCTGGAAAATCAATGTCATGAGCATGGAGGAAGCCGAGGCCAAGCACGATGCCGAAACCGGCTCGCTGATGGAAACCTTCATGGAATACCTGGATATCGATGAAGATTTGGCCACCCTGCTGGTGGAAGAAGGCTTCAGCTCCGTCGAGGAGGTGGCCTATGTTCCCCTCGAGGAAATGCTGGCCATTGAAGATCTCGACGAGGAAATTGCCGAGGAATTGCGCGCCCGCGCCAAAGATGCCCTGTTGACCATGGCGTTGGCCTCTGAAGAAGAGCTGGCCGGTGCTGAGCCCGCTGAAGATTTGCTCGCCATGGACGGTATGGATTCGACGCTCGCCCATGCGCTGGCGGCCAGGGGCATCTGCACCATGGAAGATCTGGCGGAGCAGTCTGTGGACGATATTGTCGGCATCGAGGGTATCGACGCCGACCGTGCCGCAAAATTAATTATGACCGCAAGAGCGCCCTGGTTTGCCGAAGACTGAGTACTTGGCTGTAGGGTCGTTAACGTAGTAAGCGGGTTAGAGAAAAACGTAGAGGAAATTGCATGGCTGAAGTTACCGTGAGTCAACTCGCCGAGGTGGTAGGGGCGTCCGTAGATCGGCTGTTGAAGCAGATGGCCGAAGCGGGGTTGAAGCATACCGCACCGAATGAGACGGTCACCGATGAGGAAAAACAGCAACTGCTTGCTTACCTGAAAAGCCTGCACGGCGAGAAAGCCGCCACAGAGCCCAGGAAAATCACCCTGCGGCGTAAAACCGTTAGCACCCTCAAAACCGGCGGCAAAAAAACCGTCAATGTTGAAGTGCGCAAAAAGCGCACCTATGTGAAGCGCGAGGATCTCGACGATCAGCAGGGGGATAGCGAAGAGTTTGACGTTGTCGCCGACACCGCCGCCGCTGAAGAAGTAACCGAGATCGCAGCAAACATTCCGCCCCAGGAGCCGGTCGCAGAGATCCAAGCGCCTGCGGAAGCTGTTGATGGCGATGTTGCTGAGCCAGAAGCAGAGCCGGACGTTGAGGAGCCCGCAGCTCCCGCAGTTGCTGCCGAGAGCAAGCCTGAAGCCGATGCCGAAACGGAGACGCCCTTTGTGCGCTCCTCTCTGGTAGATAACGTCGAAGCCATGCGTTTGGCCGCCATTGCCCGCCGCAAGGCGGAAGAAGAGCGCCTGCGCCAGCAGGAAGAGGCCGCCAAGGAGGCGAAGACCGTCCAGGAAAAAGAAACAGAGACCAAGAAAACCGAGCAGGATCGCCCCAAAGTCGCCAAGCCGAAGGTTGAAGACAGCGACGCCCTCCATCACCGCCTGTCGAAAAAGAAAACCAGGGATGATGTCGAGGAAGACGACGGCAAACCCAAGAAAAAGGCCAAAGCCAAAGACGGCAAAGGTCGCAAGAAGCGTCCCGAAGACTTGCTGGCGGAAGTGGTGGCCGACGATGGCGACAGCAAACCCCGGCTGAAGTCCGGCGGCCCTGTGGTCAGAATCGAGAACAGGCACACCTTTAAGCGACCCACCGACAAAATTACCTACGAGGTGGAAATTCCCGAAACCATCAGTGTGTCCGATCTGGCGCAAAAAATGTCAGTGAAAGCGGCCGCCGTCATCAAGGAATTGATGAAAATGGGCACCATGGCCACCATCAACCAGCAGATCGATCAGGACACTGCAGTGCTGGTGGTTGAAGAGCTTGGCCACCGCCCGGTTACCGTTACCGCCGATTCTGTTGAAGAGCAGCTGATCAGGGAAATTGCCCGCATCGAAGAGGGCAATCGGGAGCCCCGCGCCCCTGTCGTGACGGTTATGGGTCACGTTGACCACGGCAAAACTTCATTGCTCGACTATATTCGCAAAACCAAGGTGGTCTCCGGCGAAGCTGGTGGTATTACCCAGCATATTGGCGCCTACCACGTGGATACCCCCAAAGGCATGATTACCTTTTTGGATACTCCGGGTCACGCCGCTTTTACCGCCATGCGCGCCCGCGGCGCCAAGGCCACGGATGTGGTGATTCTGGTGGTGGCCGCCGACGACGGCGTCATGCCCCAGACGGAAGAAGCCATTCAGCACGCCAAGGCCGCCGGTGTTCCCATCGTTGTCGCCATCAACAAAATGGACAAGGAGTCCGCTGACCCCGAGCGCGTCACTAACGAGCTCTCCGCCAAGGACGTGATTCCCGAAGAATGGGGCGGTGATACCCAGTTTGTTAAGGTCTCCGCCCACACCGGCGCTGGCATTGACGATCTCCTTGAAGCCGTGCTGTTGCAGGCGGAAGTGCTTGAACTCTCCGCCCCCAAAGACGTTCCCGGCCACGGCGTTATCGTCGAAGCCCGCATGGAAAAAGGTCGCGGCGTTGTCGCCACCGCGCTGGTTCAGGAAGGCACCTTGCGCAAGGGCGATCTCGTCCTCGCCGGCGAAAGTGTTGGCCGCGTGCGCATGATGAGCGATGAAAACGGCAAGGCGGTTGCCGAGGCGGGGCCATCCATTCCTGTGGAAATTGTCGGTCTCGATTCCGCCCCCAACGCCGGTGATGATTTCCTTGTTGTCGACGATGAGCGCAAAGCCCGCGAAGTGGCGGAAATGCGCCAACAAAAAGCCCGCGAAGCCCGCATGTCCCGCCAGCAGGCCGCCAACCTGGAGAGCATGTTTGCCTCCTTTGGCGACGAGGGCGTCACCAAAAAAGTATTGCCGGTAGTGGTCAAGGCCGATGTTCGCGGTTCCCTCGAAGCCATTCTGGCCTCTTTTGGGGACATTCAGAACGAAGAAGTTGCCGTTACCGTGGTTTCTTCCGGTGTCGGTGGCCTTAACGAATCCGATATCAACCTGGCCATGACATCGGGCGCCGTGGTGCTCGGTTTTAACGTTCGCGCCGATGCTTCCGCCCGCAAACTGGCGGAAGGCGAGGGTGTCGAAATTCGCTACTACAGCGTCATCTATCACCTTCTCGACGAAATCAAGCAGGCGCTGTCGGGCATGCTGTCTCCGGAAATTCGCGAGGAGATCGTCGGCATCGCCCAGGTCAAGGATGTCTTCCGCTCACCCAAATTTGGCCAGATAGCCGGCTGTTTGGTCACCGAAGGCACCGTCTACAAGAACAAGCCCATTCGCGTATTGCGCGACAACGTGGTTATCTTCCAGGGCTCCCTCGAATCCCTGCGCCGCTTCAAGGACGATGTCAACGAAGTGCGCAGCGGTACCGAATGCGGCATTGGCGTCAAGGATTACAACGATGTGCGCCCCGGCGACCAGATCGAAGTGTACGATGTTCAGGAGGTGGCGCGGAAACTCTGATTCGCGCCCGAGATTCAATGCCGAAAGAATACAGTCGATCAGACCGGGTAGGGGACGCCATTCAGCGCGAACTGGCGCAGCTGGTTCGCGATGAAATGCGCGACCCGCGAGTGGCTATGCTCAATATCACCGCTGTCGAAGTCAGCCGCGATATGTCGGCGGCAAAGGTCTACGTCAACTTCGTCGCCCCCAGGAGCGATGAGGAGTCGGCAGATGCCGTGGCCGCTCTCAATCACGCCGCCGGTTTTTTGCGCACACACCTGTCGAAAATTCTCAGCTTGCGGGTGGTGCCCAAACTGCGCTTTTTCTACGATGGCAGCGGTGAGCGCGGCCAGGCACTGTCGGCACTGATTGACTTCGCCCTTTCCCAGGACAAGGTCAAGCATGTCCACGACGACAGCGATGAGGAGCAGCAGTAATTGGCGCGGCGCAAACCCAGGGGCAGGCCGGTTGACGGCATTCTGATTCTCAACAAGCCAGGGGGTATTACCTCCAACACTGCCCTGCAGCGGGCGAAGCACCTGTTTTATGCCGCCAAGGCCGGGCATACAGGCAGCCTCGATCCCATGGCGACAGGGGTGCTGCCCATCTGTTTTGGCGAAGCCACCAAGTTTACCCAGTTTCTCCTCGATGCCGACAAAAGCTACCTGAGCACCTTTACCTTTGGCGTTACCACCAAGACCGGCGACGCCGATGGCGATATCACCGCCGAGCAGGACGCCAGCGCCCTCACGGCCGACCAGGTCGAGGCGGCCATGGCCGGATTTCGCGGTGATATAATGCAGGTGCCGTCCATGTATTCGGCGCTCAAAATGGATGGCCAGCCTCTTTATAAGCTGGCGCGGGAAGGTATAGAGGTTGAGCGGCAAGCGCGACCGGTCACCATCCACAGTTACCAATTATTGGCGTTTCGCCCCGGTGTACACCCGCAAGCGGATGTTGAAATCACCTGCAGTAAAGGCACCTATGTGCGCACTCTGGCGGAAGATCTGGGGCAGCTGCTGGGCTGCGGCGCTCATGTCAGCAAGCTTCACCGCCAGGCTGCCGGCGCCTTTAGCGACGCCGAGGCCGTGTCTCTGGACGAACTGGAAAATCTCAGGGAAGGTTGCCGCGGCGAAGATCTCGACCACCTTCTGAAACCCATGGACTCCGCCGTTGCCCACCTGCTGGCTGTGGAGCTGGCAGAGGCCACCGCCTGGTATTTTCGCCGTGGCCAGCCCGTGGTTGCCCCCCAGGTCTACCGCGAAGCGGAGGAAGGCGATATAGTGCGCATCTTTGACGGCAGCGGCGATTTTCTTGGCGTTGGCGAAGTTCTCGAAGATGGCCGCCTCGCGCCGCGCAGGCTGGTGGTCGAACAGCAACACGCGGGTTAGCAAAAAGATTGACAGAAATATTCGAACCGTTCGAGTATTTGACAACGAATTGACCCATGGTGGGTCATAGCTAGGGTGTCTGTAAATATGCGCGGACAACCCTGTATTCATTACTGCATATTGGAGAAAGTACTATGGCGCTTACAACTGCCGAAAAAGAAGCAATCAAAACTGAGTTTGGTCGTGGACAAGGTGATACAGGCTCCCCTGAAGTACAGGTGGCGCTGCTGACCAGAAACATCAATAAGCTTCAAGGCCACTTTGAAGGTCACAAAAAGGATCACCACTCACGCCGTGGTTTGATCCGTATGGTTAACCAGCGCCGCAAATTGCTGGACTACCTGAAAAGTAAAGATGCTGAACGTTACGCTGAACTTATCAAAAAGCTCGGTCTGCGTCGTTAAATCCATTGAGACGGCTCCTAACTTAGCGGAAAGGAGCCGTTTTTGTTTAAGAAGGTGAAAAACTAGTGAATCCCATAATCAAATCATTCCAGTATGGCAAGCATACGGTTACCCTGGAGACCGGGCGCATCGCTCGTCAGGCCACGGGTGCAGTGCTGTGCAGCATGGATAATACCTCGGTATTGTGTACCGTTGTTGGCGCCAAAGAAGCCAAGCCCGGCCAGGATTTTTTCCCCCTGACGGTTAACTACCAGGAAAAATCCTACGCTGCCGGTAAAATTCCCGGCGGTTTTTTCAAGCGCGAAGGTCGCCCCAGCGAAAAAGAAACCCTGACCTCACGTCTGATCGATCGCCCCATACGCCCACTGTTTCCCGACGGCTTCAAAAATGAAGTTCAGGTCATCTGTACCGTCATGTCTGCGGATAAGGACGTCGATCCGGATATCGCCGCCATTATCGGTTCTTCGGCGGCGCTGGCCATCTCCGGCATTCCTTTTAACGGCCCCATCGGCGGCGCCCGTGTCGGCTACACCCAGGAGCAGGGTTATATACTCAACCCCACCTACACAGAGCTGAAAACCTCGGCTCTCGACATGGTGGTTGCCGGTACCCGCGAAGCGGTGCTGATGGTGGAATCCGAAGCCAAAGAATTGCCCGAAGATCTGATGCTGGGCGCCGTGCTTTACGGCCACCAGGAAATGCAGGCGGTTATCCAGGTAATCGACCAACTGGTTGCCGAAGTTGGCAAACCCCGCTGGGACTGGCAGGCGGCTCCGGAAAATGTTGAACTGACCAGCGCCCTGAAGGACAAAGTGGGCGCCCGCCTCGACGACGCCTACCGCACCACCGACAAACAGGCGCGCACCGCTGCGGTCAACGCCCTGCGGGCTGAAGCCGTTGCCGAGCTCGCCAGCGACGAAGCTGGAATCAGTGCTGAAAATGTCTCCGATGCCTTCAAGAAACTGGAGAAGAAAATTGTCCGCGGCCGCATTATTCGCGGCGAGCCGCGCATCGATGGCCGCGACCAGAAAACCGTGCGTCCCATCAGCGTACAGGTTGGCATTCTTCCCAAGGTTCACGGCACCGCCCTGTTTACCCGCGGTGAAACCCAGGCCATCGTTGCGGCAACATTGGGTTCCCTGCGCGATGCCCAGAATATCGATGCCCTCGAGGGCGGTCGCAAAGACAACTTTATGCTTCACTACAACTTCCCTCCCTACTCCGTAGGTGAGTGCGGTCGTGTCGGTAGCGCCGGTCGCCGGGAAATCGGTCATGGTCGCCTTGCCCGTCGCGGTGTCGCTGCAGTGTTGCCGAAAGAGGAGGATTTCCCCTACACCATTCGCGTGGTGTCTGAAATTACCGAATCCAACGGTTCCAGCTCCATGGCCTCCGTGTGTGGCACCAGCCTGGCGTTGATGGATGCCGGTGTGCCCCTCAAGGCGCCGGTTGCCGGCATTGCCATGGGTCTGGTGAAGGAAGACGACGGCTTTGCGGTTCTCACCGATATTCTCGGCGACGAAGATCACCTCGGCGATATGGACTTCAAAGTGGCCGGAACCGACGCCGGTGTCACCGCACTGCAGATGGACATCAAAATCGAAGGTATCACTGAAGAAATCATGGAAATTGCCCTCGCCCAGGCACAGCAGGCGCGCCTGCACATTCTCGGCGAAATGAACAAAGTGATTTCCCAGGGTCGCGAGGAAGTGTCTGAAAGCGCGCCCCGCTACCACACCATGAAGATCAACGTCGACAAAATTCGCGATGTTATTGGCAAAGGCGGCGCCACCATTCGCGCCC
>JALOAH010000131.1 GCA_023228865.1 Porticoccaceae bacterium | reverse complement strand
GGTTGGCCATAAGAGCATCCACTTGGGTGAATTCTCCCAGGCAATGGCACAAGGCGTCGACAGTATGGCCAAAGGGAATGGTGAGCAGGGTGGCGCCGTTGGTGCGGTCGGCGGTGTAGGCGTTGGGAGGATCGATAAATTGCCCCCAATTGAGGCCTGAGCCGATCAGCGTGGTGGAAAGCACTTCGCCCACGTAGCCCTCGGCTATCAGGTCCCGAACCCGGTTGATGACGGGGGCGGAGCGCGCCTGTAAGCCGACAAAAGCCTTGACGCCTTTTTCTTTGGCTTTGGCGGCCATTTGCTCGGCTTCAGCAAGACCGTTGCCCAGCGGCCATTCGCAGTAGACATGCTTGCCTGCGTCGAGGGCGGCCATCACCAGCTCCAAGTGGTGGGGCACTTTGACAGTGATGACCACCAGGTCCACGTCGCTGCAGTTCACAAGGTCATGGTGATTGTCGAATGCCTTGGGGATGTCTAAGGCCTCGGCAGCGGCCTTGGCGCTTTCCATGCGGGTGGTGCTGACGGCGTTGACCTTGAAGCCGGGTAGGGCTCGCAGTGCTGGTACATGGGCAATGGCAGCCCAGCTACGTCCAGGGGTGGCTCCGATGATACCTACGCCTATCTGTTGTGTTGTCATTGGTCTCTCCTGATGGTGTACTTTGGCCATATATCATGGCATTGGTGGGTGTATTTCCTTATACGTGGGTCATGAATTTTCTTGCCAGCTCGTTTCACCCTGAGGAAGTTCATCGGGACGCGGCGAGCGGGTCAGCTGGTTGCCACCACTCACCGGTAGGTTGAGCCCGGTAACATAGGCGGGTCCGCACAGCCACAGCACTGCATCGGCGTAGTCCGCTGGCAGACCGATGCGGCCGAGGGGGACTTCCCGGGCGAAAGCTTCTTCCATGCCAGGCACTTCAAACAGGAATCGGGCAAGATCGGACTTGATCGGCCCAGGTAAAATTGAGTTTACGCGAATGCCCCGTGGACCATATTCAAGAGCAGCATATCTGACCAGGCAGTCGCTGGCGGCTTTGGCGCAAGCATAGGCGAAATTCGGTAGCACTGGTTGAGCAGCGCTGGAGGAAGAGATCAGTATGATGGAGCCTCCATCGCCCATGATGGCGGCCATATGGCGAACAAAATGGACATTCGCTAGATAGTTCACATCCAGTGACTGCTGCAGAGGCTGCACTTCGCTATCGGCAATCAAGCCCATTACTGGTAAAGCTGCACAATTGACCGCTATATCGAGGCCGCCCCAAGCTTCCTGGGCTGTGCGTGCAAGCTGGGCAACCTGCTGGGGGTTGGCGGCGTCACAAACTTGTGCAAGCCCGCCAGTTTTTTCTGCCAACTGTTTTAGCGGCTCCAGGCTGCGCGCGGCGACCAACACCTTGGCCCCGGCTTTGGCTAACGCTTCGGCAATGGCCCAGCCGCTGCCCCCCGCAGCCGAGCAGCCAAGAACTACGGCTCTCTTGTCTTTAAGACTCATACTTTTTGCCTTTTTTAGTTTGTGTTTTGCATCAGGCAGTGGCGTCCAGAGGTAGCGGTTTCTGTCAGATCAGGCCGACAAACCGGTCACGGTGGTAGTCGTCATTGCCGTAGAGCTGGGCAATGACAAAAAGACGCTTGTAATAGTGGCCTACGGCACACTCATCTGTCACGCCGATACCGCCGTGCAATTGGATACTCTGGGCACCTACAAATATACCGCTTTGAGAAAACTGTACCTTGGTGGCCGAGACACCCGCTTTACGGGTTTGGGCATCAGTAGACTCAAGAGCAGCGAGTCCCTGATAAAGCATTGAGCGGGACAACTCGGTTTCGATCAGCATATCGGCCATGCGGTGTTGCAGAGCCTGGAAATTATTGAGAGTCGTGCCAAATTGTTGGCGCGTTTTCAGGTAATCCCTGGTCATCAACAGGGCGGCTTCCATAGCGCCAAGCGCCTCGGCGCACAGGTAAACAATGCCGTAATCCACGGCAAGCTCAATGGCCTGCAATGCTTCGCCTCGTGCACCAACAAGGTTGCGAGGGTCAACGGCGACATTGTCGAAGCGCAGGTCGGCCACCAAGTGATTGTCCAGGCTGTGGTAGACCTCACGCTCGATATTGGCAGTGTTTGCATCAATCAGGAATAGGCTAATGCCGTCTCCATCCCGGGCCGACACTAAAAAGGTATCGGCATGAGCTGCACCCTGTACCAAGGTTTTGTGCCCGGAGAGGTAAAACTGATCGTCGCGAAAATCTGCCACCGTCTCGATAGTTGCACAGTTGCCGCGGCTGACATGCTCAAAATGCGCCATAACCACCCGCCGGGAACCGTCGATCATGGCCTCAATCAGAGAAGCCTGTTCGGTGGGAGCCAGTGTTGACAACAGCTGCAGGGCAACCAAATGTGGTGTAAATGGCTCGACTACCAGAGCCTTGCCAAACTGCTCGAGAATGAGAGCGTTTTCCACTGGTCCCCCACCGAAGCCTCCGGCCTCTTCGGAAAGACCGGCACCTAGCCAGCCCAACTCGGCAAAGGTCTGCCAGTGTGCACTCAGCTGTTCTATAGGAGAGTCAATAATTGCCCGGCGATCATCAAAGCTGTACTCGCGCTGGCAGAAGCGTTTGACGCTGTCTTGCAACGCTTCTTGTTCCTGGGTTAGTTGAAAGTCCACCTGCTTGGCCCTTAAAGTTGCAAAATAGTTTTGGCAATAATGGTGCGCTGGATCTCGTTGCTGCCCCCGTAGATCGTTGTCGCGCGTCGGTACATAGCTCTCGCACTGGCGCCGAGGCCATACTCAGGTAGACCGGTAGGAGCTCGGCCGCTGCGGAGGTTGTGTACGCCTTCTGGGTCAGGAGCTGCTGCCAGCCCGTAGTCTCCGAGCGCCTCAAGGGTTAGATCAGCAGCGCGCTGGCGCAGTTCGGCCCCCCTGGTCTTGATTACGGAGGCTACTGCTGCGGAGGAGCTTGAGTCATCTGTCAGCACACGCAGCACAGCGTACTCAAGCGCCAAAGTGTCTATCTTTAACTGGCCTAGTTTGCGTGCAAATACTGGGTCTTCAGCTAGAGGCTTGCCATCTTTGTACTCTTGGCGAGCAATTTCTTCCAGCTGGAGAATGTCGTGCTTGGTGTGGGGAACTTCAGCGCTGGCGGTACGCTCGTTAGTCAGCAGGAATTTGGCATAAGACCAGCCTTTGCCTTCTTCGCCTACAAGGTTGTCGGCAGGAACCTTTACATTGTCTAAGAATACTTCGTTGACACTCCGACCTTCGTCAATGGTGTAGATTGGCCTTACGGTGATTCCAGGCGATTGCATATCGATCAGCAGGACAGAGATACCTGCCTGTGGCTTAACCGTAGAGTCAGTGCGAACCAGAGTGATCATCATGTCAGCATTGTGACCCTCAGTGGTCCATGTTTTCTGACCGTTGACAACGTACTCATTGCCATTTCGCTCGGCGCGGGTACGAAGCGAGGCGAGATCTGAGCCTGCGCCGGGTTCGGAAAAACCCTGACACCAGAGGACGTCACCGTTGCGAATTGCTGGCAGGTGTTCAGCTTTTTGTTCGGCCGAGCCAAAGGTGTAGATCACTGGTGCAACCAGCTCGGTGCCTAGTAGATTGACCACCGGTGCGCAAGCAGCCCGCATTTCTTCTTCGAAGATAAAGCGCTGTACTGGCGACCACCCAGGGCCACCATACTCCTGAGGCCAGTTGGGGACCGACCAGCCGCGCTTATTGAGGATGCGCATCCAGGTTTGAATGTCTTCGCGTAGGGGATGGTAGCCACGGCGAGCACGCCGGGCCAGCTCTTCGGGCAAGTTCTCGCGCAGGAATGCTCGACACTCCTGGCGGAAACGCTCATCTTCTGGTTGAAATTTCAGATGCATGGAAAGTTACCAGGCTATAGCGATTATCGAATCGTTGTCATTGTATACCGCGACGGGTTGGTAATGGGTGTTTGTAACCCACTAATAAGCGGCACAGTCGAACCACGGCGGCGCAGGCAGATTGGCTGCCGCGAAAATAAGGTAAACTATATTACTATCTATTGCAACAATAGCGGTAGCAGCTAGTTGTGTTACCCGCTACGCATCGAGGCTCAGGGCCTGTTGATCCCGGGGTTACCCTGTCACCGGGTGTAGTATGGCTATGTTGAATTGAAGGTTCGTTCGCAGCTGGTCAAATGGTTTTGACACGTACTTGCAGTGTGCCTATAGTTAGCCCCGATGCGTTTTGTCAGGGGCTTATTGTGATGGCCTTATGGACAAGATGCTGACCTTGTACTGAATATTCAAATGCCCCACGCGTAACATAGGAGATAAGCAGTGGCAAATGATAAAGAGGCAAACAAGCAGCGTATTCTTGATTTTTTTGCAGCTGCAGCAGAGGGCGGTGATATCATGGCCTTCCTGTCAGACGATCTAGAGTGGTGGCTTCCAGATAGTTTCCCTTTGGGCGGCACCTATAAAAAAGCGGAGTTGGCCGCTGTACTAGGACCTATTTTTGGGATGCTCAAAGCTCCCCCTCAGTTCACCATTAACCACATTACAGCCGAAGACGACAGAGTAGCTGTTGATTGCCAAAGTACAGCAGAAATGAATGATGGCTCGCCTTTTGGCAATACCTACCACTTTCTGTTCATTCTTAAAGACAACCTCATCGTTTGTGTCAAAGAGTTCCTCAATACTGCTTATATCAGCAAGGTTCTAGCCGAGCAAGAAGCAAAGCGAGCATAAGTTATGGCTAATTCCCAAAAGCTTTCGGGGCTTGTGGCAATAGTCACTGGTGCTGGCCAGGGGGTAGGGCAAGGTGTGGCCCTTGCCTTAGCCAAGGCAGGTGCCCGGGTGACTGCTGCGAGCAAGACTGAGGCAAAACTGACCGAAACCAGAGCCTTGATTGAGCAGGCTGGCGGCACTGTACACACCATGGCCGCTGATGTCTGTGAGGCGGAGGATATTGCGCGGATAGTGGATGAGACGATTGAAAAGTTCGGTCGCATCGATATTTTAGTCAACAATGCTCAACAAGCTGCTCTTGGCCCATTACTCACTTTGGATGATGAAGGCTATCAGCAGACATTCCAGTCAGGGCCGCTGGCGGTATTCAGGCTGATGAGGGCCTGTCATCCCCACCTGAAAGCCAGTGGAGCTGGCTCAGTCATCAATCTGGCCAGCTCTGCCGCAATCAATTGGAATACCACGGGTGCCGGTGTTTACGGCTCCATGAAGCAGGCGATCCGTACGCTGAGCCACGCTGCTGCTTGTGAGTGGGGGCCAGATAATATCCGTGTCAACACTATCGCGCCCCTGGCCGCATCGCCGTCGCTAAAAGGGTGGCTGGAAGCCTTGCCAGACGGGCCTGACGAGTTTTTGGCAACGATCCCTCTGCGCAGGGTGGGTGACCCTGAAACCGATATCGGCAGCCTGGTAGTATTTCTCGCCAGCAACGATTCAGGTTATATCACCGGTGCCACTATCCCGGTTGATGGTGGACAGGCAAATTTCAACTAGAATCATGAGTGACCAATAACAACCAAGACAGCTGTGAATACAGCTCGACAAGAGGTATGGCTTAACAAGAGGAAAATTGCGCAGGGAATGATAAGCGATTTGAACTATCTAGACGGATCTTCATAACAACGTAAACACATAGCCAGGGTAATAATTATGCAAAAACAACGAAGCAACAAACCGTTACGCAAGGCCGTCTTGGCGTCCTTGATTCCGGCCATTGGTTTGACAAGCACAGCGCTATATGCGCAGCCAGCACTTGAAGAGATCATCGTTACCGCTCAAAAGCGCGCCCAGGACCTGCAGGATGTGGCTATCGCCGTAACCGCGATACAGGGCGATGAGTTGACCAATGCCGGCATCGACTCTCAGCGCGCCTTGTCGATGATGACCCCTAACGTGGTCGTCAACGTCAATGCGGACTACGTAGCCCCCTATATCCGCGGCGTGGGCACCCAGTATGCCAACCCGGGCCTGGAGCCTTCGGTGGGCACTTACTTCAATGATGTGTATATTTCCCGCGCCTCCGGCGGCTTTATGAGTTTCAGCGATGTGGAGCGGATGGAAGTACTGAAGGGCCCACAGGGTACCTTGTATGGCCGTAACACCACGGGGGGGGCCATCCGTATTATCACCAAGGATCCCACTGATTACTTTGAGGCGGGAGTGGGTGTAACGGCAGGTAACTACAAGCAGCGAGGTAGTGATTTCTATATATCTGGCCCCTTGATGGAAAACCTCAATGGTCGCCTGTCTGGTCAGATTGAACAGCGTGATGGCTACGTAGACCATGTGGCCGGCGGTCGCGATATGGCGGACCGTGACCAGTTTATTCTTCACTCCAAGCTGGATTGGGCTGCCACGGATCGACTCAATGTCAAGCTCGATATGGACTGGTTCGAAAAGGACGATGCAGAAAGTACCGCTTTCCAGGCTCTCTTTCCCGGCTTGCCTGAACAGGTAGGTGGCGCTTTTGGTGGTGCTATACAAGATGACCACCACGAGATTACCGACAATGTATACTACCCTAACAAATATACGGCTGGCGGTGGCCAGCTGCGCTTTGACTACGAGTTCGATTCCTTCCATTTCTCGGCTGTCAGCGGCTATCGCTACAACAAGTTTGTGGGCCATGCGGACCTGGATGGGACCAGCGCACCTCTGTTTGATTCAAAAACGGTCTTGTCCAAAACCGAAAGCTACAGCCAGGAGTTCCAGGTGGTGTCCACCACGGATAGCAGGCTCCAGTGGCAAGCGGGCGTGTACTACTATTTTGAAAAATCACGACACGACTTTGGTATGGCTGGTGCCTTTATCGATGCCGACCTGGGCTTTCCGGGCAGCTTCGTAGGTGGTGATGGCAGGGTGGATATCACTTCCCTGGCGCCCTATGGCCAGATTACCTACGATATAACCGACGAGTGGGAGCTCATGCTTGGCTTGCGCTACACGGATGAAGAAAAGAAAGCCAAAAATGATTTTTATGTCACCACAGTGGGTTCCAGGATAACGCCCAACAGACCCAATATCATGACCGAGCATGTGCCCGAGGAGAAGCTGTCCTTTACGGAGCTAAACCCCAAAGTGATGCTGAGCTGGCGCCCCAGTAGCGACATCATGCTTTATGCCTCCTACTCGGAAGGTTTCAAGAGCGGTGGCTTCAACCTGCCGCAACCTGCTCCCGGCGCCATAACCCAGGTTGAACAGGAACTGATCACGTCCTATGAGTTGGGTTGGAAAACCGAGTTTAACAGGCTCCGCTTCAACGGTGCGATTTTCTACTATGAACTTGAAGATCTGCAGCTTCAGGTCACCGATGCCAGCGGCGGTATCACCAGTATCCGCAACGCCGGTGATGCGGACGTGAAAGGTGCCGAGTTTGACCTGGTTTATGCAGCCACTGAAAACCTGATGTTGGGTGCTGGCGCTGGCTGGCAAGAGACCAAGTTCGGTGACGTGGCCAACGGCCAATATTTTGTGCCTTGCGCCCAGATACCTGAGTATCTTGCCAAGGGGATGACTCTCGCAGCGCCCACTTGTGAAAACCTGGGTGGCCTTGGGATGCAGGAGTTTGTCGGTAACTTGAGGGGCAACGACTTGCCTCATGCGCCAAAACTTACCGGTTACCTGCGGGCCACCTATACCCAGAGCCTGACTAATATGGGCAGTAGCCTGACTTACAGCCTTCTGGTCAACTACTCTGATAAATACTATTACACCTCGGACAACCTGTATGAGGAACCGTCCAAAACCATGGTCAACGCCAACATTACCTGGATGTCTCCCGCCGAGAAGTACCAGATCAGTGTTTTCGGTACCAACCTGACTGACAAGGATCACAATACACACAAAGCGCCCTTTGCTGGCAGTGGCGGCTGGAAAGTTCCCGGTCCACCCCGTCTGCTGGGGGCACGCTTCGCGGTCAACTTCTAAGACGGTTGTTTGACAGCAGCTTGCAAACCCGGCTGACCTGATAAGTCAGCCGGGTTTTTTGTGCATGGGCTACTAGTCAGATTGTTGAAAAACTCCTTGCGTTGCCTCTGTGGCGTTAAAAAACAGCCTGATAGAGGTTGTTGGTATTGACCCCGATCATTGCTAAACAAGGTACCTATTCAGGCCAATCCAGTACAGCAGTTAACTTATGTGACGGAATATGAAGCCAGAGTTGCGCCGCTGTAAAACACACCGCCGCGCATCACGCCAGGAATATTGGCAGGATCTCCCAGTAGGGTGATATCGCTGGCAGGATCGCCGTTTACCACGATCAGGTCGGCGAGCCGGCCTGCTTCGATCAGACCCAGCTCATGAGGTCTGCCCAACAGGGCCGCGCCATTGCGGGTTGCCCAGCGAATCACCTCCAGAGGTTCAATGTTCGCATGTTCAACGTAAACTGCCAGTTCCTTGCCGTAGTCTCCGTGGGGCGTAATGGGGGTGCCAAAATCATCGCCCACACAGAGCTTAACACCGGCCTCCACCGCTTTTGGCAGTATATTGCACATCCACGCGAACTCTTTGCGCGTCTGTTCGAGTGTAAATCCGAATAGACGCGGCATATCCAGCATTTTGCTGGGCAAATAAAGGCTGGGTAAAACGAGTATGTCGGCCTCGACAATGGCCTCAATGCACTCTTCGTCCATAAAATCACAGTGATCGAGAATATCCACGCCCGCGCGGATGCATTCGAGG
The DNA here is from genome assembly GCA_023228865.1 of Porticoccaceae bacterium. The sequence goes on along the minus strand of JALOAH010000131.1, from coordinate 7 downwards.
ATAAAGG
>JALOAH010000130.1 GCA_023228865.1 Porticoccaceae bacterium | reverse complement strand
CGACAATAATCAGCAAACCCTGAGATTAATAGCGCCCAACCGCTTTATTCAGGATTGGGTTTCTGACAAATTCAGCGCCAGAATTTCCGAGCTCTACGCCGAGGTTTCCGGTTGTTATCATCAGGTGGTAATTGAATCCGGAACCCTGCCAGCGCCAGCTTTTGCCGCCTCTGCGCCGGCGGCAAAAATATCTCCGGGCGCCACAGTTGAAGCCAGAAACAATCGCCAAAATCAGGCGTTTAAAATGCCCGACAGCGCCGTGAAAACCCAGCGCGCCGGTTTTAACAGGCCGGGTTCTGTCAGGGATCAGGAAGTAAAGATTCAAGGCGGCCTGCGCCACGAAAGTAATCTCAACCACAGCTTTACCTTCAATTCTTTTGTTGAAGGTAAATCCAACCAGCTGGCCAGAGCGGCGGCACAACAGGTTGCGGAAAACCCCGGCGGCTCCTATAACCCACTTTTTATTTACGGCGGTGTCGGGCTGGGCAAAACCCACCTGATGCACGCGGTTGGCAACGAGCTTTTGGCCAAAAATCCCAATGCGCGGATTATTTATCTCCATTCAGAGAGTTTTGTCGCCGATATGGTCAAGGCGCTGCAGCTGAATGCGATCAACGACTTCAAGCGTTTTTACCGCTCTGTCGATGCCCTGTTGATCGATGATATTCAGTTTTTTGCCGGCAAGGATCGCTCCCAGGAAGAGTTTTTCCATACCTTTAACGCCCTGCTTGAGGGCGGCCAGCAGATGATTCTTACCTGTGATCGCTACCCCAAGGAAATTGATGGCTTGGAGGAACGCCTTAAGTCCCGCTTTGGTTGGGGGTTGACGGTTGCCGTGGAGCCGCCAGAGTTGGAGACGAGGGTTGCCATTTTGATGAAAAAAGCAGCGAGCGCCAATATGGAGCTTCCCCACGAGGCCGCTTTTTTCATTGCCCAGCGCATTCGTTCAAATGTGCGGGAGCTGGAGGGCGCCCTAAAAAGGGTGATCGCCAATGCCCATTTTACCGGGCGCGCCATTGATATTGACCTTATTCGCGAGTCTTTAAAGGATTTGTTGGCACTTCAGGATAAGCTGGTTACCATAGACAATATTCAGCGGACGGTGGCGGAGTACTACAAAATCAAGTTATCCGATCTCCACTCCCGGCGCAGAAACCGATCCATAGCGAGACCCAGGCAGGTTGCCATGTCTTTGGCCAAGGAATTGACCAATCACAGTCTGCCCGAAATTGGCGAGTCTTTCGGTGGTAAAGATCACACCACGGTTCTGCACGCTTGCCGTAAAGTCAAAGAGTTAAATGAGACGGATGCCGACATTCGCGAAGATTTGAAAAATCTTTTACGGCTGTTGACAACCTGACAGTCATGCACAGATGCGAATGCACGCAAAAATACAGAATGATTGGATGAATGGAATATGAAATTCACGATTTCCCGGGAACAATTTCTCAAACCTCTCCAGCTGGTGGTCAGTGTTGTCGAGAGAAGGCAGACCCTGCCTGTTTTATCTAACGTATTGATTTCATTAGAAAATAATAGTCTTTCTTTAACCGGTACCGACCTCGAAGTAGAGATTGTTGGCAAGGTTAATCTCGAAGATGGCGGCGATATAGAGGCGGGCGAGATTACGGTGCCCGCCAGAAAGCTGATGGATATTTGTAAATCCCTTCCCGATAAATCGACGATCAGATTTACGGAAGACGAAAATGGTCGCATGACCATTACCAGTGGCCGCAGTCGGTTTACTTTGTCGACACTGCCCGCATCCGAGTTTCCCAATGTGGAAGAGGCCGCTGGGGGGGTTGAGTTTCAAATTCCCGGTGAGGATCTCAAGCGCCTGATCGACAATACCGCCTTTGCCATGGCTCACCAGGATGTGCGCTACTACCTGAATGGCATGCTTTGGGAGGCTAGCAACGGTTTGTTGCGCGCGGTGGCCACCGATGGCCACCGGTTGGCGATGTCTACCAAATCCATGCCCTTTTCTGTGCCGGACAAAATTCAGGCCATCATACCCCGCAAAGGTGTTATGGAGTTGTCGCGAATATTGGGTGACGATGATGTGGTCGTGGTGATCGGCAGTAATCACGTGCGCATTAAGAGTAGCGACTTTTTATTCACATCAAAACTGGTGGATGGCGCTTATCCCGACTATGAGCGAGTGCTGCCAAAGGAAGGTACCAGAATTGTTACTGGCGGTCGCGAAGATTTGCGCCAGGCTTTTACCAGGGCAGCCATTCTTTCCAATGAAAAATATCGCGGTGTGCGTCTCTTGATTCAGGATGATGTGCTGAAAATTACTGCCAATAACCCGGAGCAGGAAGAAGCCGAAGAAGAGTTGGGTGTTAACTATGTGGGTGATGGCAGCCTTGAGATTGGTTTTAACGTCAACTACCTGATCGATGTTCTCAACGTGCTCAAGGGTGAAAACATAAAGATGAATTTTATTGATTCCAACAGCAGCGCCCTACTGGAAAATGCAGAAACAAATGGCATTGAAGAAGCCGTTTATGTGATTATGCCCATGAGGCTTTAACCGGGCAGTTGCATCCATTCCGGTGCCTGAATTTTCCTTTGGATCGGTCTTTGAGCTGTCCCTGTGCACAAATGCTGCCAGGGCAGCGTAAAGTCGCAGCTTACGATCAACATGGCTGGAATCCAGTGAAAAACAGGTAGGCGGCCGCTGGTGGCAGAGGTTTTAACAAACTGGAATGACCGTTAAGCCGATGATCATCGCGCAAAACAACCCGGGTTTGACTGCACTGGTACAACCTGCGGGTTAAGGTCAAATTAGGCAGATTCTCTGTTATAAAAGGGCTTTTGACAATCAAGCAAAGCCCTTTTTTTATGCCAAAATTCTACTGGTCTTCGTTGCATGTATTTAGAAAAACTGGCAATCCACGGTATTAGAAATATTCAGCGCGTAGAGTGTGCGCTCTCGCCGGGAATAAATATTTTCTATGGCCGCAATGGCAGTGGCAAAACCAGTATTCTTGAAGCTGTGCATTTGTTGTCCAGAGGCAGATCCTTTCGCACCCGCAATCTGAAAACCCTTATTTCCCATAACCTCAAAGAATGCACCTGTTTTGGCCTCGTCAACACAGGCACTGGCGCAGGAAATGCGGCGATTCCCGTTGGCGTCAATCGTACAGACAATGGCAATTTTGTCTTTAAAGTGGCGGGAGAGCAGGTGGCTACGGCGTCTCGCCTGGCAGAGGCATTGCCGGTTCAGTTGATCAATGCGGAAAGCTTCGACCTTCTCAACGGGCCGCCTGCGGGGCGCAGAGGTTTTCTCGATTGGGGTGTGTTCCACGTGGAACATAATTACCGTGAACTGTGGGCACGCTTTCAACGCTGCCTTAAACATCGGAATTCATTGCTCCGTCATGCTAAAATAGATGCCCTCCAACTTGCGGTTTGGGACAGGGAATTTGTTACCCTGTCAGAGAAAATTGCCGCCGTCAGGGAGAAATACATCCAGCAATTGTTGCCCGTGGTAACCCAAACCCTTGAGGCTCTTGGTCAGGAGGCGGACTACAGTTTTCGCTTTCTTCCAGGCTGGGATTCTTCCGAATCCCTATTTGAGCAACTGCAAGCAAGCTTATTGCGAGATCAAAAAGTGGGTTTTACCCAGGCGGGTTCCCACCGAGCGGACGTCAAGATTCTTTGTGGCAAGGGTATGGCGGCAGATGTCCTCTCGCGAGGACAGGCAAAAATGCTGGTTTCGGCGCTGAAATTGGCGCAGGGAATTTTATTCAAGGAGTTGGCGGGAAAGCAGTGTATTTTCCTTTTGGATGATCTGCCCGCCGAGCTCGATCGCCCCCATCGCCTTGCGGTCGGTAGGGTGTTGATGGAGATGGGTGTGCAGGTGCTAGTTACCGGAGTTGAGAAAACGGATTTAATAGAATTATGGAATGTTGTCGGGGACGGTTACAGCAGACCGGCAGTGTTCCACGTGGAACATGGGCAGGTATCCCGAGAAGCGTATCAATAAACAGGATAGGTTAAATGAGTACAGAAGAAGGCAATAACCAGTACGATTCCTCCAGTATCAAGGTGTTAAAAGGTCTTGATGCGGTTCGCAAGCGGCCGGGAATGTACATTGGGGATACGGATGACGGTACCGGACTCCACCACATGGTGTTTGAATTGGTGGATAATTCCATCGACGAAGCCCTGGCAGGCCATTGTTCAGAGATTAAAGTGGTTATTCACCCCGACGAATCCGTGTCTGTGGCGGATAATGGTCGGGGAATTCCTGTGGATATGCACGAAGAGGGCGTATCTGCCGCCGAAGTGATTATGACCGTTCTCCACGCCGGCGGTAAATTTGGCGGCGAAGACTCCTCCTACAAGGTCTCTGGCGGCTTGCACGGCGTAGGTGTTTCTGTGGTTAACGCCCTCTCCGAAAACCTGGTGCTGACGATACGCAAGAACGGCAAGGTTCATGAGCAGGTCTACCATCACGGCGTCCCCCAGGCTCCCCTGGCTGTGGTTGGCGACACCAGCGAAACCGGCACGTCCGTGCATTTCTACCCTTCCGCCGAAACCTTCAACAATATCCATTTCCATTTTGAGATTTTGGCGAAAAGACTGCGGGAATTGTCATTTTTGAATTCTGGGGTGCGCATTGTTCTCAAGGATGAACGCAGCGGCAAGGAAGAAGTGTACCAATACGAAGGTGGACTCAAGGCCTTTGTCGGCTTGCTCAATACCAACAAAGGCGCTATCAACGAAATTATGCATTTCTCCAATGAGCGGGAAGATGGCATAGGTGTAGAGGTTGCCCTGCAATGGAATGATGGTTTTCAGGAAAATATCCTTTGCTATACCAACAACATTCCCCAGCGGGATGGCGGCACCCACCTCGCCGGTTTCCGGGCAGCCATGACCAGAACCCTAAACACCTATATTGAAAAAGAGGGTTTTGGCAAAAAAGAAAAGGTCAGCACCACCGGTGACGATGCCCGTGAAGGTTTGACGGCGGTTATTTCCGTAAAGGTACCAGACCCCAAATTTTCCTCGCAAACCAAGGAAAAACTGGTCAGCTCAGAGGTTAAAACCGCTGTAGAGCAGGAAATGAGCGCCAAATTTGGTGATTATCTCCTTGAAAACCCCCAGCACGCCAAAGCCATTGTTACCAAAATGATCGAAGCCGCTCGCGCCAGGGAAGCGGCGCGCAAAGCTCGCGACATGACCCGCCGCAAAGGCGCTCTCGATATTGCCGGCCTTCCCGGTAAACTCGCCGATTGCCAGGAAAAAGACCCGGCATTTTCGGAACTGTTCCTGGTGGAGGGCGACTCTGCAGGCGGTTCCGCCAAACAGGGCAGAGCGAGAAAAACCCAGGCGATACTGCCGTTGAAAGGCAAGATTCTCAATGTCGAGCGCGCTAGATTCGATAAAATGCTGTCCAGCGCCGAAGTGGGTACGCTGATAACAGCTCTCGGATGTGGCATTGGCGCAGAGGAATTCAACCCGGATAAGTTGCGCTACCACACCATTGTCATCATGACGGATGCGGACGTCGACGGTTCCCACATTCGCACATTGCTGCTCACCTTCTTTTTCCGCCAGATGCGCGAACTTATCGAGCGGGGTTACATTTATATCGCCCAACCGCCGCTGTATAAAATCAGCAAGGGCAAACAGGAACAGTACCTTAAGGATGACGCTGCCCTGACAGAGTTTTTGACCCAAAATGCCCTTGAAGACGCCAGTTTGCATGTGAATGCCGACGCCCCCGGAATTGGCGGCAGTGCCCTCGAAACCATTGTCAAAAATTACCGCAAAGTGATGGCGATGATAGAGCGTATGTCCAGGGTTTACCCGGCGGTTGCCATGGAAGCCATGATCTACCACCCAGTTTTAAAGGTGGAAGAACTCGCCGACAGGGACAAGGTTGTCGCCTGGTGCCAGGGATTGGAGTCGGCCATGGGGCTGGACGAGCGTTCGGGAAGCGACAGGTACAGTATCACCGTGGTTGAAGACAAGGAACGCCATCTCTTTTTGCCACAACTGGATATATTGGCCCATGGAATTACCAATAACTATCCCTTTACCCTGGATTATTTTTCCTCCGGGGAGTATCGCTCCGTGGTGGAATTGGGCAATCAAATCAAGGATCTGCTGGAGCCTGGCGCCTATGTGCGTCGCGGCGAAAAAACGCAACCGGTGTCTTCATTCAAGGAAACCCTGGGATGGTTGATGGCGGAATCCCGCCGCGGCTATAACGTGCAGCGCTACAAGGGTCTGGGGGAAATGAACCCGGAGCAGCTGTGGGACACCACCATGAACCCGGAAACCCGCAGACTGCTCAGGGTGACTGTCGACGATGCCATTGCTGCAGACCTGATGTTCAATACCCTGATGGGCGACAATGTCGAGCCACGCCGTGAATTTATTGAAACCAATGCCCTGGCTGTCGCCAACCTGGATGTTTAACCTGGGTTAGTGTTGCTTCAATTTGATATTGTCTACCATAAATAATCTTCAGACATCGCCAGCAGGGCTAGCTCCTACAAATACATGATTATTCGGCAGGAGCCAGCCCTGCTGGCGGTGGCTGAAGATTCTACAAGACAGGCTATTAAACCGGTACATCAGTAAAGGCGAAAATTCTGCCAGTTGCGCAACCCTTCGCTTAAGCCAGAAAACAGAACCATAAAAAAATGCCATTATTGCAAAATAATGGCATTTTTATTTATAAATCAATTGGTTAAATTTATTGCTAGAAAATTTCCCTTTGCTTTGCCGTAATCCAGTCCTGGGCGTTCTGGGTAAGTAGCTTGCTATTGCCGTCAGTGGTTGCCATAGGCTTACCGAAAATAATCGTAATCTCCCCCGGATACTTGAGAAATTTCTTTGCCGGCCAACACTTGCCGCCGTTGTGGGCTACGGGAAGAATAGGAACCCCCGCCGCTATAGCCAGTGCGGTGCCGCTGCGGGCATAGTCGCCATACTGGCCATAGACCATGCGCGTTCCCTCTGGGTAGACAATCACGTTCATGCCTGCCGCGAGCCGGGCTTGACCCTGATCCATGACATCCTTGATGGACTTGCGGGGATTGCCGCGATCGATGGCAATGGGTTTCACCGCCGCCAGTGCCCAGCCGAAAAAGGGAATGCGCAGCAGCTCTTTTTTGAGAATGGTGCTCACCGGGCGCAAATGGCGCTGCAGGTAATAGGTTTCCCAGGGGGATTGGTGGTTACTGAGCACCACACAGGGGGGCGCGGGAATATTTTCTGCGCCAATGACCCTCACCCGAATTCCGCAACTGAGACGCAACCAGAGGTCGGCGAGGAGATTGCCGCAGGTTGCCAGGCTCTGGCGCGGCTTGAGGGGAAGCAGCAGACCGATGGTACAGGTGAGAATGCTGAAAAAAGTAATAATGGGCACATAGCCTGAATAAAACAGCAGGGTACGGGCAACAAGAAGAATTTTCATAGTCTCCTACAAATGCTCTGTCAGATAATTGGCGACCGCCGCGAGGTTATCAAACACCGGGGTGGAGGCCAGTGGCGATGGCGGCAATTGGCGAAGTTGAGCTTCGCTTGCAAGACCTTTGCCTGTGCGCACCAGAATAGGCTTACCCTTGCGGGCAAGCCCGGCTTCAAGATCCCTGAGGCTATCGCCAACAACGGCAATGCCGTCGAGATCCTTGAGATTAAAATCGGCGATAATGGCATCCATCAGTCCCGGCGCGGGTTTGCGGCAGCGGCAGCGGTCTTCCGGCCTGTGGGGGCAAAAGTAAATACCGGCTATAGAGCCCCCCAGTTTCGCAACCAGAAGCGCAAGCTTGTCATGCATGGCCTCCAGATCCTTCACCTCAAAATAACCGCGACCCAGCCCTGACTGGTTGGTGGCAATAACCACCTGAAAACCCGCCTTGCTCAACCTGGCGATGGCCTCGATACTTCCAGGAATGGGAAACCATTGTTCCACAGACCGAATGTAATCGGCCGAGTCTTCATTGATAACGCCATCCCGGTCGAGAATTACCAGTGTCATTTTGCCGGAACGAGATGGGATATATCGGCCACATTGAGGAACAGATCGCGCAAATGGGTGAGCAGCCTGAGGCGATTATTGCGCACCCCTTGATCTTCTGCCATCACCATGACCTCGTCAAAGAAGCTGTCAACGGGTTTCCTGAGTATTGCCAGTTCCTTCATGGCATCGCCGTAACTGCGGCGGGCAAACAGAGGCTGAAACTTGTCAGTGACGGCATTGAGCGCCTCCACCAGTTGTTTCTCTTCGGCTTTCTCAAACAGGTTCGGGTCGAGGTTTGCGGGCAGGGCATCGTTATTTTTGGCGAGAATATTGGAAACCCGCTTGTTGGCGGCAGCCAGGGCGCTGGCCTCAGGCAACTGATTAAAGCTGTGCACCGCCTGTATGCGGAGATGGAAGTCCAGGGGGTTATCCAGATTTTTGGCCTGAACAGCCATAAACACTTCTGCGGAAATACCCTCATCTTCATACCAGGCACGGAACCTTTCAAACAGGTATGTGAGTACTTGCTCACGCAGACCCTCAGTGACGCTAAGCCCTGCGTGCAGGGAGATGGCTCTGTCAACAACGTCGCCGAGACTGAGGTCGAGGGATTTTTCCACCAGAATCCGCAAAATCCCCAGGCTGGCGCGGCGCAGGGCAAAGGGGTCGCGGGAACCCGTGGGCGGCTGGCCAATACCGAAAATACCCACCAGGGTATCAAGCCTGTCGGCGAGGGCAACGGCGGTGCCTGCGGCGGTTTGTGGCAACTGATCACCGGCAAATCTGGGCATGTAGTGTTCAAAC
>JALOAH010000028.1 GCA_023228865.1 Porticoccaceae bacterium | reverse complement strand
ACTATTAGGCCGATGTGCAGGATGGCAGGGGCGCCGGACAATAGCAAAATTATCCTATTGCCGCGGTCGCGGTCAGGTGTATGGCAACCACGACAACCCCGTTAAGCCCCCAGTCCACCACTGGTTAAAATAAGCCAAATCCAGTTTTATTGGTTTGTCCTGCCAGCCTAGCCGGTGATGCCCCATAGGCGTGATGCACGGTTTTTACGGAAGCCTGTCTCGGTTTGTTGTTGCGCCGCCACGGGTTTCATGACTATTTCATTGACAACTATCAAACGATAATCCCTCGCCCTTGTCGTTTTTCGGAGATAAAAAATGGCCATTACCCACAATGCAGACAGTATTGCCCCCACGGAAGCAGCCCACGATATTCATGTGCTCATGGAGCGTGCGCGCAAAGCCCAGTCCATCATCGAAAACTACACTCAGGAGCAGCTCGATGAACTGATCAAAGCCATGGTCTGGTCCTGCGCCCAGCCCGGCGTTGCCGAGGATATTGCCGCCTATACTCTGGAAGAGACCCGCCTTGGGGATTACAACGGCAAGTTCGCCAAAATTTTCACCAAAACCCGCGCTGCACTGATGGATATTCTCCCCGATAAATCCGTGGGCATCATTGAAGAAGACAAAGAGCGCAACATTATCAAAATTGCCAAACCGGTCGGCGTTATCGGCGCACTGTCGCCCTCAACCAACCCTGAAGCGACGCCGGTCATCAAAGGTATCAACGCGGTCAAGGGACGCAACGCCATCATCATTTGTCCTCACCCCCGCGCCAAGCGCACCAACAAAATGATTGTTGACCGCATGCGCGATGCCCTCGACAAAATGGGCGCCCCGGTGGATCTGGTGATCGCCATCGAAGAGCCCACCATGGACAAAACCAATGAGCTGATGAAACAGTGCGATCTGATTCTCGCCACCGGTGGTCCCGCCATGGTGAAAGCGGCCTATTCCAGCGGTCGCCCCGCCCTCGGCGTCGGCGCCGGCAATGCGGTGATTACCGTTGATGAAACCGCCAACATCAAGGAAGCCGCCGAAAAAATCCGCATCTCGAAAACCCTCGACCTTGCCGCTTCCTGTTCAGCGGATAATTCCGTTATTGCCGTTGAAGCCATCTACGACGAACTTCTCGCCGCCCTGATCGCCGAAGGCGGTTACCTGGCCAACCACGATGAGTACCGCAAAATTGCCGCAACCCTGTGGGAAGATGGCCACCTCAACGCTGCCTGCGTGGTGCAAAAGCCCCAGGTGCTGGGTGAAATGGCCGGCTGTAACATTCCCGAAGACCGCAAGTTCATCATCATGCCCGAAACCGGTACCGGCCCCGACCACCCTTATTCCGGTGAAAAACTCTCTGCCATCATGGCCTTCTACAAGGTGAAGGACATCGACGAGGCGGTGAAATTGACCAACGAAATTCAGGACTACCAGGGCAAGGGTCACTCCTGCGGCATCTACTCCAACAGCGACGAGAACATTCTCAAGCTGGCCATGGGCACCAAAACCTCCCGGGTTATGGTCAACCAGCCCCAGGCGCCCTCCAACAGTGGCAACCTGTGGAACGGCATGCGTCAGACATTCTCCCTCGGCTGCGGCACCTGGGGTAACAACTCCACCAATGAAAACATCAACTGGCGCCACCTCATTAACGTCACCTGGGTATCCAAGCCCCTGGCGACGCCAAAAGTGATTCCTTCCGACGAAGAGCTGTTTGGCGCTGTTATTGAAAAACTCAAATAACCGGGTTGCCCAAATGTCGGACAGGCTCAAAGGCATTTGAGCCTGTCCCTATCCCTGAACCCCAGAGATGAGTGATAAAGCCTATGAATTTTGAATTCACCGACGACCAGCTGGCTCTCAAAGAAGCTGCCAGAAATTTCGCCCAGGGAGAGCTGGCGCCAAATGCAGCGGAATGGGACGAGCATAAAATTTTCCCCCGCGAAGTCATTGCGGCGGCAGGGGAGTTGGGTTTTTGCGGCCTCTATTCCCCGGAAGACCAGGGTGGTCTCGGCCTTTCCCGGCTGGATACCACCATCATTCTTGAGGAGCTGGCCATGGGTTGCACCTCAACCGCAGCCTTTATTTCCATCCACAATATGGCCACCTGGATGCTCTGCACCTGGGGCACCGACAGTGTTCGCGCCCAGTGGTGTGAAGATCTTATCAGCGGCCAGAAACTGGCCTCTTATTGCCTGACCGAGCCAAACTCCGGTTCCGACGCCGCCTCCCTGCGCACCAGCGCAAAACTGGATGGCGACCACTATGTGGTCAACGGCAGCAAGATGTTTATCAGCGGCGCTGGCGCCACCGAAATGCTGGTGGTGATGGCGCGCACTGGCGAACCCGGCTCTGGCGCCCGCGGTATTACCGCTTTTGCGATTCCTTCCGATTTGGCTGGCGTTGATTTCGGCAAAAACGAAGTCAAGCTGGGCTGGAATTCCCAGCCTACCCGCGCCATCACTTTCGACAATGTTCGCGTTCCCGTGGCAAACCGTCTCGGCGCTGAGGGCGAGGGTTTCAAAATCGCCATGCGCGGTATCGACGGTGGCCGCATCAATATTGCCGCCTGTTCCCTGGGCGCGGCGCAGGCCTGTTTGGATATCACCCAGGCCTATGTGCGCCAACGGGAACAGTTTGGCAAGCCCATTGCTGAGTTTCAGGCGCTGCAGTTCCGCCTGGCCGATATGGCGACCGAATTGTTGGCGGCCAGGCTGATGGTGCATCGCGCCGGTGCTGCCATCGACGCCAACCACCCGGAAAAAACCGTGTTCTGTGCCATGGCGAAACGCTTCGCCACGGATGTTGGTTTCAATGTCTGTAACGAGGCGCTGCAACTTCACGGCGGTTACGGTTACCTGCGGGAATACCCCATCGAACGTTTTTTCCGCGATGCTCGGGTTCACCAGATCCTTGAAGGAACCAACGAAATTATGCGTGTTATAACTGCCCGTCGTTTATTGGAAGACGGCGCTACGGAGGCTTTGAGATGAGTGCACTACTACTGGAAAAACGCGGTCACACCGCCATCATTACCATGAACAACCCCCCGGCCAACACCTGGACGCCGGAGAGTCTCAACCTGCTAAAAAGCATGGTTCTTGAACTCAATGAGGATGCCGACAATTACGCCCTCATTATCACCAGCAACAGCGAAAAATTCTTCTGTGCCGGCGCCGATCTCAACCGTTTTAACCACGATGACAAAGGCCTGGCCTTTACCTTTGCCGCCGCATTTGGCGACGCCTTTGAAACCCTCACCAATTACAAAGGGGTTTCCATTGCCGCCATTACCGGTTTCGCCATGGGCGGTGGTCTTGAAGTGGCGCTCGCCTGCGACTTCCGTATTGCCGAGCAGCAAGCGCAAATGGCGCTCCCCGAAGCGGCTGTCGGTTTACTCCCCTGTGGTCTGGGTTCCCAGCATCTTCCCTGGCTGGTGGGTGAAGCCTGGGCAAAGCGCATGATCCTTCTCGGCGAACGCCTCAAAGCCGATAAAGCACTTGAAATTGGCCTGATTCAGGAAGTTGTCGACACAGGCACTGTTCTCGACAAAGCGGTGGAACTGGCGGCAAAAGTGGCCAAGCAGAGCCCGACCTCTGTGCGTTACTGTAAAGAACTGATTATGGCCGCCCGCACTCAGCCCATGGGCAGGACCTTCTCCCTTGAGCGCGAGCTGTTTGTCAAACTCTGGGACAGCGAAGACCAGAAAGAAGGTGTGGCCGCCTTTGTTGAAAAACGTGCCCCCGAGTGGAAAAATCGCTGATTTTTCGATGCGCCATTAACCCTGACAGGCCGGGATTTCCCCGGCCTTAGTGTCTATAGACACAGACTGTATTATTCGGGATTTAACAATGACAGAAGCAGCAGATACCCCTGTATTGATTGAAGAAATTGCCTCCGCCAATGGCTACCGCATCGGGGTGGCCACCCTCAATGCGCCAAAATCTCTGAATTCACTGACACTGGCGATGGTGGAAATACTCACGCCCCAGCTGAATCAGTGGCAGGCAGACGAGAGCATTGCCTGCGTGGTTTTGCGGGGCAGTGGTGATCGCGCCTTCTGTGCCGGTGGCGATGTTCTCCAGTTGCGCAATTCTGCTCTCGCCGGCGACGGCAAGGCCGCGGAATTTTTCGAGAAAGAATACCGGCTCGACTATCTGATCCACACCTACAGCAAACCCATTATTGTCTGGGGTCACGGTGTGGTCATGGGTGGCGGCATGGGGCTGTTCAGCGGCGCCAGCCACCGAGTCGTCACCGCGGAAACCCGCCTCGCCATGCCGGAAGTGACCATCGGCCTTTATCCCGATGTCGGCGGTTCCTGGTTCCTCAACCGCACGCCGGGCAGAACCGGTCTTTTTCTGGCATTGACCGGCGCCGCCATCAATGCCGGTGACACCCTCTACCTGGGTCTTGCCGATCGTTTTCTTAAGCACGACCAGTGGGACGCTGTCATCGCCAGCTTGACCGCCGTTTCGTGGAATTCTCCCGACAAACACCACGGCCAGGTGAGCCATGTGCTGCGGGATCTTGAAAAAGACGCCGGCGAGCCGCCAGTGTCTGTGGTTCGGGATCATTACGACATTATTCAACGCATGACTGATGGCGATAGCCTTGCCGATATCGTTGCCGCCATCACCGCTTACGAAGGTGATGACAAGTGGATGGCCGGAGCGGCCAAAACCCTGGCCGCAGGCTGTCCTTCCAGCATCCATTTAATTTATGAACAGCTGCGCCGCAGTTTGCACCTGTCGTTGCGGGAAGTGTTTCAAAGTGAACTGGTGCTTTCCACCAACTGTATGAGCTCCGGTAATTTCGCCGAGGGCGTTCGCGCGCTCCTGGTGGACAAAGATCGCCAGCCCAAATTTAATCCAGCGACTCTGGCAGAGGTAACCGCTGATTTTGTTGAACAGCAATTCCGCTCCCCCTGGCAAACCAATCCGCTGGCTGATTTATAAATTCTGGCAAACAACCAATAATCGTCTAGTAAAGACAACTGAGGAGTAATGATCATGGCGCAAAAAGTGGCATTTATCGGGCTGGGAAACATGGGCGGCCCCATGGCGATCAACCTTGTCAAAAAAGGTTTTGCCGTCACGGCTTTTGACCTTTCGGCTCCGGCGCTGGAAAAGGTAAAAGCCGAGGGTTGCAACACTACCTCCAACCCCCACGAAGCGGTTAAGGATGCAGACTTTGTTGTCACCATGCTGCCTTCCGGCCCCATTGTTGAAGCGGTCATGATCGACGATCAAAAACTGCTGGACTCAATTCCCGTTACAGCCCTGGTGATTGACTGCTCCACTGTTGCCCCGCAAAACTCCCGGCGGGTTGCCAAAGCCGCATCAGAGCGCAATATCCATTTTATTGATGCCCCCGTTTCTGGCGGTACTGCGGCTGCGGCTGCAGGAACCCTGGCGTTTATGTGCGGCGGTTCTGGCGAAGACTTCGAGCGCGGTAAAGTCGTGCTTCAAGCCATGGGAGTCAATATTTTTCATGCGGGTGATCACGGCGCCGGTTCTGTGGCCAAAATCTGCAACAACATGCTGTTGGCCATTCATATGGCGGGCACCGCAGAAGCTCTGCAGATGGGCATTAACAACGGTCTTGACCCCAAGGTTCTGTCAGAAATCATGCTCAAAAGTTCCGGCTGCAACTGGTCTTTGGAAAAATACAATCCGGTGCCCGGCGTGATGGAAAATGTACCCGCAAGCAAAGATTATCAGGGCGGCTTTATGCTCAATCTGATGCTCAAGGATCTTGGTCTGGCAATGGATACAGCGAAATATTCCGAGTCTGCAGTGCCCATGGGATCTATGGCACAAAGCCTGTACTACATGTTCAAGCACGGCGATTCAGAGCGCGGCGGCCAGGACTTCTCGCAAATTCTGAAGCTGTTCCAGTAATCAAACCAGGGTGTTTTTCCAAAAGGGGTTGTTGAAAAACAATCCCTTTTTTGTTTTCTGTCCTTTTCCTTTAAGCGGTGGCGATATGGCAAAAATAGTGGTGATCAGCGGTGCGGGTATTAGCGCCGAGAGCGGCCTGAAAACCTTTCGCGACGATGATGGTCTGTGGCGAAACCACTCATTCTATGATCTGGCTTCGCCCCAGGCCTGGGAAAAACAGCCCGAACTGGTGCTGGAGTTTTACAATGAACGCCGTCAGCTGGCATTGGCCGCCCAACCTAACCCGGCTCATCTGGCGTTGGCAGAGCTGGAATCTCATCACGATGTTGTCATTGTTACCCAGAATGTCGATGACCTCCATGAACGCGCTGGATCTTCACAGGTGATACATCTTCACGGCGAGCTTGCCAAGGTGCGCAGCACCAGTGATAGCACACTGATTTATAGCGCCAATGGCAATCCGACACAGATTGGCGACCTCTGCGAACTGGGCAGCCAGCTGCGTCCCCATATTGTCTGGTTCGGTGAAAGGGTCATGGACTTTGATATTGCCATCCAGGAAGTATCAAGAGCCGACAAGGTGATGGTGGTGGGAACTTCCCTCGCCGTTTACCCGGCGGCATCTTTGCTGGATTTCGCCAAACAAGCTGATGAAAAAATTCTGGTGACCAAAGATATTGATGGTGAACCACCGGAATCATTCCAGTGGTTAAAAGGAAAGGCCGCCCACTGGGTGCCGAAAATTGCGTCCCGCTGGTTGCTTTAGGCGCTTGCGACGGATGGGAAACCAATTTTCTCCATGGTTTAGGAGGGAAGCTTCAAACCCACCTGGCGGATTTTGCCGTCCTCCAGTTTTCGCACCACCAGTTTGGCGTTGCCGAGATCGATACGGTCGCCGAGGATGGGCGGTCGCCGCAGTTCTTTGTTTATCCATTCAGCCAGGGTCATTTCGGGGTTTTCTTCGGGCACAGGAAGATTATAAAAACTCCCCAGCATGGCAATACTGACATTGGCGTCGAGAACAAAATCGCCGAATACCTGGCGGAATTTTTTGCTGTCATCCTTGTCCGGTAGCGCCAAACCCAGGCGGCGGGCAAACCAGGGCAGGGTGCCGCCCTGAAACAGCAGGGAAATAATCACCACCACAAAGGCGACGTTGAGGAAAATACTGGCGCCTTCAATATTGGCCATGACCGGGAAGATGGCGAGGACAATGGGAACCGCGCCCCGCAATCCCACCCAGGCAATAAAGGTGATCTCGTTGGTGCGAAACCGAAATGGCGCCAGGCAAAGCCAGACCGCCAAGGGGCGCGCCACCAGCATCAGAAACAGCGCCACGCCCAGGGCGGGAAGCATGGTGGGTAGAGCCTGTGAGGGTGTCACCAATAGCCCCAGCAGCAGGAACATGCCCGCTTGCGCCAGCCAGGCAAAGCCATCCATCGCCGACAGCGCCTGACGCACAGAGCGCCGCGCCCGGTTGCCGACAATCACGCCATACACATAGACCGCAAGAAAGCCGGATCCGCCAAGCCAAGTCGTCAAAGCAAAAACGCCGATTCCCGCAGATATCAGCAGCAGGGCAAGAATGCCGGATTCACCATCAAGGAAAATCCGCATGCGGGGCATCAGCCAGGCAATGGCAAAACCGCCGGCAATGCCGAGAATTCCGCCGATACCGAACTGCTGGGTCAAATCAATGAGAATTTGTTGCCAGCTGAGATGAGCGCTGTCACCACCATTCATTGCTGTGGCGACACCGATAAAGGTGAGGGTCAGATAGACCGCCATGGGGTCGTTCATTCCCGATTCGATTTCCAGCGTGGAGGCGACGCGCTCATTGATGCGTATGCCGCTGCCTTTGAGAACCGAGAATACGGCGGCGGCGTCGGTCGAGCCGACAATGGCGCCCAGCAGTAATCCCATAGGCCAAGTCAAGTCGAGCAGCCACACTGCCGCTGCTGCGGTGAGAACCGTGGATACCAGGACGCCGAGGGTGGCCAGCAGCAGCGAGGGCTTCAAGCCGGTGCGAAAGGTGTCAAAGTTGGTGCGCAGACCGCCGTCAATCAGAATGACCGCGAGGGCAATGTTGCCCACCCAGAAGCTGAGGTTGAAATTGGTAAACTCGATACCCAGGCCATCTTCGCCGGCTATGCCCCCGGCTAAAAGAAAAATAAGCAGAAATGGAAAGCCGATACGGGCGGAGAGTATTCCAGCCAATACGGCGATAAAAACCAGAGCAGCCACCACAAGCAGAGGTATGGCTATAAAATCCAGGGATAGCATGCAACTCCTTAAATGCAATAAGAACAAAGAAAATACAGGTGTTTATTTCTTCGCTGCCAAAAGTAATGGAAGCCTTTTCTCGGTGTTTTATAAAGCAATCAATGAATACTACCATTTCGTCTCAATGATATGAGCATAAAACTGAAACTGACCAGGGCGCAGGTGGCCATTGCCAGCACCACAGCCGTCAGGGTGTGGGGCAGGAGGGCAGAGAGGGCGCTCAAAATTCCGGCAATGCCGAACTGTGCCGCTCCCATCAGCGCCGCAGCAGTGCCGCTGTTGACAGGAAAATAATCAAGAAAACAGGCCTGAATATTTGGCGTTATGGCGCCCAGGGAGCCTATGGATAGCATCATTGCCAGTAAAAATCCGTAGAGGGGCCAACCAAAAACGGCCGCTATGACCAGCAATAAAATGCCTCCGCCCTGGCACAGGGTCGCCAGTTGCAAAATATGCAGCGACTTGAGCCTGGAGAGCAGCGCGCGATTGCCGAGATTAAAGACCATCATGGCGATAATATTGGCGGCAAAAAGCAAAGAGAAAGCCTGCGCCGATTGCTGAAAATGCCCCTGATAAATAAAGGAGGCGTGGGTGATAAACAGCATCATCACGGAAAATGAGGCCGCCTGCCAGAGGATAAAAGGCAGCGCTGCTTTGGTGGTCAGCACGGCTTTGTAAGTTGCCAGAATACCCTTTGCCCGGGGCTGATTCTGGCCAGCTGCGGCGACAACTTGGGTGGAGCGGGCAAAAACCGTATAAAAAAGCAGTGGTATCAGCGCCAGTCCATAAAGGGCAAGAAAAACAAAAATCAGCCGCCAACTGCCCAGTGCCAGAAAAAGACTGCCAATACTCGGGGCAACGCCGGGGGCGATGATCATAATCAGCCCCATCAGGGAAAACATTTTTGCCGCCTGCTGCCCGGCAATGCGGTCGCGCACCAGGGCGGGAACCGACACCAGCACCCAGCCCGCGCCAAAGGCCTGAAAGCATCGCCCCACCAACAGCGGGGTCAGGGATTCTGCCAGGGAGGACAGCAGACTCGTCACGGCAAACAGCCCCAGGCCAGTGTAAACAATCAGCTGGCGACCAAGGCGGTCAGACAGGGCGCCGCCAGTCAGCTGACCAAAAGCCAGGGCAAAAATATACACAGACACGCTGAGGGACACCGCCTGCTGATCGACGTTGAAGGCTGTGGCTATCATGGGAAACGCGGGCAGGTAGGTGTCCAGGGAAAACGGCCCCAGCATCATGGTCAGCGCCAGGGCAATAATCAGGGAAAAGGGCAATGAAACAGAACTGGTGGGGCGGTTCGGCATGGGCTGGGCAAAAGCTAAAGTCGGTTTGTGATGATATAGGTTCCAAGGGCGGGTTAACACAGAAAATCTTGGTCAATATATCTATAAAGGTTAATCATTGTTGCAATTACAGCGAGATTTCACTGATGTCAGCAGGCAAAATTTGCAATACTGTCCCCACAGATTTAAGTGGTAGACGAAATGACAAAATTTTCACTTCTCGATTTATGCCCGGTCACCGAGGGCAATAGCGTCGCTGACGCCCTGCGCAATTCACTGGATCTCGCCCGCCATGCCGAAGACTGGGGTTACCACCGTTACTGGGTGGCGGAACACCACAATATGCCCGGCATTGCCAGCGCCGCCACAGCGGTGGTTATCGGCCATATCGCCGCAGGCACTAGTACCATCAAGGTGGGTGCTGGCGGCATTATGCTGCCCAATCATTCACCCCTGGTGATAGCGGAACAGTTTGGCACCCTGGAGGCGCTTTTCCCCGGCAGAATCGAGCTGGGTCTGGGGCGGGCACCCGGCACGGATCAGGCGACGGCCTACGCCCTGCGCCGCAACCTCAATGCCGATATCGATCAATTTCCCCAGGATGTGGTGGAAATTCTCGGTTATTTTTCACCATCTTCAACCGGACAGAAAGTTTGCGCAGTGCCCGGTCAGGGGGCGAACATTCCCGTATGGATTCTCGGCTCCAGTACCTTTGGCGCCCAACTGGCGGCGGCTTTGGGGCTGCCCTACGCCTTTGCCTCCCATTTTGCCCCTGACGATCTGCTGGCGGCGGTACAGATTTATCGCAAAAACTTCCGACCCTCTGCTTACCTGGATAAGCCTTATGTGATGACCGGTTTTACGGTAATGGCGGCGGAAACCGACGACGAGGCTCAATACCTGGCCAGTTCAATGCAGCAGGGTTTTCTCAATCTGCGCCTGGGCAGGCCGGGAAAATTTCCGCCGCCGAAGGAAAACTTTATCAATGAAATTCCCCGCGACCACAAGGCTATTCTCGATCATGTACTCGCCTGCTCAGCCATTGGCAGCGCCGCAACGGTGGCGAAAAAAATTGCCGCCTTTATGGCTCAAGTGCAGCCCGACGAACTGATTATCACCGGCAATATGTATCACCACGAAACCAGGCTGCGATCCTTTCAAATTGCTGCGGAAGTGATCCAGAGCCTGAATTGATTCCAGCCATCCCCCATGGCAATCAATAAAAGACGACCAGTAAAGCAGTGGGATTATGGGCTTACCGACAGGGCAATACCGCCGACAACAAGGAGCATGCCGAGGGCTTTTTTCAGGGAGATATAATCTTTTGGCATGCCGAGAATACCGAAATGCCCGGCAATAACCGCCATCAGAATTTGACCGGCAATCATCAATATCATAAAGCGGCGCACCCCGAGAACAGGAACCAGCAAACTGACGCCAACAATCATAAGGGCGCTTAATACACCCGCGAGATAATAAAGGGGAGGAATCTGATGGAGATTGGCGACTGTGCCTGTGTCGCCAACAATCACCAGCGGGACAATGGAGGTGAGCAGGGCGACGGCGAAAAATACCGTATTGCCGCCAAAGGCAGAACCCATGACTTTGGAAATGCCGCTGATCATTGGCATATAGATGGAGACGATTGCGCCAAGGCCGAGGGCGCCGAAAATACACAGCATAAGTTTCATCTTGGCATTACTCCTGTTTTGTCGCTCCCGAGGTCGTCGGACTTGGGTGGTGGTCGGCGAAACCCGTCTGGAAAGCCCACCTGGGCAACCCGGCTGGAAAAATAGCGGTTTTATTGACCGAAAAACACCACGAAAAGAGCGGGTTCCTAGTTGCGTCGTTATTGCCGCTGCTCAAAGGTTGGTAATTATACGGTGTTATTTCCCCATCAAAGACGAAACCAAAAAAATGCCCCGCTTGTTGCGGGGCATTTGAGGTTTTTGCCGTGGTTCTGTCTGCAATTACAGATGATAGCGAATGCCCACTTCCATGGAGCGTTCTGGACCCACATAGATACCCTCGCGCAAGCCGGTGATATAACGCTTGTCGGTCAGGTTTTTGAGAGCGCCAAACAGAGTGAGACTCTCGCTCAATTTGTACTGCGCCATCAGATCCACCACCGTGTAGGATGGAATTTTGCCGCCCCAGATACCCCCGGCAGCGTTGCTGGGAATGTCTTCGCGATTACTGGGGTCGCCGTACTGCTCGCCACGGTAATGGGCGGTAAGGGCGGTGCTGAATTTGTCGTCGCTGTAGTTGAGCGCAAGGTTACCCAGATGCTTGGGGGCATAGGGCAGACGGTTGCCACGGTTCTCTCCGGTCTTGAATTCGGACTCAGGCACCCAAGTGGCGTTGCCGTCGATGCTGAAACCGCCGCCCAGTTCATAGCCGAGGATGAATTCCATGCCCTGATGTTTGGTTTCGCCAGCATTGGACTGGGATAAATTGGGGTCGCTGTTGCCGGTCACCACCTGGTTGTCGAAATCCATATGGAACGCAGCTATTTCGTAACTGAGGGAACCCTCGACACCGCGCAGACCGATCTCGTAGTTTACAGAGCGCTCCCCGTCCAGGTTCTGGTCGGTGAGGCCGTCGAGAGCCACGCCGTTGGCGGCGGGGGAGAATGCCTTGTAAATACCGCCGTAAACTTGCGCGGAGTCGGTCAGCTCATAGGTTGCGCCCACGCCGGGGAGAAACTCCGTGTTGGTGGTGGTGGCCGATGCGTTGTTGTCGGTGAGGACGACGCGCTCCTGTTCGTAGTATTCCACTCTCAGCCCCGGGGTAATCGCCAGGCGCTCGGAAATAATAAAACGGTTCTGCACATAACCGGCGATGCTGTCGGCGGAATCGACAATATGGCGGTCGTTGATGCCGGTGCGGTCGGCGGCGCGGGTGGCGCGAATACGGGTGTCATCGGACTCTTCCTCCATAAAGCGCAGGCCAAATTCTGCTTCATTGTCAAAGCCGAACAAATTGTGATCCAAGGTCAGTCGGGTTTCGATGCCATAGCGTTCAAAGGAGCGGTTATTGCCCGTCAAATTGTCGGTATAGACCCAGCGGCCTGCGGCGTTGGAGGCGGAGGTATTAACGCCATAGCGCCAGTAGTCGCGGGTCACTTCGCTCCAATACACCAGGGTTTGCAGGGTGGCGCGGTCGCTCAGTGTCCATTCGTGGTTGAGGTCAAAACCGATGCGGTCGCTGAGAAACCAGTCATCCGGCGCCGGATTGTAGGTATGCCCGGCGTTGTAGTCGTTCAGCAGCAGGCCACGGTAGGAAATATTGGCATCGTTCTCGTGCCAGGAGAATTTCATGCCCACCGTGTGGGCATCGTTAAAACGAATCCCGGCCTTGGCCATGATGTCGTCCATGTCGTAACCCTTGTCCATAAAGCCATCGCTCTCGGCGTGGGTTGCGACAATACCGGCGAAGGCGTCGCCAGATTCACTGCGGCCACCGGCTTCGATGGTTGCCTCGCGGGCGTCGAAGGAACCGACCCTGGCAGAGACCAAGACACCGTCATCCGGAGTTTTGGTCTTATAGTTGATGACACCGCCGATGGTGGACGGGCCATAGCGCAGCGACGCCGATCCCTTCAGCACTTCGATGCCTTCCATGCGCTGAATGCGAGGATTGAAATAGCGCTCATTGCCGATAAAGAGCCCAGGCGCTACGGGTACGCCATCTTCGAGAATCAGGGATTTGGATTCACTGGCGGACAGGCCGCGAATGCCTATATTGGAGACGATACTGCTTTCTTCCTCGCTTTTGGCGTTGATGCCGGGCACGCGGCGCAGGGCGTCTTCTGTCGATAATGGCTGAATCAATTCAAGCTGCTCGCGATCGACAAGAACGACAGAGCCTGTCATTTTTGAAATATCTTCAAGGCTCTTGCCGACCACCTCGATGACGGGCATAGGGGGTTCCCGCTCGATCTTGCTCTCGGCAATGGCGGCAATGGGTAACAGGGTCGTGGCAACGGCAACGGCAAGGCGCCGACGCAGGAAAACGGATGGCTGTGAGCTCATTGTTGTGATTCCTTGGGGTGTTGGTTTTCGCGCAGAACAATAATACAAACGATAACAATTATCAATAGGTAGCGATAAAAGCTATCATTAATATGTTCATTAAAGGGGATGTCTGGCAAGGAAACATTGATTCAGGTCAAGAAAGGTCGGGATGGTTTCTTCTCACCTGGCAACAGGAGGCTAAAAGCCGCAGCACAGCCCTCAGCGCATAACGAAAAAAAAGAGGCGTTATTCAGGCTTTTCAGTCACCCGTTTTGCCTTGGCTTTTTTGTCCTGTTCCCCCACCAAAAAGCGGTATACGGCTTCCTGGGAGCGATTTTTGCGCTTGTTGCCTCTGGATTTGTAAGCGTTGCTTTGCTGTGCGTCAATGATGCGCGCTTTCTGGTTGTCCGCCAGTTGAAGATCGGTAATCGCAATTAGCAGTTTCTTCAGTACCGGGTCATAAATGGGGCAGGTCACTTCCACGCGCTGATCGAGGTTCCTGCTCATCCAGTCGGCGGAGGAGATAAACAGCTCCGGATTGCCGTTGTTGTCAAAAATCATCAGGCGCGTGTGTTCCAGGTAGCGATCGACAATACTGATAATGCTGATGTTGTCGCTGATTCCTTTAATGCCCGGTTTGAGGCTGCACATGCCGCGCACGATTATTTTGATAACGACCCCCGCCTGGCTTGCGCGGTAGAGATAGCTGACGATTTCTTCATCCACCAGATTATTGAGCTTGAGCTTGATCAGCCCTTTGCGGCCTTTGCTGACGTGTTTAATTTCCCGCTCGATGAGGCGAATAATTTCACTGCGGGTATTGAGGGGAGAAACCCAGAGGTGATTCAACCCCGGATGGCGATAGCTGGTTTCGATAAAGCGAAACACACTGTGGGCGTCGTTGCAGATATCCTGATTGGCGGTAAAAAGAGCAAAGTCTGTGTAGATGCGCGCGGTGCTCTCATTAAAGTTGCCGGTGCTCACCACCGCGTAGCGTTTGATTCCGCCCTCGATTTGTCGCGTCACCACGCAGAGCTTGGAGTGCACTTTGAGACTGGGAATACCCAGGGTGACCTTGATGTCGGCGTCGGTGAGCTTTTCCGTCAGTTCCAGATTGTGCTCTTCGTCAAATCTGGCGCGCAGCTCGATATTGACGTTGACGCTTTTGCCATTGCGGGAGGCGTCGATAAGAGAGTCGACAATGCGGGAATTGGAGGCAACCCGGTAGACATTGATTTTAATTTCGCTGACAGCGGGATCAAAGGCCGCCTGGCGCACAAAATCGGAAAAATAGCTGAAGCGGTCATAGGGGTAGTAGAGCAGTACATCGCCCTTGTCGAGCGCCTCAAACACATTGCGGTGATTGTCAAACTGGCTGCAGCGCAGTGGCGGCAGGGGTTTGTTTTCGAGCCATTTTCCCCCAGGATTTTTAAAGCGAATAAAGTCGCGGAAATTGCGGTAGCGGCCGCCGGGAATAACACTGTCGACATTTTCAATGCCCAGGCGTTCGCAGAGTAGGCTCACCATCTCACTGGGCATGGTTTTGTCGTAGCTGAGACGCACAGGTTCGCCGGTGAGGCGCTGCTTCATGCCCAGGGTCAGCTTTTCGACAAAGCTCATTTCCAGGTCGTCGTAGATTTCGTACTCCGAATCCCGGGAGAATTTCATCGACCAGGCTTTCACCGAATCGTAATCGAGGAAGGGGTGAAAAATCTGATTGAGGCAATGGCGAATCACTTCGTCCACCATCATGAAGTAGTTGCGGGAATGGCCGCGATCCGGCGGCACATTGATAAACCTGGGGACACTTTCAGGGATGTCGAGAATGGCGTACTGACGGGTTTTGCCTTTTTTTATCTGCACTGCCAGATATGAGGTTTCGTCATTGAGATGCTTGTCCAGGGCGGTGTTTTCACGAATCCAGATGGGCACCATATGCTGAAGAATATGTTCGCGAAAATGATCGTCGAGCCACTTGCCCTGTTTCTCCGATAACGTGGCTTCGGTGACAAAGAAAATCTTTTTGTGTTCGAGCTCCCGCAACACGTCTTCATAAATAGCGTCAAATTTGTGGGTGAGCTGAACAATTTTGTCCTGGATTTGCGACAGCAGTTTGCCCGCCTCACCGGTCTGCCCGCGCTTTTCTTCCAGTTTTACCGCGCGGCGAACATCGGCAACCCGCACCTTGAAAAACTCGTCCTGGTTATTGGAAAAAATACCGAGAAAGCGCACGCGCTCAATAATGGGGTTGCGGGTGTCCGCCGCCTCCTGAAGAACGCGCTCATTAAAGGCCAGCCAGCTCAATTCTTTGGCAAAAAACAGCTCTTTGGGGAATAGGGTGTCCTTGTTGGGAAATGCCTGGGAATTGTCAGTGCGGTTGCGCAATTCTTTTTTACTCATGGTGTTTGTGATGCTTACCTCATAGGGTTTTAGCAATAAAGCGGAAATAATGGCCAAGGTGTATGACTGTTTTGTGACAGCGAGCCACCGCCATCCATGTCCCTGTTGTTTGAAAATGCGATGGCTTTGTCTCTGCGGTGTTCAGGCGTTGCCAGCAGGGCAGACCCCTACAAAATACGCCAGGCCAGACGTGACCTCGGGGGCGTTGTGGTGTAGTAGGAGCTTGCCTGCAAGCGATAGCGGTTTCAGAACATCAGTGCTCAATACGATAAAGCAGGTCAATACTTTGGGTTTCCCCGGATTCCGCTTTCAATCCCAGTTTATCACCGATCTGGTATTGCAGGGCGAAACTGCCCTGGGGAGAAAAGAGATTTTGAATATAGCTGACAAACAACTTTGAAGACAGGTATTTGCCCACCACCAGGGAGCTGTCTGTGTAGGAGTCGCCGCCTTCGAGACTGACCACATCCAGTCCCAGGCTGCTTTGCAAGCGGCTGGTGATCCAGTCGCTTTGAGAAATTCCCAGAGCCGTTGCCGCATTGGCAACCTGGTTGGTGTCGGATTGATTGAGATCCCTGGGTAATTTTCCCGTCACCAGCAAAGTGAGAGTTTCGGTGGCGGGCAGCGTCGGGTCGGAAAACACGTTGCTTTTGATGTTCTGGGCGGTGCCGCCAATCTCCACACCCACGGTGGCGGTTGGCGTTTTGCGGGAAGCAATAATATTTAAACCCGGGTTGTCGAGAGCGCCCTGGAAAATCAAAAAACCGCGGGAAATACTCAGTTTTTGGCCATAGGCCTCATAGCTTCCCTGGTGCAACGCCAGGGTGCCCCTGGCGTTGGGCAGGCCGGCTCTTTGTTGCCTCAGGTTCAACTCGCCCCTGACCCCGGTGGAGAGTCCGTAGGCGTCCAGTCTGACATCGTCGCCAAGAGCCAACAGAAGGTCAGTTTTAAAAGCAAAACCCGTTTGAGACGGTGGCTCACTGGATGACACCACTTCATCCTTTGATACTGTGGTGATGCCTTCCGGCTGGGGTTTAATGACCAGCCTTGCCCTGGGCACGCCGAGCTTGCCGGACACTGCCAGGGCGCTACGGCTAATGGCAATATCCAGATTAGGAGAAAAATCCGCTCTGGTGGTGGGCAAATCCACAAGGCTGACATTGTCGCCCTGAATACGAAGGCGGGCAAAGCTGTCATTTTCCAGGGGAAACATGCCCTCACCGCTGATGGTCAGGGGATTTTCCCCGGAAAAAATACGAGTGTTGAGTTGCCAGCGCTTGTCTCTGTTCAACAGCAATTGCCCTGAACCCTGATGAAGTTTAATTCCCAGTGCCGGCAGGGTTGCCGCCAGGGCGTCAACCCGCAATGCACCTTCAGTCTGCGGGTTGCTGAGAGTGCCGGAAATTGTCCCGTTGATATGGATACTGCCCTCGGGATCTTCAACCGCTGTGGTGATAGCTTGCAACCATTGTAATGAATCAATATTGCCGCTGAGATTTCCGCTAAGGGGGCGTTCGTCTGCAAAACCCAGGGAGACAACCAGATCAAGTTGACCTATATCGCCCATACTGAGTTGAGCGTTGTTGCGAATACTCTTGGCAGCGCTGGCGCCCTCAATGGAAAAGTGAAAGGCCTGTTCGATGCGCTGGTTATTCTCCAGTTCATAAGCCAAGGCACCATCACGGCTGCTGAGCTGATACTGACTGCGCAGCTGGCTGAGCCTGGTGGTGTTTCCCGCCACACTAAAGCTGCCATCCAGCGTACCTTCAATATGGGTAGTGACCGGCAGCCACTCCTTCAGGCGGCTCAAGTCGATGTTGCGCAGTTGACCAGAGGTGTCAATTTCACCTTTGCTGTAGCTAATCTCGACGCAGGCGGAACTGGCGTTTTGCTGCAGACAAAAGCGGCTCAGCTCAACGGCTTCAGCCGCGATGGCGAGAGGGGCGGAATTTTCCAAAATCCATGCTCCGGCAAGGTCATTGTCAAGGTCGAGTTGGGTGATGTTTCCCCGCCAGCGTTGATCGAGATAGCCGCCGTTGCCCGCCAGGCGAAGGTGGTTGCTGTCATCCTTGAATATCAGGCTGAAATTGTGCTGCTCTATGGCGCCGTTGGTGTCGAGCTGAAGATTCCCGTTGCTGATACCGGCCACTGATAATCCTGTCGCTGTCGCAGCAAGCTGATATTGGCCGGGATCATTGCGGGTGGCGAGCAGCTTGATATGGTCAACAGCGCCGCCGGGTGTTTTTATATGGTCGCCCTCAATATTGGCGGCAATGGCAAGGTTCGACAGCCTGTTCAGAGGATCGCCGTCACCTTGGGCGGGCGGAGTAATGAGGTCGTTGAGATTACCTTTGATGCTGCCTTCGCCAACCAGGCTGCCGCTGAATTCGTCGCCAAGGGCGGAGAGATCTGCACCCTTCAATCGCCAGTTGAGAGCGGACGTGCTACCAATAATACCTGCGACGGATAATTCGTTAGCCCCCAGGGTCAAGCCGAGGTCGTCAATTTCAGCGCTCAATGATGATGGATTTTTGTTAACGGCAACCTTGCCGTGGCCTTGGAGTTGATGATCGCCAACAGTACCTGCCAGCCTGGTGATATGCAGCCGGGTTTGTAGCTGATTGTTGTGCCAACTGCCGTCGCTATCAATATTGGCGGAAATACTGCCCGGCCAATCCTTGAGGAGAGTGCCGGTATCCAGGTTGTCGGCGCTTATCTCGGCTTGCCATTTCAGCCACTGCTGCCAGTCAATGCTGCCGCTGATCTGTGCCGAACCCTGGTTGCTTGCCAGGCTGAATGTATTGATGACCGCGCTGCTGAGGTTTCCTTGGAGATCTATGCTGAGGTCGAGATGATCCAATGACTGCAACAAAGAGCCAGTATTTTCAGGGTTGGGCAATGCCTGGAATTGGACATTTCCCGCGAGTTGGTATTGGGTGGCGGAGCCTGTCAGCGCCAGCGAGCCGGAGCTGTTGATCACAGTGTCATCGCTGCCTGAATCCGCCACAAGCGCGGACATATTGATATCCTGCCATTGATTGCGAATATCGGCGGTGATGGCCGCGACATCCAGCGGTGTCTTGGCACTGGTGGCGATGACCAGGGTTGCCTCTGTGGTCAGCAAAACGGGTGAATTGAGTTGGTGATTGATATTGAGCTTGGTGAGGGCGCCGTTAATGGTGGCGGTGCCGGAAAACGTTTTTTCATCGCCGGCGGTGAGTTGCCATGCGGTTTTAAGTGACAGGCCGTAGGGAAACTGATTGCTGATGCGCCCGGAAATCTCGATGTTGCCTTCGGGGGTGGTCAAGGAAAAACCCTGAATATGGCTTTGCAGGGGATTGATAATCCCCTTGAAATGGGCAGCAGAAATTTCAACGAGCGCTTTATTCTGTTCGACAGCGCTGTTTTCAGTGGTGATACTGAGCTGGGACAGGCTCAAACTGCCGATATTGATGGGTAACGGCACTCTGAGTGTTGGCCAGGGGTTATTGTCGCTTTTCGAGCTGTCATCCTCATACAAATGGATGGCAACCCTGTCGACGGCGATGGCGTCGATCGTTAGTTGGCCGCCGAGAATACTCCACAGTGTCCAGCGGCTGGCGATGCTGCCAATATCAATAGCCATTTGCGGGGATTTTACCCGCAGCTCACGCAGATCCACTCCCTCAGCCAAGGTACCCGTCAGGGACTGGAAACTGGCCTGATCACCGGCGGCCTTGGTCAAAACCCAAGCAGTGCCGCTCTCTGTGGCAATGATCCAGTAAAGGGCGGAAACCCCGAGCGCCGCGACCAACATCAGGGGGAGGGCGGCAAAAAGCCACAGCCGTTTGAATATTCTGGTCAACATAAGCCTATTCATAAATCTGGCCCCATCGACAAATGTAATCTGAAACCGCCCTCTTTAAGGGGGAAGGCAAAATCGATGCGTATAGGCCCTATGGGGGAGTGCCAGCGGGCGCCAACGCCAACGCTCTCGTAAAGGGTGAACTGGCTGGTGTCAAAGGCGGTGCCGGTGTCGTAAAAAACGGCGGCGCTGTAGTCTTTGTAAACCCGATGATCGTATTCGACGCTGGCGGTGATCAGATGCTTGCCACCCACCACGTCGCCTTCGTCGTTGGTTGGCCCCAGGGTGCGAAAATCGAAACCGCGCACACTGTTATCGCCGCCGGCAAAAAAGCGCAGCGACGTGGGCAGTGCGGAAAAATCTTCCACATGGGTGGCACCGAGGCCGCTTCGACCAATAATCCTGCCACCAAACAGGGGCGCAATCACTTTTGCATCCACCGTTCCCTGGACAAAACTGGTATCGGACAGCAGATCTTCAATGCCGCCGCGCAACCCGGAAGACAGGCGCCAGCCCCTGGTGGGGTAGCTGGCGTCATTGGCGCGGCTGCGCGCCATATCGATGCCGGGATAAAAAAGGATGGACGATGAAGAGTCGTCGCCCACATCGTAATTTTCATAAAGCAGGCTCAGGGAGCGGGTAAACACCCAACCGTTGTCGAGAAGCCTGACCTGGGAGACCTCGGCGAGATAACTGGAACTGTTGGTGGTGTCGGTGTCTTCGCTCTGCCAGCCCAGCGACCAGAGGGTTTTTTCTTTTACCGGGTCTGCCCCCGGTTGTTGCAGTTGAACACCGGCATTTTTTTGCACCGGCGACCACTGGCTCGACAGCTGATAGGTATCGCCGTCCTTGCCAAAGCGGCGATTTTTCAGCACATAACTGACCTTGGGGCCGATGTCCGTGGAATAACCGGCACCAAAGGTGCTCTCAAAGCGGGATTTCAGACTGAGATCCACAGCCATATTGACAGTGCCAGTTTCAGGATCGGGATCGGATTGATTGACACTGACGCTGTCAAAATACTGGCTGTTGATGAGGTTGCCCTGAAAGGCAATCAGCTTGGCGGCATCGTAGAAATCGCCGGGGACAAAGGTTTGATAGCGGCGCAGAAATTCAGGATTCAAGGCCACCGGAGCGTAGTGGATGGCGCCAAACCTGTAGCGCTCGCCGCTCTCATAAATCAGCGTTGCACTGGCGGTGTTGCGCTCGCTGTCCACCGCGAGGCGCTGTTCTTTGAAGGCGCCAGAAAAATAGCCCAGATTGGCGGCTCTTTGCCGCAGGATTTTCTTGCTGGCTTCATATTTGCCGTGATTAACCTGCTGCCCCTGTTTCAACGGCAGTGTGGCGAGAATGTCGGTAAAGGCGGGGTCGGCGCTGCCCGCACCGATAATATCGATCCTAACCTCGTTAAAGACGGTTGGATCACCCGCTGTGACATGGACGTTGACGCGCCAGCAGCCGGATTTTTTGCCGCCATTTTTTGCTTTATTGCCATTGTTGGCGGCGAGCCATTCCCTGTCGATGGCCCAGCTGCCCTGATAGTAACCCAGGGCGCGAAGGGCTGCGGAAATAGCGGTGTCTGCGTTTTTGAGGGTGTTGCGTAAATGTAACTCACTGATATTACAGGGCAGCTCGGTTATGTCGAGATGGCGGCGAATATTGGTTTTCAGGCTTTTGCTGCCACCGTGAATTTCCAGGTTAAGATTGTCTTGGGCAAGGCTTTTCGCTGCGGAGGCGAAAAAAACCACAGTATAAAAACACAGCTGCAGTAGGCGGCGGGTTGTGCCATGGAATTTGTCAGTCCACAAAACGCCGGTGGCCAGGAATTTGACGGTCACGGTTTGGCACTTGAAATCGGTATAAAAAAACAACGCAAATCCTGATGATGTGATACTTCTACTGCCCGCATTAATTGTCTATTCAGAGTTCTTGGAGTCTTGTTGCAGCATCCAGTTCAGTAGGTCGGCGGATACGCGGTCTGCGGCCACGCCAAAAGCGGCAACCAGGGCAGCGCTTTGGCTGCTGCCTCTGCCGACAGGCTCGCGGGCAATAAAGCTGCGGCTGGCGATAATTTTTCGCGACGCGGTATCCGCCAGGGTGGCGTCAAAACGAATAACTGCGGCGAGATTGTTTTTATCCGCTTCGGCGTAAAAACCGCGCAGCGTGCCAGACAGCTCAACTTCGGCATGAAGGTTTTCAGCGTCTGTGGTCAGGCTGGCAATGCGGCCGTCGGCGAGAAAGGCGCGCTGCAAATAGTCCTGCCACAATTTTGGCGTTGTCGAAGTCCAGCGGGCGCCGCTGTAGAGAGCCAGTTCGTTGTCTGGATTCAGCACCAGCAAGCGCTTGCTGTTGAGGGCGTCGCTGGCTTTTGGGGTTTTTATGCGCAACGACCAGGGTGCAGGCGCCCGCTCGCTGGCTTGCAGGCGAGGTTCCGGCAACTGGTAGAGGGCGACTTCCTGGGGTTCGGGCAAAATAGTGCAACCGCTGGTGGCCAGCATAGCGAAAACAACAAGTGTGACACCAAGGATTTTCACGGTTCAAACTCCTTTATTTTTTCACTGCCCAAAAGATAGCCGCTGGGGTCTTCCTCTAGGCGGCGGGACACTTCGCCCAGGCTGTTGAGGGTGGCGCGCAACTCCTGAATCAGGGGGCCCACCTCTGAAAAACCCTGAATACTCTGGTCGAGGGCGCCTTTGTTGGCGGCAATCACTGCATTGAGGTTGGTGCTCAGTTGTTCCAGGGAGCGCAGGGATTTTTGCGCATCGACGAGGAGCTTGTCGCCATGATTGTCTATGCCGGTGTTGATTTTTGCCATCAGTTCAGACGCCTGGGACAGGGCTTGGTGGAGTTCCTCACTGGCCTTGGCCATGTCCTTCAGACCCTGGCTGATGGCGTCTTTTTCCCCGGCAAAGGCGCTGGTGGCGGTGTCAATGTTGGCGAGAATATTGGAAAAATGTCGAGTGTTGTCTTCAGAGAGTATTTTGCTGGCATTGGTCACCAGCTGAGTGATATTGACCAGCAACTCCTCGCTGCTGGAACGCAATTGACTGAAAGGAGATGGAGAAGCCTGAATAACAGGCACTTTGTCGCCGCGAGCCTTGAGTGGAGGATTGCCGGGAGGGCCGCTGAGCAACTGAATAATGGCGGCGCCGGTAATGTTGGCAATGGTCAACCGCGCCCTGGTTGCGGTGGTAACGGGGACATTGTCGGCGATGCGGATTCGCGCCCAGATCTTGCGGGGATCGTTGCTATCCAGGTTAAGGCTGATCACTTCACCGATGCGAATGCCGTTGTAGAGAACATTGCTGCCCACGGAGAGTCCGGTGACGGATTCGCTGAAAACGATGTCGTAGCGGCGTGTGTTCTGATCGCCGCTGGTTTTTGTCAGCCACAGGGCAAAAACGATGGCGGCAATGGTCACCGTCAGGGTGAAGAATCCGATGATAATATGGTGGGCGCGGGTTTCCATGTTTTAACCTTTCGATGTTGCCTGTGCTGAGGCGCTGGCCGCAGCTCGGCCTCTGGGGCCGTGGAAATAATCCTGAATCCAATCATCCTCTGTGGCGGCGACAACCTCAAGGCTGCCGACAACCAACACTTTTTTTCGAGAGAGCACGGCGACCCGGTCACAGCTGGTATAGAGAGTGTCGAGGTCGTGGGTGACCAGAAAAACCGTGAGACCAAAGGCATCCCTCAGGGTCAACAGTAACTGGTCAAAGGCCGCTGCGCCAATGGGGTCAAGCCCGGCTGTTGGCTCATCGAGAAACAAAATCGCGGGATCCAGCGCCAGTGCCCGCGCCAGTGCTGCCCGTTTCACCATGCCGCCAGACAGCTCGGCGGGAAACAAATTGCCAGCATGGGCGGGCAAGCCCGCCAGCGCCAGTTTAACACTGGCGAGATATTCGGCATCCCTGCGACTTAAACCGCCGTGCTCGATCAGGGGCAGGGCAATATTTTCGATCACCGTCAGAGAGGAAAATAGTGCGCCGTTTTGAAATAACACACCGATACGTTTTTCCAGCGCCGCATCCCTGGCGCCCAGGGTCAAAATTTCCTCGCCAAACAAGCGGATTTCACCTGACGCCGGTTTTACCAGGCCAATAATGGAGCGCAACAGCACAGACTTGCCGGTGCCGGAGCCGCCCACTACACCCAGAATTTCCCCTGGGTACACATCCAGATCCAGATTCTCATGAACCAGATTGTCGCCAAAACGGTTGCAGAGATTGCGCACACTGATGGCGGTTTGCCGGCTGTCTGCCACTACTCTCTTCACCAGCCCATCTCCATGCAAAAAAGCGCGGCAACCGCGTCGAGGACAATGACAATAAAGATGGACTGCACCACGCTGGAGGTGGTGTGCTCGCCTACAGACTGAGCGCTGCCCCGCACCTTAAAGCCTTCGAGACAGCCGATAAGGGCGATCATAAAGGCAAAAATCGGTGCCTTGGCCATGCCCACATAAAAGTGCCGCACGGGGATTTCCTGAACGATGCTCATATAGCGGGCGAGGGAAATATCCAGGGAAAACATCCCCACCACAGCGCCACCGACAATGCCGGAAATCATTGCGATAAAGGAGAGCAGGGGCAGGGTAATCAATAGCGCCAAAATGCGCGGCACCACCAGGATTTCCATGGGATTCAAGCCCAGGGTGCGCAGGGCGTCGATTTCCTCGTTGACCTTCATGGAGCCGATTTGAGCGGTAAAGGCGCTGGCGGTGCGCCCTGCCAGCAAAATGGCGGTGAGCAGAACGCCGAATTCCCGCAAAAAAGAATAGGCCACCAGGTTTACCGTATAAATACTGGCGCCGAAATTGGCGAGCACAGTGGCGCCGAGAAACGCCACCACGGCGCCCACCAAAAAGGTGAGCAGGGCAACAATGGCCACGGCATTGAGGCCGGTTTGGTGGACCTGGGTAACCAGGGCGGTTATACGCCATCGACCTGGGCGAATGATAACAGCAAATAATGTGGTTAACGCCAACCCCATAAAGCCGGCGAGGAGGAGAAAATTCCGCCAGCCGCTGTGGCTGAGTTCACCCAGGCGGGCAATGGCATCCAGCCAGGAGGATTGTTGCGGCGATGCCTGCTGCTGTTTCGTCATGGCTGTGGCCACGGTTTTCAGCAGGGCGGCATACTCAGAAGATAAGCCCCTGGCGGAAGCGGTTAGCGCCAACAGCGATTCGGCGCCAATAACCCGCGTCAGCAGCGCGGCGCCCGCGGTATCCAGCTCGCCCATGCCGACAAAATCCAGCTGATCCGGCTCTGGGCTCTGGGGCAGAGCCGTGGCAAGGCTTTGCTGCAGAGAGCTGTAGTGAGCCAAAATCCAGTCGCCTTTAACGCAAAGGCAAATGCCGTTGTCAGTCTCCGCAAACACCAAAGCGCTGCAATTATTGGCGGCGGTGGCTGTAACCGTTTTGTCTAGCTTCCCTGATGTTTCCATGTTCTTCCAGAGCCATAAAGCCCGGTTAGTGAAGCCTAAGACTAAAACAGAATGGTTGGTGTTTGCTAGTGCTGCTACCGGGAAACACTAAAGCATGAAAGTCCGTGTTCGCACTTCCGGCAACGGTGTAACCCTTGCAAATGCAATCAGCCGCAACCCCGAACCCTTCTTGCCATAGAAGTGAATCTACTTCTTTTATTTTATTCCACTACTTTCGGAATGTAACGCTAGTCATTAGGGGGATTACCGGCAGGTAAAGTTCAATTTTTAGTGTTCAGATGCGGGGGTGCGTGAGCCAGATTAGTCTGGAGACTGGATGCTCACGCATAAAAGTGTCTTGCTCAAAATATGAGATTAGGATTTACTTGGCAGCCAATTTAATGGTGTGGCTTATCTTTCAAGTGGTTAAGTACTGATTGTCTATGAAAAAGAAAAGAACTCAAGCGGAAAGAACGGCAATTTCTGACAGAAAATTGTTGGAAGCGGCAACGGAATTAATTGTTGAGCGGGGAACCCAAAAGACAACACTGACAGATATAGGTGAACGCGCTGGCTATAGTCGGGGTTTGGCGAGTTCTCGGTTCGGCTCCAAAGAGGGGTTGTTCCGTCATATGACAGCTGTTATGCAGCAGATGCGCGATGATTATCGTAGTAAATTGACCAAAGGAAAAACCGGGCTCGATGCCATTTTGGCAAGGGTAGATGTGGTTGATAGCCTTCTCAGTGAAGAGCCAGTTTTCACAAGGGCAATGTTTACATTATGGTTTGACGCCATCAGCCGCCATACGGAATCGCTTCCCCTGTTAGAAAACTATATTACTGATTCCCATAAGTCGATAGCCCAGACTGTTCAGCGTGGAATTGATGCAGGGGAAATCTCGCCAAATATAGACCCCAATGCTTTTGCTAGAGCTTACTTGTCTTATGTGAATGGCCTGATCTACCGCTGGATGGTTTTGAAGGATGGCGACAATTTGTCGGAAGATCTTCAGAATTTTAAAGAGTATTGTCGTCATATGCTCAAGGGCTGAAGCCCTATCCATCTTTTAGATTTCCAATACGCCATCGATCGTCCAGCACAAAAATTAGATTCCCATGCCTTGCTTCTTTTCTTTAAATGTTGTAGATTCATAAAACTAAATTGAATTAATTAAGTTTTATGAATCTGTCAGGCTGGCTGTAAGTAGGGGATTGAGATTTGGGGGGGGTGCCTTATAAGGAAAAGGCGATACTCTGCCTTGCGGCGGCGTTTATAACTCTGCTTTCCGTAGCTCTGTGCAGTTCAACCGATCAACAATAACGCTCAAAACGATGAGGTAACATATGAAAATAAAATTTAATAAAAAGCCTTTGGTTGTGGCTTCGCTTTTAGTCCCAGGATTTCTTTGGTCTTCTGGTTCTGCATTTGCTGCACTGGAAGAGATCATTGTGACAGCAAACAAAAGGGCGGAAAGTGCCAATGAAATCGGAATGTCGATTACGGCAATTTCTGGGCAAAAATTGGCGGAGCAAAAATTAACCTCCCTTGAAGAAATTACATCTTCTGTTCCTGGTTTGGTTTTCGCAAATAGTCAACAAAACACGCCCATTCTCACATTGAGGGGCGTGGGCTTCAACGAAAGTTCGCTGGGTGTTTATCCTGCAACCAGTTTGTATGTTGATGAAATACCTTTGCCATTTCCAGTGATGGCGGCGCACAGCGCCTACGATCTTGAACGCGTTGAGGTGCTAAAAGGGCCTCAGGGCGTGCTGTTCGGGCAAAACTCGACTGGGGGTGCGGTCAATTTTATTGCAGCCAAACCCACAGAAGAGCTTTCCTATGGTGGTGATATAAGCTATGGCCGCTTTAACAGATTCGAGACAAATGCTTTCGTCAGCGGTTCGTTAGGTGAAATGGTTGCCGGGCGGCTGGCCATTCAAAATGTTCAGAGTGACGATTGGCAGCAGAGCCTCACAAGAGATGCTGAAAATGGCGAAGATGATTATACCGCTGCGCGCTTGTCATTACGTTTTCAGCCCACAGATGCCGCCGAGATCAACTTGAATGTCAATGGCTGGAGAGATAAATCAGACCCCCAGGCTATGCAGCTTGCGGCTGCAATGCCCAAAGCCTTCGCAGCGGCACCCGAAAATGCCTTGCGCCAAGTTTCTGCTCCGTTTACAGAAAAAGATAACCGCTCTGCAGATTGGACTGATGAACTGTCCGGGGATAAAGAGTTTATGCAATATTCCCTGAGAGGGGATTTCGACTTAAATGACAGCACAACATTGACCGCTCTTGTCGCCCATAGCAGTTACGAGCAGGATCAGATTCAGGATGCCGATGGCCAGGCTTTGGAAGTGGATGGTTATCGCAATGTGGGAGACATAGATTCAACATTTGCTGAAATTCGTTTAGCAGGAATGGCCGGCGATAATCTCAATTGGGTGGTCGGCGCAAATTACGAAGACAGCAGTACGGAAGAATATCAGGTGCAGTCTTTTAGAGATAACACCAGTAGTCGTCCGGGCACTTTGATGATGAACAGAGTTGGCTTGGCCTTGGAGCAGGAAATAGAATCCTACGCCTTTTTTGGCAATATTGATTACAGTTTTACAGAATCACTCACGCTCAAACTAGGTGCTCGGTACACCGATACTACCATTGATGCTTTAGCCTGTACCAAAGCTGCGCCAAACGGGCCAAACACTACTGATAACAGTGGTTTTGGTAGCAATGTTGGTGCTTTGTTTAATATTTTAGGTGGCATGTCAGGTAACCCGTTTACACCTATAGGGTTGAATGATTGTTTCACCTTGAATAATGACGGTGTACCTGGTTTTCCCTTCGTTGATGAATTGGCGGAAGACAATATATCCTGGCGAGCTGGTTTAGATTATCAATTCGACGAAAACACGCTGCTCTATGCCAATGTATCCCAGGGCTATAAAGCGGGAAGTTATCCGGTTATTTCGGCAAGCAGCTATGCCCAGTTACAACCAGTGACAGAAGAATCTGTCCTCTCCTATGAGGCAGGGTTTAAAAAGTCGATGATTGATAATCGCATACAATGGAATGGCGCTGCGTTTTATTATGAATACGAAGATAAACAAGTTCGCGGAAAAACCCTGACGCCCATATTTGGCGCCCTGGATCGCTTGGTCAATGTTCCCGAATCTACAATTATTGGTTTGGAAACAGATATAGTCGCACTGCTCGGAGAATATTTTACGGTGACAGCCGCTGTTACCTATGTGGATTCAGAAGTTGATAAATACACGGGTTACAACGTTTTTGGCCAGATTGTGGATTTTGCCGGCGAAAGCTTGCCGTACACCCCTGAGTTTACCTATAGCTTGGATCTTGATTATCGTACGCCGCTTTCTCAGGGAGGTACTTTGTTCATGGGCGTGAATGTTACAGGGCAAAGTAAGACTGATGCGGTTTTTGATGGTGATGATATCGCACTAAATCCAGACAATGTTGCTGGGGGCTTCCAAAAATCTATCACAGAAAATTTCTTGGTGGTCGACAGTTATGCAGTTGTTGGCGCTAGGCTTGGCTATGAATCAAGTGATGAGCGCTGGAAAATCATGGTATGGGGAAAAAATATCACCGATGAATATTATTTCAACAGTGTCACTGCCACCTCTGACAGTGGTGCAAGAATGGCAGGTAGACCCAGAACCTATGGACTCACAGTTGGCTACAACTTTTAAATAAGCAAAAAATATGCGAGTTATATCACAGTTAAAATCAAGTGATATAACTCGCAGTATATAATCGCAAGAAAAATTTCAGCTTTTGTGCTGGTAGCTTTCAATTAATTAAAAGCCATAATTCTCTACAAGTACAATAGAGAGAGCCTGATGCCGCAACTTTTGACCAATGGAAAATCTCCGCGCAGTTTTTGGCGTATCCGTTTCACAGTGGTTAGTTTGTGTGCGCTGGCAACGTTTATTTGCTATATGGACAGGGTGAGTATTTCTATTGCCATTATTCCCATGGTGACTGAAATGTCATGGGATGCGGAAACTCAAGGAAGGGTATTGTCCTCTTTTTTTCTCGGTTATCTACTCACTCAAGTTCTCGGTGGTTGGCTTGCTGATCGCTTTGGTGGCAAAGCAATTTTAGGTTATGGCGTTATTCTGTGGTCGCTATTTACATTCATAACCCCACCTGCAGCAGCATTAGGTTTAACCGTATTGATTCTTGTACGAATTGGAATGGGAATGGGGGAGGCGGTTTGTTTTCCATCCGTATACAGTTTGGTCGGCAGATGGATGCCTGTATCTGAGCGTTCTCGAGCGATAGGACTAAATAACAGCTGTATTCCTCTCGGGACAGTTTTTGCGCTACTGGTGACGCCCATCATTGTCGAAAATTTTGGCTGGGAATGGGCTTTCTACCTGTTTGGATTTGCTGGTTTGCTGTGGTGGCTTTTTTGGCAAAAATTAGTGACCGCCGAACCTGAAACACATCCACGAATCACTCAAATTGAACTAGACGAAATAAGAGCCGAGACTGGCGGTAGTGACAACCATATTGATGATGCTCCAACAATTCGAGATCTGCTAAAACTACGCCCTGTATGGGCAATCATTGTCGCACATTTTTGCACTAACTGGTCTGTGTACGTTTTGTTGTCCTGGTTGCCAACCTTTGTAAACAAAGGGCTTGGCGTCGATTTCGCTTCTGTGGGGATACTCACCATGCTGCCCCATATTTGTGCCTTTTTTGCCATGAATTATGCCGGGCGTATGGCTGATAAGATGATTTCCAAAGGAATGGATATAACAAAAGTCCGGAAGATTATGCAAACACTGGCTTCAGGAGGTCTTGCTGTTGCCTTTCTATTTGTTGGCAGTGTCAATTCAGTCACTGCAGCAATCACCATTATGTGTATTGGAACAGCATTTAGTGCTTTCGTCACAGGAGGATTCCTGGTCAATCACATGGATATAGCCCCGCGGCATGCCGGAAAACTTATGGGGCTTACCAATACAGCAGGCACACTGCCAGGAATTGTCGGTGTGTATATCAGTGGCTTGATTTTGCAGGCTACTGGTTCTTGGTCGCTTGTTTTTCAGGTGACGGCAGGGATAACGCTGCTGGGTTTGATTTTTTATCTGGCATTTGCTTCAGGTAAAAAAATATACAACTAACATTTATATAGAGGAGATTTTACCTTGATTACCGCTAATGACCTTGAATACCACCATTCCGCAACTGATGATTATACATGGGCGGAAACCTATTATCTGCCAATTTCCATACCCGAAGAGCGGTTATTTGCACACGTATATGTATGCGCAAAACCTGTTCTGGGTTCAATGGTGAATGATATCAGGGTTCACGGTTGTGTCAGTAACACTGAGTTTGATTTGCTGCATATTGACAGCCAAAACCAGCTGCCTGCTCCAGAACGATTTTCCCATATCAAATCACCTAATGGCCTGCAAGTGAAAGCGGTCAATCCACCAAGAGACTATCGCATCGATTATGTGGGCCCCAACGGCACTGAAATCCATGTGGATATGATTGGTATTATGCATCCCTTTGATATTCACGATCCCAATCTCAATCCATTGGCCGGAAGTACGGAAGAAGAACGTCTGGCAAAAACGTCGATGGGGAGTGGCTACAAAGGGCATTTTGATATGCATTGTCATACCACTGGTTCCCTTATCTTGCGCGGGAAAGAGTACAAGGTTGACGTCATTGACCGAATGAATCATAGCTGGGGGCCACGTCCTGAAATGGATATTCCACCGATGAATTCAGCCTGGGCTTCGTTTGGCAAGGATTTATGCTTTCGCTTTCATGGCCATATGGATCCTTATAAACCTGCTGGACAGGATCAAAAATTTGCCCATGGTTATTTGTTGGACAAAGGCGAAGTTTTTGCCATCATGGATGTAAAAATGACAACAACCCGATTGGGTATTGTGCCTATACAGGTTGTTGCAGAAGTAACTGATCAGCGCGGTAATCAGTATCGCCTTAAAGGCGTACCCATTTCCGGTGGTCCATGGAGATGTTATGCAATTTCCGTTTGTTGGGTTGCTCTGACTGAGTGGGAGCTTGAGGGTAAAACAGGGTACGGTTCATTTCAGGAAAACCGCTCTTTGCCAATTGAATCAGATATTCGTGGGCGCAGGTGGTTTGATCGTATTCCCGCTCTAACGGGTTGATTTATTACTGTAGGAAGCTCTGGCTAATGTCATTCGCGCGTATGCGAGAATCTATAATCGATTGATTTTTATGGACTTCCGTCTACGCGGGAGTGACGAAACTGAGTTGATCAGAGTTTCATGTATTGAGTTAAAGCGGAGATTGACCAATGGTGGAAGTACAATCTATAGCAGGAAAAATCTTGCCCAAGCCGTCGCTGTTTTATCCTGCGGAAATAGAAAACGCAAAACACTGGCGTGATGCCCCTGACGACCAGCGGATAGAAAAAATTCGTCAAGCTTTTCCCGTTGAAGATGAATTTGATCTTATGCTGACACGTAAAATGAAACGTCGATCCTTGGGTTCGTATCAATTGCCTACCCTTTCAGAAATGTCAGGTTATGTCCGATCATTTTTGAATGATCACGTGAAAGGTAAATATAGTATTTCTAATGAAGCCTGGCTGACTGGTGGTGCATCAAAATTGCAGTTTGGTTTCACTTTGCACTGGAATGATCCAGGTCGCGGCGAATCAAGTGATGATGTGGTGGTCAGGATGGAGCCAGCAGAGTCGCTCAATGCGACAAGCCGTCGCAGAGAGTTCCAGATTATTCGTGCCATGAAAGATGTGGTTCCTGTGCCAAAAACGTTTTGGATGGATCCCGAGGGGAAATGGTTTCCAGAACCAGCGATTGTCTATGGATTTGTTAAAGGTACAACGAAGCCGTCCTCAGACCAGCAAAGAGTGAGTGGAACCGGAACCAAATTTCCTCCGGAATTGAGGGCAATATTGGGGCCTCAATTTACCGAACATCTTGCCGCAATTCATACTTTTGATTGGAGCAATGCCGATCTAAGCGCATTTAACAAGCCAGAAGTGGGAACAAAGGATGCGTCCATATGGCAATTGAATCGTGCCAGGCGTGTATGGGAAGAAGACCGCAGCGAAGATTTGCCTGTTGTTGAATATGTTGCAAACTGGCTTGAAGACAATATGCCCATTCTTGACCATGCCAGTGTCTTACATGGCGACTATCGCAGTGGAAACTTTTTGTTTGATGAAGCCAGTTCGCAGATTACCGGGTGGTTGGATTGGGAGCGCTGCTACATAGGCGACAGGCACAGAGACCTGGCATGGGTAACAACCTCGCTTTTTGGCAATTTCGCCGAGGATGGCAAAACGCCATTAGTTTGTGGCCTGGTTCCTGAACAACAGTTTTTAGATGACTACCAACGTATTTCTGGGTTGTTCATTGACCCGAAACGGTTGCATTACTTTCGTGTATTGAACACCTATCAATTGGTAGTTTCTTGCTTGTCCTCTACATACAGAGTGGTGCGTCTGGGTAAATCTCACCAGGATATTTTATTGGCAATTGTCGAAGGTGCGGTTTATCCCAACGCTAGTGATTTATTGAAAATATTAGAGGAGGGGTGCTGATGGGCGATCGTTCAATTAGTGGTTTGAAAGCCTGTATCGCATCGCTGGACAAGATTATTGGTCCAGTGGTTGAAAAATCCGGTGATACTCTTGCTCGAGAGCAGCTCGCGCTTATGTCAAAATATTTGTCGTTTCTGACTGAGCGCCTGGATTATTCAAGAGGTCGGGAGAGATTTGAATTGCATCAGTATATTGTTATGGGCAATGAAATATTAGCCATTCTTGGTCGAGCCAATATAAATCATCAAGAGTTGGCTGCGAGTATTGAGTCTGCTCAAACTAGTTTAAGCAAGCCTGAAGCAGCAGCTGAAGAATTGGATCGAGTCGGTGTGTCACTGCGCGCCACAATCAGCTTCATAGCAAGAGGATTGATTCAAGCAGAAAATAAAATTCGGAAGGAAATTGAATCTGTTATCCACCACCGTTCAAAATCTATTTTCGAATTGCGCAGAGCCTGGTTCAAGCCTCTTGCCTGGGAGGCAGATCAGAATGCTGTGCCGGATTTAGAAAAATTGCTTTATGGAACTGCGAGATAATATCAGTCAAATAACAGCACAGGGATGTGCTGTTTAGCTGTTAATTTTAAAAATTAATCTATAGGCGTAGTAGCTATCCAGCATTCGACAATCATTATTGCTTTGCAATAGTTTATGGGTGTGTATGAATAACAGGCATATTCCTCTTCAAGGGGTAAAGAACTTTCGCGATTTTGGCGATTATCTGAGCCGATATGGCGGTCGAATAAAGAAAAATGTCATGTTTCGTTCGGCACGTCTTTCAGGTTTGACCAATAGTGATTTAACAAAAGTTGAAAAGCTTGGCATAAAAACCGTATTCGATCTTAGAAGAAATTCTGAATCCAAAAGTATGCCAACCCGGTGGCATCAGGATGGCGTTTCAATACTTAATATCCCATTGCTTACAGAACAGCTAAATCCTTCATTAGTTGCATTATTGGATGAGGGGGTAGATGGTGGCAGTCAAGATATTGCCAAAAAGGTCATGCAAGGCATCTATCTCGATTTGATCACGCAAGCGGATTCTCTGGCGGCTACCAGGGAAATCTTTACACATATTATAGGGCATGAATCCGCCCCCTTTCTTGTTCACTGTTCAGCAGGTAAAGATAGAACCGGGGTGATTTGCGCATTGTTTTTATGGTCTTTAGGGGTTTCATGGAGTGATATTGAAAAAGACTATTGTCTTAGTCAGTCCCTATATTCAGACACTATTGATATTTATACATGGAAAACCCAGGCCATTGACCATAACTCTCTAGAAAAATGGCATAAAAAAAATCTCATTCCTCTCACTTCTGCCCTTCCCGAATATATTGGTACAGCTAAAAATTATTTGCTAGCCGAGTATAAGACTGCTGAAAACTTTTTAAAATTCGGTCTTGATATCAGTGATGATGGAATAAGGCATTTGCAGATGAAATTCATCGAGTAGTATTGGTGTATTGAAGAGCGAAACTGTGCTTATGTTTTTACAAGGGGTAAACATGTACGATATTTATAGAGGAACATTGGTCACAAACGACGATGTTGTCAGGCTGGAACAACGCTCCCTTGCCGATCTCGTACCAATGAACAGCATATACGATGCATTAAGACTTGCTGCTGCCAATAATCCTGATAAGCCTGCTATTAAGCATCTAAAGTCACCATTTGACTGCGACCCAGAAACCATTGATTTTAAAACCTATTTAGAATTAGTTGAAAAAGCTGCCAATCTATTTTATTCCGCATCATTTGCTGAGCCTGCCGTTGTCGCTGTTGTTGGTCCTTTTATTACCGAAGTGCTCATTTCAATGTGGGCTGGTTCGGTGGCTGGACGCTATGTTCCAATTAACCCTTTTTTGACCACCGAAAATATTACCGAGATTCTTAATGCGGCAAAAGCCACTGTTTTAGTAACTGCTTATACCAGTTTCAGTGCAACCCAAGAAGATGAGCTGGATAATATAAAGGCCGCCGTACCCACGTTGAAAAAAATCTATTTGATTGGTGATGCCAATAGCAAAGAAGAGCGGTTGAATACAGTGTTGTCAAATAAGGTTTCTTCTGGATTGAATTTTTATCCTGTTGCTGCCAACGATGGGGAATGTGCCTATATGCATACCGGGGGAACTACTGGCACGCCAAAGCTTGTCAGGCATACCCAGAGAGGCCAGCTGATTCAAGCCTGGCTTTGTGGCATGACGATGGCTCCTGGGAAAAATGATGTCATTGGCCATGCCATGCCCACATTTCATCTTGGTGGCGCAATTACTAATGGTTTAAGAGGAATTGTATTCGGTCAGACAGTTGTCACCTTGACGCAGGATGGCTTTCGCACTCCAGGCTTGTTAGCAGAATTCTGGAATATCGTTGATTATTTTGGTATTACATCGGTCACAGCGACCCCAACAACCGCTGTGGCTTTACTTAATTGTGGCGAAAAACGTACCACAAAGTTGAGAAACTTTATTGCCGCAGGCGCACCTCTCGCCCGGGAAGTGGCCAATGCCTTCCATGAGAAATTTGGTATCTGGTTGCGTGAAGCCTGGGGAGGTACGGAGTTCCAGGGCTTGCTTTCATTTCATTACAATGGCAATGTCGAGCCACGAATTGGCTCCTGTGGCCGTGTCGTGCCATTCCATAAAGTAATTTCTGCAATTCTTGAGGGCAACCGCTTTGTGCGCCTTGCTAAAGATGACGAAAGAGGGATTCTGATCGCAACAGGGCCGACAACCATACCAGGGTTTGTCGATAGCGCTCAGGATGATAAATTTTTTGTAGAAAACGGACCCGAAGGTTTGCGATGGGCAACTACAGGGGATGTTGGCAGTGTAGATGAAGACCAATTCGTATGGATTTATGGTCGAGAAAAGGATGTCATTATTCGTGGTGGTCATAACATAGATTCAGCCAAGATTGACGAGGTCTTGATGTCTCATCCCGCAGTTGCTCTCGCGGCAGCAGTGGCCAAGCCTGATATTGAAAAAGGTGAGTTGCCCATGGCTTATGTCGAGTTAATCTCTGGAACACAAGCGACGCCAGAAGAAATTATGGAATTTGCTAGAGAGCAAATGACAGAACGCGCAGCTGTGCCCGTGGAAATTGTTATTCTCGACAAACTGCCATTGACCGCTGTTGGTAAACTATCAAAGCCGCCGTTGCGATTAGATGCGATTCGAAGAGAGATTGTTAGGCAGTGCAACCATCACATTCCTGATAGCAAAGTAGAAGTTCATATCTATGAAAAAAACGGAAAAATTTCTTCTGTTGTGAACATTGAAAATATAAACGATGACAATTTTATAAAGATTAAAGAGGT
Organism: Porticoccaceae bacterium; assembly: GCA_023228865.1. The sequence continues at coordinate 10,884 of JALOAH010000028.1, read as the reverse complement.
ACTTTCGTTGTATACGCTAGATATTCTTATAAAAAAAGTATGAGAATATATTTTAAACATCCTGATTAGGATTTTTATTTAAAATTCTAAGGCAACTCTGATTAATGTCATTCCCGCGTAGGCTGGAATCTATAAGCGCTTGATTTTTCTGGACTCCCGCCTGCGCTGGAGTGACGAAAGCAGAATTAATCAGAGTTTCCCTAATTTTTATGGTCTACATTTTAGGTGTTTTATGGGATATAAAAGTATTGATCTTGCAATAGAAAAGGGTTGCGCTCGAATTACGCTCAATCAGCCTGATACAGGTAATACTATAACTGAAGTATTTTGTCGCGAGCTTTTAGAAGCAGCTAACGAATTGACAAAACATGATAATTTAAGGGTTGTCTTGCTTAATGCTAAAGGCAAGTATTTTAGTTTTGGTGGAGATATAAAGGCATTCGCCGGGAAGTTTGATAGCCTTCCAGAGCATATTTTAAAAACCGTGTCTGACGTGCATGTGGCAATGGCTCGATTGATACGTCTCGATGCTCCGATTATTGCCAGTGTTCAAGGTGTGGCCATGGGTGGCGCAGTATCCATGATATCCAATTGTGATCTCGTTATAAGTGCGAAATCAGCAAAATTTGGCGCTGCTTACCATCAGCTTTCATTCCCTTGTGATTTGGGTGGCTCTTACGGGCTGGTTTCTCGCATGGGAATGGCGAGAGCGAAGCGATTTTTACTTCTAGGCGAGATGCTTGACGCAGAGCAAGCCGAAAAAGTCGGCTTGGTAGATGAAGTTGTTGATGATGCTGACTTGTCTCAGGCTACAGAAAAAATGGTGGAAAAACTAGGCCAAGGTCCTACTGTTGCCTATGGCATGGTAAGGCAGCTCATTGCTAAATCATTGATGCAACCTTTTGATGCCCAGCTAGAAGATGAAGCTCAGGCAATGTTTAAAGTATCCAAGACTATGGATGTTCACGAAGGAGTCACTGCATTTTTGGAAAAAAGAAGTCCTGTGTTCAAAGGTAAATAATATTTCATTAAATAATTTTTCTGCCCCAATAGAGTAACTGTCGTCAAAACCGTATTCTTTAGGTAATCAATATGAGCTATGTCAAGCCGCGAACTGCGTTACGCACCCATGACGTCGAAAATATGCCGCCGCCGCTGGAAAATATAAATGCACTAGAAATGGACGTTGCTTTAAAAGAAGGATTGCTGAGAGAAGGGGGGGGGCTGGGCTCTCAACAACCTGATCAGTTTGGGCGAAAAGATACACGACCCTGAATGGATTGATAAAGCCTCTCTTGCCAACAGTAAAGTCCCAGAGCTAAAACGCTTTGACCGCTTTGGGCAACGGGTGGATACAGTTGAATTCCATCCCGCCTGGCACGATGTGATGGGGCTGGCCTGGGAGCATGAAGTCCATGCTATGCCCTGGATACACAATAGACCCGGTGGTCATGTCGCCCGCGGCGCTGCGGAAATTCTCTTTGCCCAGCTTGAATGTGGGGTTCTCTGCCCTACGGATATTACCTATGGCATTGTGCCCATGCTGCGCAAACAGCCTGAGCTGGCCAAACAGTGGGAAGCGTTGATGCTTTCGACTAAATACGACCCGCGCCCGATTCCCCATTGGGAAAAGAGCGGAATCAGTATTGCGTTTACATCCACAGAGAAGCAGGGTGGGTCTGATATTCGACGCAACTCGACTTTTGCCAAACCGACAGGAAAATCTGGACCAGGAGAAGAGTATCTTCTCACGGGTCACAAATGGTTTTGCTCCGCAGCAGGGGCCGATGTGATTTTTGTGGTGGCGCAAACTACAAAAGGTCCTGGCTGTTTCCTGGTGCCGCGCTGGCTTCCCGACGGTACCCGCAACCCCATTTCTCTGGAGCGGCTCAAGGATAAGCTTGGCAATAAATCAAATGCCTCAACCGAACTGGAATTTGAAGGAACCCACGGCTGGCTGGTTGGTGAAGAAGGTCGAGGGATTCCAACGGTTATGGAATTCATGCTTCACACCCGCTTTGGTTGCGCACTTATTCCCACCGGCATGATGCGACAGGCTTTGTCCCAGGCAATGCATCATTGTTCGCATCGCACTGCATTCCAGAAGCGCCTCATTGATCAACCGCTGATGAAGAATGTCCTGGCCGATATGGCGATTGAGTCTGAAGCTGCCACAACCTTGATGATGCGGGTTGCTAAGGCATTTGACGCTTCTTCAACCGATGAGAGCGAGCGCGCCTTTGGTCGTATTACCGTGGCGGTTGCCAAGTATTGGCTTAACAAAAGGGTGGTTTCAGTGGTTCACGAAGCCATGGAAACGCTTGGAGGGGTGGGTTACATTGAAGAATCAGTTATTCCTCGTATTTACCGCGAGGCGCCGATTCATGGAATTTGGGAAGGGCCAGGCAATGTCATTAGCCTGGATATTCTCAGGGCATTCCGCAAGGAGCCTCTGGCAGGTGAAGCATTTTTTGCCGAGCTTGATGAAGTGCGTGGCGCGGATCGTCGTTTGGATGCGACAATCGAGCAAGTGAAAAAATTGGTGTTTGATGACAATATGCCTGAGCAGGATGCCCGTTATCTGGCAGAGCGCATGGCAGTGGCAATGCAGGCGTCACAGCTGATTCGACATGCGCCTTCGGCAGTGTCAGACGCATTTTGTCTGACTCGCCTCGAGGGTAAGTGTGGCTATGCTTTTGGTTCGATGCCGAATTCAGTGGATATGGACGCTATAATCAAGCGCGCATGGCCTGCGGCATATTGATGGGACACTGATTCACCGTTGAGTTGTTACAGGACAATGTTTTGATGAAAAGCAGCCATAATAGCGAAGCTTCCCTGATGCAGGAACCTGATGTTGAGGTTTTTGCACGGGAGGTTTTTGATATTGATTGCGATATGACCGTGCCGGCCTTTTCGCGCGCGGATCCCCATGTGCCTGTTATTGATTACACCTATCGTTTTGACCGGGATACCACGATGGCAATTCTGGCGGGATTTGCTTTCAATCGCAGGGTGATGATTCAAGGTTATCATGGTACTGGCAAATCGACCCATATAGAGCAGGTCGCCGCGCGATTGAATTGGCCCTGCATCCGTATCAATTTGGACAGCCATATTTCCCGGATTGATCTCATCGGCAAGGACGCTATTGTTTTGCGGGATGGTAAACAGGTGACAGAATTTCGTGAAGGTATGCTGCCTTGGGCTTTGCAAAATCCCGTCGCCCTGATTTTTGATGAATACGATGCCGGTCGTCCAGATGTGATGTTTGTGATTCAACGCATACTGGAAGCTGAAGGAAAACTGACGTTACTTGACCAAAACCGAGTCATTCGCCCCCACTCCTACTTCCGCCTTTTTGCTACCACCAACACCGCCGGCTTGGGGGATGCTACGGGTCTATATCATGGTACTCAGCAGATTAATCAGGCGCAGATGGATCGCTGGAATATTGTCACCAAGCTCAACTACTTGCCACGGGAAGCCGAAGTGGAAATTGTCACGGCTAAATGCCCCCATTACGGCGACAATGAAGGGCAGATAATGCTTGCTGCAATGGTTGATGTTGCTGAATTGACCCGCAGCGGTTTTATCAATGGTGATATTTCCACGGTAATGTCGCCACGAACAGTGATTACCTGGGCGCAAAATGCGCAAATTTTTAATGATATCGGCTATGTCTTTCGTCTGACCTTTCTTAATCGCTGTGATGAATTGGAGCAGCCGGTTATTGCCGAGTACTATCAACGAGTGATGGATAAAGACCTGCCGGAATCCGCCCTGAACCTGGTTATAAAGCAAGGTTGATGACCCTGTGGTGAAGGAGTCCTCGGATCAACTTTGGCGGCGAGTGACAGGGTCGACGCTGAAGGCGATGGCCAAAAAGCGAACGTTAGGGTTTCACTATGGAAACGGGCAGTCTCGACCTGGTAGTGGTGAAGTCGGTTTGCCTCCGTCCTTGTTGGTGAAAACTCCTGAAATGGTTGCTGTTTTTCGCGGTAAAGCCGATGCCGAGGCCATGAAACTCTGTTATCAGGACGCCAATATTCATCAGCACTACAGGCCAAAAGGCGACCTCCCTGGACGACTGTTTGATACCCTGGAGCAGTATCGCTGCGAACTCCTGGGGGCAAAGCGTTTTAAAGGGGTTTCGCACAACTTGCAGGCATCCCTTGACTACAGTTTCAGGGAAAAAGGTTATCACCGTCTTAATGAAAAAGCTTATAGGGAAAAAGCAAATGATTTAATCCCGGATGCATTTTGCTTTCTAGTAAGAGAAATCATTTCCGGATTGCCACTATCAGCATCCATAGACAAATTCGTCGGCCATTTTCGCAATTTTTTTGACGATCACATCTATGCATTGATCGCTGATTTAAAATCCTGTATCGGCAACCAGGAAAATTTTGCTATTGGCGTCAATAGAATTTTCCGTGCTTTAGCCTTAGTCGACGTTGGTGGAGAAAGTGATATATCTTTGAATGAACGCTCACCTAATGCGCAACTGCTATCTGTATTTTCATCAGAATTTACTATGCCAGAAGCAGCAGATGAGGAGAAAATGCAACTCCTTGCAAAGTTGGATGCCAGCAGCGATGGCGATAATCTCGAAAGCATCAGCCAGTCGCTGTTACCTGCTTTAGAAAGCAATGATTACAATGAAATTCCTCACGCCAGTCAAGCAAACGGCCAAATCTCTATTTTTAGTGGCAATCGGCAGCAGTCGGCTTACAAACCATTTACCACAGCCTTTGATCGCGTATTGACTGTGAATGATCTCTGTACTTCAGATGAGCTGGATCACCTCTGGCTACAGCTTAGCAAGCAGTTATCCAGATTGCATACAGTGGTTTCGAGACTGGCAAACCGGCTGCAACGCAAGCTGATGGCTCAACAAACCCGGCACTGGGAATTTGAGCAGGAAGAAGGGATCCTGGATGCCGCCAGACTCTCTCAAGTTATCGTCGACCCGATACAGCCTCTATCTTTCAAAATTGATGCAGATTCTTCTTTTGTCGACACTCAGGTTACCCTGTTAATCGACAACTCTGCCTCGATGCGCGGGTATCCGATTATGGTGGCCGCTGTAACTGTCGATATTCTGGCAAGAACGCTGGAACGCTGTGGTGTAAAAGTAGAAATTCTTGGTTTCACCACAGCGGACTTTAAAGGTGGCCAGTCTGCCCAATACTGGCATCAACAGGGAAAACCCGCAAATCCTGGCAGGCTTAATGATATCAGGCACATTATTTACAAAAATGCGGATACGCCTCTTCGTCATGCTCGCAAAGGACTGGCCTTAATGTTGCGAGACGATTTTCTCAAACAAAATATTGACGGAGAGGCGTTGTTGTGGGCTCATCAAAGGCTCTTGGCAAGGCAGGAGCAGCGCCGCATCCTTGTGGTGATCTCTGATGGCGCTCCCCTTGAAGAAACCACGTTAGCAGCGAATCGGGGAAATATTCTCGATCGCCATCTTCGGGATGTCATCACTTTTATTGAAAACCGCTCTGATGTCGAACTTACGGCTATAGGTATAGGTCATGATGTAAAATCCTATTACCGTTCTGCCATCAGCATCAACGATCCCGCCGAACTGGGTTCGACGATGGTCGAAGGCTTGATCAAACTATTTGATAAACGGGTTAAGAGTACAAATCCAAAATAGCCAAATCATCAATGGCGCAGCCAATACGTTGCAAAAATATCAATGCTGTCTCCTCCGGTTGCATATTCGGCATATCCGTAGCGGGTTTTAAGGTTTTTAGCCATAGCGCAAAGGCTGTCATCATGGCTTGACGGTAATAAAGCATTGCAGTATCGAAAGGTATTCGCGATATTCCGTATTGGCTCATTCGCTCCAGGTAGTAATCAATTAATTCAGTTTCCCAGGTTCTGCGATCTTCTGTTTTTAAAGCAACGGATAAAAGATAAGCCACATCTCTTGACCAATGCCCTCTGTGGGCGACTCCCCAGTCACTGAGTCCCACTCTGCCATCATGGGTGAGATACCAGTTTCTGAGATGCATGTCGCCATGGCAAAGTGTCCAGGGTAAATCATTGTGGATTTCAATCGATTGAATAATGGCTGACCAAATATCTTGCCAGCGGTTTGCTAGTGACGGAGGAAGTACTTCGCGGGCTGCCTCGAAACCTGCGCGGCAGGAGTCTTTCAAATGGAAACGTGCAGAATTATTAAAACGCTGCTGGTAGCTCGGTAAACCCGCCAGCGTCGTGTCCAGTTCTGGAGAGCGGTAAAAGCGGCTGTGGAGCTTTGCGAGAAGATCCAGTTGTTTTTCAATCATACGGCGATCAACCGACGTTTTTTCCGAACAGAATTCAGCAGATGAACTCATGTCTTCCAGGACAAGGATAGAATTGAAGCTGAGCTTATCGAACGCAGCGAAGATGGCCTTTGGCGTCTCGATGTCGAGCAAATTTCGCGCGTATTGGTAAAAAGTGAATTCGCAGAGAATGGCGCCAGAGTGTCCCAGCATCAGGCGATTTGCAAGCCCGTGGGTCGCTTTGCAAAATACCGATGGGGGTAAGCCAGCTTCGTTGCCTTGCTCATTGTATTCAACAAAAATTCTGCGGCGGTTGTTTGAGCCATCGTCGGGAGCATCAAGGTGATGATTAATAACCATAGCACCCTCACTGTCGCTGCAGAGTATATCGGTTAGCCATGTATTGGTTATGCTTTCGTAGGATAGAGGGATATCGTCTCTGGAAATGGCCACCTTGCCACTTTTTTGATCCTGATAATATGCTTCACGTATTTGATTGGCTAATTCGGACATGGAATCTGATCTTTTTATATAGGGTTAGAGGGGTATTCTTGGATTTTTAGAGACATTGTCGCAATCAGTTTTAGGGAAAGTGCTTCCAGCGATCCAGGCTAGATCCCGCTTGTTTTGTTCTTGTTTGTTCATGGGCAAAAATTAATTTGCGGATAGTATCCAGTTGTTTGGCGCAGGTATTTGGGCGGGCCGATGGCTTATTCCTGTACGGGCTGGGTGCGTCGTCTTGGTTTTGTCATTAGCGCCAGCCCAATCGCCATTTTCGTGGCTAAGGGCTGGCGACTTTCTTCAAATCAGGCCTCTGCGGGATCATTCCGTAAAGTGTTGTTATTTGTCATAACCCTTGCCCAGCCTTGAGAAATGTTTCCCCAGCGTGGTTTGTCCGATGACCTCTGTGGTGTGAGAGTAGGCGGTGCGGTCACCCATGGTCCAGCGGTACAGGGTTTGAAACGAAATAAAACTGCCGTAGGCGGTGTGCCAGGGTGCAGCTGCGATTGCAGTGCCAAACATCGACCATTCGCGACCCTTGGCGTCGCGAATTTTGACTTCCCTATAGGTGCCGAGCATGCCACTGTTTTGTCCAGTCACTTCTGCAGCGACAACGCCGCTGGTTTCGCCGTCTACTGTGACATAGCCAAAACGCAATTCGTTGGATTCGTAACTTTTTGGTGTCATCTTGAGGGTCATCACCAGGTGAAATGCCAAATCATCGCCAAAACCCATATGGATCCAGGATACGGGTGAACCATTCCATTCCAGCCTGGGTCCCCAGCTGCGATCCAAACCGTCATAACAGTCAATTTTGTACTTTTTCCCGTAGAGCTCCAGCTCTCCGGTAACATGGCCGACAAGGTCATAATGGCCGCCGGTCCAGCCGTCCGCGCCGGTGGCGTCTTCGAGACTATCAAAGGATTTCAGCATGGGGTTGTGCTGGGGGTCGAGGGCATCAAAGGGATCCATAACCCCTTTGAAATTAAGATCGAACTTGCACAGTCCGTCGCGACCGTCATAGCGTAAATGGTAGTCCCTGGCATTATTGGAACCCATCAGGCTGAGGCCATTATCCAGGGTGAAATCAGAGAATTTCTCCGGCGTGGGCAAGTGCATCGGCGCGTCGGAATAATCCGCTTCCCAGGTGTTATGGCAAATGCCCTGGTGGACATAGACAGAACCCAGTGTCACTCCAACATTGGGGCGGGAAAGTATGTAGGCGTTGCCACTGATAGCGGCTTCCGGGCAGGAAAAAATCAGAAAATACGTTTCTGCCCAGGTGGGGTCATCACAATGTTGATGGTGGTAATCCAGATCTTTTATATCAATCATTTTCAATTCCTTGGCTCGGTTGCTGTCGTTCAGGGCTGCTGTATGGTACAGGCTGGAGTGTTGCTGTAGTGGGTGTAGTCTGCTGCGAACTGAATATACTGTTTGTTCCAGCAGAATTCACACCAGCCTACACCAGGCTTGCCGTCTATTTCGACAAGGGTAGGCGCCTCCCTCAGTTCAATCAATGGGTCGGCATTGAACATGTAATGGGTAAAAGCCTTGCATTTGATGTCTGTAGACCGACCTGATGAATCTGTCGCCCTGACATCAATGGACGTGTGATACATTCTGTCGTCAAATGTGTAGTCATAATGAACACTGGTGATTTCCGCCATATGGTTGTCCTTGAAAACATAGCCGCGCAGATTCACCTTGCCGAAGGAATGCATTTCAAAAAAGAAGATAGCGGCATCGCTATTGGTGGCGTGAAACCATTTGTAATGCTGGTTGACGCCCCAGACCCGCGGCCCCCAGGAATGATCCCGCTGGCAAAAGCCGTTAATCTGGTGGGTTTTGCCGTCAATAGTCCAGGTGCCTATCGAGCGCCCGTGTTGTTCGGTGCGATCGTCACCATAATAGGGTGGGCAACCGTCCTTGTGTGCGCTCGCGGGGTAGGGGGGGTGCAAGGCTTCAAAGCGAATATCCATTTCTATGCGTTTTCCCTTGATGGAAAATTCTGCACTTTGATTAGGTTCGATGATTTTGTAATGGAGACTACCGACACGCCAATCGTAAAAATCCATATCATTGGGGACGGAGATTCCTTGAAAACGTTCCTCGATGGGCTCGCCAACACCTGGGCCGCAGGCCATTAATGCTGCGCTCGCGACACCTTTTTCTACCCAGGTATACATAAAGCCGGCAATGCCCAGGTCGGGCTCTGAAAACATATAGGCGAGGGCTTCACGCCCCTCGGGGCGGTTTGTAAAGTCATGTCGGTTATCGTGACTGATGGGGCAGGGCGGGAGATCGGAGGTTTGGGTGTCAGTTGTCATTATAGAATCGCCATTAAATACATTGATTTTAGATGTGAACCTGGTTTCTGGCCTCAGCCATGCTGTAGGGCAATCAATGGGTGCAATGCAGGGCAGGCATGCCGCCGAGAAAATGAATGCTGGTGGTTTTTCCCTATTGATTGTCTTTCAATCGTCAAATTCTATGGGCAATATGTCTTTTGGTCAATCGATCGTCTGTTTTTTTTAATTACAATAAACGATAAAACCCCTTTTTTTGATAACAGTATATTTCGATCATCTATTATTTTTGGCCAGGTACCATGCAGTTGTGCAGGTCGATAAAAGAACGGTTAAAAGAAAGGAGCTGCCGAGGGGTTTTTGGTTTTTTGTAAAGATATCAAGGAGATCTGTGTCGCCATGGCCAGCGGCGGCAGGGCCTGTCAGACTATTTCTTGACAAAGAGCAGGTTGGCGGCAGAATTCAGCGTGCTTTGGTCAATTTTTCTTCCTGGATTGATAACACTGTTTATGACGGCCTCGCCTTTTATCCAAACGCCAAAGGCGGTTGCATTGCCACGCCTGACGGTCAGCGTTGCAGGCCAAATGGTCTGCCCTGCTCTATAGGTTCCCCAACCGTCGATTCTTCGCAGATGTTCAATGAGGCTGCCCAATTGTTTGTTTTTAACTGCCAGCAAGCTGGCCTGGCCTGACAGGCGCGCATAGTTGTTATAGAAACCGGCGGTTGCGTCCCCTGCTGGTGGCCGCGTAAGTCGCTGCAATACAGTAGCCCATTCGCGCATGTCTTTTTGCTTAAGTTTTGGGTCTACTATGGGCTCAAATTCGTGGGGAATATCCCGTTGCAGCGCGTGCCATACGGCTTGATTGATGAAGTTCGACATATTGCCAAAATGATAATTCATCATGGATGAGGCCACTCCGGCTAGCTTGGACATTCTCCGCTGGTTGATCGAGTCGATACCGTTTTCAAAAATGTCGTCAGCCGCAATATCCAGCAGTTTGTCTGCGGTTTCGTTGGTTTCCTTTGCTATAAAATCTGGAAAAGAAGCGTTTTGCTTATTGAGCCATAGACTGATGTCGCCATTCGAGAACTCATCATTTTGGTTGAAGCTGTTAGCCAGCAGTGCCCTGCAGGTTTCTCTCAGTAGTTGCCGGTACTTTATGCTGTCTTTGAGTTCAAATGCATAGACTTCCTCCATGACGGCATAACCGGTCACAAGCGAGGCCATCTCTTCAGAAAGTGATTGGTGCCAATGGGAAAATAATGTTTGCCAGAAATCAATTCGACGTTGATGCCAGTTTTTTGCTGCGCTGGAAATTTCAGCGGTCTGATTGCTGGAGAAGATAATTTCCGACCAAAATCGGGCTATTTGGCTGTTGGCTCTTAACTCTATATAGGATGCCAGCAAGTCAGACATCGTGGTAAATGAAATGGGCATTTCAGCCAACGCTTGCGCAAGTTTTTGGTGAAACCGGGCATCTTCTGACAGTGCCAACTCTAGGGCTGCGTTAATCAAGCCTGCTTTATTTGTGAAGCGCTGGATTATGGCCGTTGTCGAGCAATCCGCAGCTGTTGCAACCGAACGAAAAATAAAACCATCCAGCCCTTGAGAGCTTATTTTACTTATTGTTTTTTCAAGCAGCAGGTCGGAGAGTTTATCTTTAGGGAAGGTCTGATCAATTGATGCATACAGCGATGCAATCATTAAATTCGTCAGAACCATCCCCGTTTTCGTTGATTTTTGGCTTCTGGAGAAGCCATTTTTTCCATCAGGTCGGTCATTCCGG